>CAYUGI010000149.1:0-16398 GCA_964444105.1 uncultured Pirellulaceae bacterium
CGATCCAGATATCGCATCCAGATGACCGACAAAACAGGCGAAGTTGTGGAAACCCAAGACCCATACGCTGCACCATCGATTCTTTCGGACTACGACCGCTACCTACTCGGTGAAGGTCGGCATCTAAATATGTATGACCGCCTGGGCGCTCAAGTCCGGACGGTAGACGGGTCGCCTGGTGTTAACTTTTCTGTTTGGGCGCCTAATGCTCGCAGCGTCCAAGTCGTTGGCGACTTCAATGGCTGGGACGGTCGTAATCATGTTGCGAAAGTTCACGACAACATTGGGATCTGGGAGATGTTCATCCCAGGTGCGACGGTTGGCGACCGATACAAGTTTCGCGTTTTAAGCGAGCACGGTGAATGGATCGACAAGAGTGACCCCGTCGGTTTCGCAGCCGAGCTGCCCCCATTGACCGCGTCGATCGTGACTGATCTGACCGGGCACGAATGGAACGATGACGCCTGGATGTCGCGTCGCAAAGAATGGGACCCGATGCACGAGCCGATGAACGTGTATGAAGTCCACTTGGGCAGTTGGCAGAAAGGCCCCGGCCGAACCCACGGCTGGCTGGACTATCGTGATCTTGCGAAGCGTCTGGCCGAGTATTGTAAACGCATGAATTTCACGCACGTGGAATTGATGCCGATCAGCGAGCATCCATTTAGTGGTTCGTGGGGTTATCAAACGGTTGGCTACTTTGCACCGACTAGCCGTCATGGCGGCCCGGACGACTTCATGTATTTCGTCGACTACATGCACCAGCAGGGCATCGGTGTGATGATCGACTGGGTGCCAGCCCACTTCCCCAAAGACGCTCACGGCTTGTATCGGTTCGATGGCTCCGCGCTTTATGAGCATGCTGATCCGCGGCAGGGCGAGCATCCCGACTGGGGCACCATGGTTTTCAACTTTGGTCGCACCGAAGTGAAGAACTTTCTGATCTCCAATGCTCTGTTTTGGTTGGACAAGTACCACATCGACGGACTTCGCGTCGATGCCGTCGCATCCATGCTGTACTTAGATTACAGCCGCGAAGATGGCGAGTGGATTCCGAACCAATATGGCGGCCGCGAGAACTTGGAAGCCATCGATTTCCTTCGCGAGTTTAATGTTGCCGTCCACGAGCAGTACCCAGGTGTTGTTACAGCCGCGGAAGAATCGACCGCTTGGCCCGGTGTCTCGCGTCCCACTTACGATGGCGGACTTGGGTTTACTTACAAGTGGAACATGGGATGGATGAACGACACCCTGTCGTACATGCAGAACGAACCGATTCATCGCAAGTATCATCAAAACGAATTAACGTTTAGCCTGATCTATGCGTTCACCGAAAACTTCATGTTGCCGCTGTCACACGACGAAGTGGTCCACGGCAAGGGATCGTTGATCAGCCAAATGCCTGGCGACATGTGGCAGAAGTTCGCGAACCTTCGCTTGCTCTACAGCTACATGTGGACACACCCTGGCAAGAACCTGTTGTTTATGGGTGGTGAGCTTGCACAGTGGAACGAATGGAACCACGACGATGGTGTCGACTGGATCCTGTTGGACTTCGACACGCATCGAGGTGTCCAGCAATTGGTGTCCGATCTAAACAAGACTGTGAACGAGAACCCAGCACTGCACCAATTGGATTTCGACGGCGACGGTTTCGAGTGGGTCGATTGCATGAACGCAGACGACAGCACGCTGGTTTACCTTCGCAAAGGAATGGATGGTGCCCCGCCAGTGCTTGTTTGTTGCAACTTCACTCCCGTCTCGCGGGAAGGTTATCGAATTGGTGTACCGCATGCGGGTCACTGGAAAGAGATCTTCAACAGCGACAGTGAAGCGTACGGTGGATCGAACTTCGGCAACTACCCAGGATGTGATACGACCGGACAAGGCGAGCACGGCCGACCCGATAGTATCTTGGCGAACCTACCGCCGTTGGGCGTCAGCATGTTTCGCTTGGAGCAGTAGGCGATTTACGTCTCACGACCAGATCTTCTGGCTGTGTATCTAACAGCCCAATGGTTCTTGGAAAGAAAGTCTCTCAACCGCACACCCTCAACCGCACACCCTCAACCGCACACCCTCAACCGCACACCCTCAACCGCACAGTCCCTGGCAACACCGGGAACTGTGCGTTTTTTATTGCAAGCACCGACCGGTTGATCGCCGAGGGAGTCACCCTAGCAACGACGACGTTAACCTAAACTACTGGCATGGCCGGCAATTACTGCGGTACGATATGCCCTGGATGGTTCAAATCCGATTGACCAAGACGCAAGTTTTAGAATACGAGGTGTAGAGTCGTGGATAAGACTGCACAGAGTTTGAGTTCGCAAGACGGTGTTCAGGAAGACTCCGTCGCCTCGTTATTAAATTCAATCAATACGGCGGTCATCATCGATGACATGCATCAGGTTGAAGAGTATTTCAGATTGATGCGGGCCGACGGCGCTGAGTCATTTCTTCAAGAGTGGAAGTCGTCCACTGAATTGCTTGATGAAGTTCTCAATCGGATCGAAACGCTTTGGTTGAACCCAACATCGGTTCAGCTCTTTCAAGCCAAGTCGGAAGCGGAACTACGCCGAAGTTTGCCGCATGTCTACGCAATCGATCCTCATCCGTTCGTAGACTTTCTGGAAGCGACGTTCCAAGGAGAGACCTTCTTTCAGGCAGAATACGAACAACGACTAGCATCGGGAGAGCACATCGGTCTGTGCGTGACCAGTCACATGACCAAAATCAAAGGGCGATTGGTTTCGATTTGCACGTTTACCGAAAAGAAGTGGTACGCCGACCAGATGAGTCTCGCCGAGTTGCAGTCGATTTGTGACCGTGCACTCAGGGGAACTGAACTCGGCGTTTGGGAGTTGGATCTGCAAGAAGGTGAGTACGTCGTTGATTGGGAATTTAGCAACCTTGTCGGATGCCAGCCTCATCGTCGGCGTGTCGCACGGGAGGATTTGTTGCAATGCGTTCATGTGGATGACCGGAATCAGTTTTGCATGCTGCCAGTTGACGGAATGATCGATCAAGAAATTCGTTTCTGTCGCGCGGATGGTAACACTGTCTTGATCCAAAAAAAGGGCAGGGTATCCCAGCGTGACGCTAATGATGTTGCCATTAGGGCGGCGGGCACGGTTCGCGACATTACAGAGTCCAGTCGTCTGCAAAAATTAGGCGATCTGCAAAAGCAAATCTTGGAATCATCCATGGAGGGTGACGACGAAAACCAACTTCTCCAGAAGCTCGCCCAAGGGATTGACCAGGCATTCCTAGACAACCACTGCTTTGCTCTGTTGTTGGATAAAGAACGGCAGGTGGTTGCTGCTTCCGCAGGAACGAGTCGATTTGATGAGTTTGCCACAAACGTTGTGGGAAGCGTTCTCAGCGATGTCACACCAGTCCTTGGGGATTGTCTTCGCGGCAACTGTCCCATCGTTTCATCGACAGATCTAGGCGGTCGAAATGAATGGCCACTCGCGGCAACTTTATCAGACCTTGGCGTTCGCGTCTTGGGTTGGATGCCTGTCTCGACGATCGACAATGAGGTGATCGGTTTGATCTGCTTAACGTCGGATAACGATCGTAGCACTAAGATTGCGGGACTCGACGAGATTTCGCGACTTGCACGATTAGTCGCTCTGGTAATTCAAGAACGCCGGCAAGCTAGTCTGGCAAAATTGATGGAGCAACAAACCCAGAATCGACAACGCTTCGCCAGTTTGGGGCGATTAGCCGGTGGCATAGCGCACGACTTCAACAATTTGCTGACGTCGATTGTTACCAATGCTCAGTTGTGCGAATTGCAAAAAGACAGACCGGCTGATCTGTCGGCTGCAGTGAAACGAATCGTGCAAGCGTCCGATGTCGCAGCTTCTCTTTGTCGTCAAATGCTGACGTATTCGGGGCAAGTCAATGCAGAGTACAAATCCACGGATTTGGTAGAGTTGGTTCATCCCCTTGTTGCGCTGGTTCAGTCATCGATCGAAAATCGCGTGAAGGTCGATATGACAATTGCAGACGACATTCCGACCATCATCGGCGACCCGGGTGCCATATCGCAAGTTGTTTTGAATCTGCTGACCAACGCGTATGAAGCAATTGACGAGCGTGGCGAGATTCGAGTCTACGTTGGTGCAAAGTCACTAGAACGCGACGAGGCGGCACTGTACACGTTTGGCAGTCGCTTGACAAAAGGTCAGTACGTGTGTGTTTCGGTAGAAGACACAGGATGCGGGCTTGATGATGATGCGAAGAGGCACTTGTTTGATCCTTTCTACTCGAACAAGTCGACGGGCCGTGGCCTCGGATTATCGACGGTGATCGGCATCGTGGAAAATCATCGTGCGGCAATTCTGGTTGATTCAATCGCAGGTAAGGGAGCTCGCTTTGAAGTCGCGTTCCCAATTGCATCAGTCGAAAACTCCGCCGAAGCAACGGACCCAACGACCGCGCTGAGAGACTTCTCAGCGGTTCGGATTCTGATCGTCGATGACCAGCAAGAAGTTAGTATGTCGATTCGACTATTGCTCGAGAGCCAGGGCATCGACGCGGTCGACGTCTCCTCTGGAGAAGAGGCCATTGTCGAGCTGCAATCGAAATCCTATGAGCTTATCTTCTTGGATCAACAAATGCCGGGGATTAGCGGCCTGGAGACGTACCGGAGGCTCCGTGCAGCGAACATCAAGACGCCGATTTGCTTTATGACGGGTTTTGCAGAAACAAGTGAATTGCGAGCCATCGACGGACTTGATTCCAACACTCGGCTGCTGTCAAAACCAGTGGGCCTTACGCAACTCAATGAGATCATGCAGCACTTTCGGTCGATCGGGACTGCCAAGCGAAAACGTCAGATTCGCCCGTCTTGATTCAGGACATCGAAATGACGTTCAATCGCCAGTCGCGCCGATGCAGATGACTTCTTTCATCGTGTGTGCGTAAAGTCTTCCATTCGCGAAGGTCAACGTCGCCAGGGTCCAGGTTTCTCCGCCAAGTCCAAGATCGTTGATGGCAATGATTGAATCCGGAGACAAATCCTTCTTGCTGGTGTCGATGACATGCACCGTGCCGGTCACGACGGGTAGGAACAGAAAATGCCCGACACGTGTCGGACTGGCCGCTGAAATGTGCCCCCAGCCCGTTCCAGTGTGTCCTTTGTCACCGACGGCAAACCCAGCCTGGTTCAACGGTTGGTTTTCTGGATGCCCTTTACCCCACAGTCGCACGTCATCCGCTCGGCTCTTACTGCTGGGCATCAGTTGCGCCGGTAGCTCCAAGTACTCGACGACACCGCTGTTCACATTCACGCGTCCTAAATAATGGACGTTGTGGGACAGGAACCAATGCCAATCGCCAATGACTAGGTTGGCTTGATTGGTATTGGGGTGGCCTTTGCCCGCTTTGACTGCCACGTTCGTCTGTTTGACCCAATCTGCTTTGTCGCTTTGATATTTCCACAGGGTGCTGCTTTGGTAAAGCGGCTGTTTTCGCAATACCTTTCCCGTCGCGGTGTCCATTACGACGTGTGATCCACCCTGAAATCCAAAAACGTGCTTTTGGTTCCAGTGGCAAGCGTAGGACGGGTCCAAGCCAACCAGATCCGTCGTCCACAACGTTTTGCCTTCTTCACCCGGAGCCAAGCTCGTGAGTGTCTGGCCCGCTGGTTTTTCAAAGGGTTTATGCGGACCGCCGCGAGCATGCGCGACGGCAAAGTTGCCGTTTGCCAAAGACCCTACTACCGGCGTGTTATGAACGGTGGTTCCGGCTCTTTCTCGCCAAAGCATGTTGCCGTTGCGTTTGTCGATTCCATGTAAGAAAGTCCACACTTCTTTCTCGTCAACGTCGTCAGGGGCGTCCGTACTTTTGGACTTCTTCCCTGGGGCCGACCATTTTTGAATCTGTGCCCCAGCTTCTTTGTTGGCAACTTCGACATACAAGATTGCGTCACCCACTAAGAAGGGCTCGGCTTGACGATTGTTGTGCTTGAAACGCGGCTTCCACTTCCGCAGCCAGATTTCGTTTCCACCTAAATCGTAGCAGCCCATTGATCCACAACGATTGAAGAACCAAACGAATTGCCCGTCGCAGATGGGTGCAAAGACGGTTCCGTCAGTGAATCCGCCAGCCAGAGAAATGAATACACTTCCAGGAAGCTCTACTTGCCAGCGAATCTTGCCCGTGTTTGCATCCAGGCAGAAACCCATGACATCCATTACGCCATTTTGTTCCTCCGATGACTCGATTGGTACGTGAGTCGTGACAAACGCGTTGTCACCACAGATGGTGACACTGCTCATACCAGCTTCAGGCATGGGAGTTCGCCAGAGAATATTCTCGTCCCTCGTGACACTCCAGGTAGTCGGCGGGCTACCACCGGTCTGCCAATTTCCGTGGGGCCCTGCCGCCTGGTGCCAGTTGTCAGACACTTTGGGCGCAATCGCGGTTTGCAGTTGCTGAGCCAAGACAGAGCTCGACGCAGCGAATGCAGTCAACACAAACGCAAACGGTATGGTGAGGTAATTCATCATTTGAGAGTCTCTGTTTGGGTGCTGCTTGACTTCTCTTGACGACCCGCCCAGCGGATGGCTTCGACGAGATGCCTTCGACCAAAGTCGGTTTCCAAAGATCGGACATCGTGACCAATTTCGGTATAGAAAAATCGTCCGTCATTGAGCGTGTTGGTCCAGCAGATCGGATGGTCTGCCCCCATCGCTTTTCCGTTCCTGGTTTCAAAGTACTCCCGAACCGGAGTGTAGGTGGACTCATCTACGCGTAGCAGGACTTGAAACCCTGGCAATCCGCTGACACTGCGATCGTGATTCGTCCAGTCAGCTTTGTACAAAAATGAGTCAGTAGCATTGCCGACCGCCGGATGTCCTTTGGCGTCTGGGGCAACTGTGACGCGAGCCTCCAAATACTCGGAATCACTGTTGAAATCGCATCCCGCTAATTCGCTAAACCATTTCCACTTGGTTTGTCTCACAAGTGCCGCGTGAATTGCAACGATACCACCACCGCTGTCGTACCAATTTTGAATCTTCGCTCGCTGCTTCTCGTCGAAAAGATTGGTCATCTCGGTGCAATTGTTCAACACCAGTACGTCGTATCGATCCAGTAAGTTGGTGATGTCCTTGGGAGATTCCGACACGTCGACCTGCATCCCCAAGTCATCGGATAATCGCGACAGCCAGCCACTGATCGCTGCCGTTTCGGGGTGGCGGTACCAACCGGTTCCCGCGAACACGAGAACGCTTCCCGTGTCTTTGGGACTGCGATCAGGCTTATCACTTGGCTCATGTGCGCAAGCCGAAGAAGCGGTCGCGATGACGAGGAAGGCGATGCAAACGCTGGTTGGGCAAACGCCGGTTGGGCAAAAACGTCGTATCGGTAAAGTCATTTCAGTTGAGTCTTGCGTCTGGATGGGCGTGTAAAGCTGCCTTGCGACTTTTGGAACATTCTAGCCAACATACTTGTCGGTTCGACACCGCGTGATCAGCGCTCAACTGGATGCCGTGTGTACTGCGTCAACCAAAGCGGACGCGTCGACGGTTGGCCTGCTCAGTGGATATTGCCCCGCTCAGTCGATGTTGTACAAACAAACAATTTGAACGGACGTTACTTTCGCGCCCTTCTGAGCTGTGATCGTTACTTTGTTCTTGCTCTTGATCGATGACCTGGGGAGATCAGCGTCCAGCGGAGCAAAGAACTCCGAAAACTCGCTGGCATCTCCCATGTCGACCACGATGGGCGTTCCGTTGACCTGAACCGTCAGTGGTTCTTTGACGCCTCCGCCTCGATGAATGCCAACGATAAGCTTGGCTGACACGACTTGGTCGGCATCATCGACATCGATATCGAAATCCAAGGGACTTCCATCCGAAGCGACGGCCGTCTCCCGGGCGTAATGGCGAACTTGTTTCAGATTCCCTTGCGGATCAAGTTTGCGCGTCAATTTTAATCTCACGATCGTCGTTTCGTTCACGTCCACAGGGATAGCGGCCGCGTCAACGACGTGCTGCGGTTCAAAAACAACTTCACCGCGATGGTAGTTCAGTCGCGTTTGCGTTGCTTCGGTACTTTGCACACGCTTTGCGACAGAGGAAAGATCGATGGCAAGTTGTCGTCCACCCATATTCGTAATCGCTATTGAAATACGCCCCCCATCGTGAACCGCAACCACATCCAGCCAATCTCGATTGAATTGAACCGGCAGGCGATTCCCGTCAAAGTCACGCCATAGTTCAAAGAAATTCGCAACGGTTGTCGGATCGAAGTCTTCCAATTTCCAATGCTTGTCACGATCGGCTTTGGGAGTGAACGCCGCGTCACCACTGTTGGGATTCCACGGCATGTGCAGGAAAACAAACGGTACGAACAAGTCGATCTGATCGGGTCGCTGCATCGATTTGGTGAGATACGAATTCCAAGCGTGGATCCGCAACCAATTGTCCGATGGCTTTCTGCCATTTTGCAAAGAACCGCATTCGGTAATCAAAATCGGCAACACATTGTCGACTTTGTGCATGTGAGCACGCAGCATATCCAAGATCGCTTCGTACCGGCCCAGTAGGTAGTTGGAATAGCCAGTGGAACGGCGCTCGTGAGCCCCCAGCATCAAAGCGTTTTCATAAAAGTGGTGCGAAAAGAAATCGATGTGCCCGCGTGTTTCTTCGATGAATCGAGCTTGATTGCGAAATAGGCCGAAGTCCTGAACTTGAACCTGCATGTACGCCGACGATGGACCGCCTACTTTGACATCGGGTGCTTTCGCGTGAATCTTGTCCGCCACCGTATTGTGGAATTTGCCAAGCAGTCCCCAGCCGTCGATTCCCTCCTTCTCTTTCCAATGGTGTGCCCATTCGGATTGCACACTGCTTTCGTTTTTCACTTCCCACCAAGTCGCCGTGACTCCCGCATCCTTGATCTGATCGGCCACAAAAGCAGCAGCAAGGTCCGCCGCGTTGTCGAACTGATCCAATTTTGGCGTGCCACGGCCAGTCAGCGGCACCGACATGAACTCGGGCCAGTCGTTGAAGCACATAGAGTAAGACTGATTCCGAAACGCAGGAATTGCCCGTCGAAGTCGTTCACCCGCGTCATAGTGATCGAAGAAGCTTAGATCGGCAGCCCCCGGTTTGTCCGTCCGCTCTTTCAGGCTCTCGTCTTTCCGCCGCTGTGTGATCGCCGGATTGAACTTCATGAATCCTCGAGCCGGAAAAAAACCTCGTTCCTGCGCCCACCGCTCGATTGACTCATGGGTGGTCCCCGGTGTCTCGTGCATGCGAAACCAACGTTCCCGCTGCAATTTGCTGGATCCACCGATGGAAAGTTCATGGTTCGTGCCGACCCGAATTTCAACACGCTCGCGAGGAAACTCGCTGCCCAAATCTCGGTAGGGAATGCTGTCGAATTTCGGCGAAATCGCTTTTTGTGCAATGAAGACCAAATCGTCGATACGACACTCAGCATCGGGCTCCTTCATCAGAAAACGAATCTTCATCCTCTCCGCAGGTTCTTGCGTCAACGGCATGGACGGCATCTGCACGCGGTAGAACTCCTTCACCTGCACACTGCGAGGAGGAGCCGAGTCGGGCGAAAACGGAAAAACACGAACCTCTTTGATTCGGTCCAAGCCATCGCCATGAAAACCAAAATGGCGAAAGAGCGCAGCGATACGCTCTGCGCCGTCGGGAAGCAGTATCTCGTCCCCATCGCGAATCTTTTTGACCTCTGCGAAAATAGTCATCTCCTTTAAGGCACGATTGTCACCTTCGCCCTGATATTTCGCATCGCGACCCTGCAAGAAGGTGTCAAAAAGATAGTCGTGGACGGCCTGCTGCTTTGCGCCCTCTTCGCTAAGACCTTGACGCGCCAGGTCTTGAGCCGCCAAATCTTGAGCTGCTAGATCTTGCGCTGCTAGATCTTGCGCGGAACAGAGAAACGCGATCCCAAAAAGGACCAGCAGCGTGCCGGCTGATAGGCTGTAGCTTGAAAGTGTGACGCGAGGGTTTGGCATATTCTGATGGCTGTCTAAAGTTGACGGTATGTGACGCGAGTGCCTGCGGAATATATCATGATGTGACGTCGATGAAATCGCTTGAGACAGCCCGCACGGTTCTTTCGCCGTCCAGATTCGCGTTCGTTATGGCACGAGCTTTCGTTTTTGACTTATAGGTCTCATTGCAATGACTGCTCCGCGTCTTTCTCCCCTGGTTTTTCTTTTCTTGTTGGGAGTGTTTGGGCAAGGTGAGCTACAGTTGGGGCAATCAGCAGGTGCACAAGAGCGCCGATTCGTTTCCAGCAGCAGGCTTGTTTTGGGGACCATGCAGGATCGGTCAGCTTCGATCCGGTCGGGTGACTTCAATCGCGATGGACACATCGACTTGATCGTTGCCAACGGACGCCATTGGCCGGAGCAAAACTATGTGTTTCTAAACCAGGGACGCGGTCGTTTTAACTTGGCTCGCCGTGTTGGGCAAAACCTATCGACGACCTACGCCTGTGAGCCGGCGGATTTCGATGGAGATGGCGACCTGGACTTGGCGATCGGCAACGACAACGCTCCTTGCAAGATCATGCTGAACGACGGCGAAGGGCATTTTGCAGTCCATTGCAATTTCGGTCGCATTCACAGCCTCCGCTCTCTGACAGTCGTCGACGTCGATGGTGACGACGACCCTGACATACTGATGACCTGTCGCGGTCAACCCAATCACATCTTCATCAACGATGGCGACGCACGGTTTCCAACCTCGATCGTGTTTGGCAACCCTACCGACGCCACGATCGACGTCGCTGCAGCAGACATAAACGCAGACGGCCAGATCGATCTATTGTTGGCGAATCGTGACGAGCAGCGGAATTGCATTTTGCTGGGAAACGTCGAAGCCGGGTTCTCATCGCCCATGTTCTTTGGTCCAGCCAAAGGATCAAGTCGTGCGATTGGAACGGGTGACTTTGACGGCGATGGTCACTTGGACTGGGTAACCGGAAATCTTGGCCGCAGAAACGTGGTGTACTTCGGTGACGGTTCTGGTGCCACGACTCGCAGCCTTGAGTTTGGCGATGCTGAATCGAATACCTATGCGTTGGCGATCGCCGACATGAACAACGACGAGATTCCCGATATCGTCGTGGGTAACTCAGGCCAAGGGAATGCCGTCTACTTCAATAGCGAGAGCGGAGAACGTTACACTGATTGTCGCTTTGGTTCAGCGGACGCAACGACTTATGGATTGTGCGTAGGCGACTTTAATGAAGATGGATTCGATGATGTTGCGGTCGCAAATTCGGGTTCGCAAAATCGTGTTTTTCTCAACCTGCCCGCTTCGCCAAAAACTCGATCGACGTCGCGGCCGAAAACTCCGTAGCGCCCCAACATTGGCGTCGAAGTCGGAGGAAACTCGGGGAACTCTGCATCAACGTGAAGTCAATATTCGCTCAGCTAACCAAGGGGACCTACCAATGAAATGCATGGCTTTCGCGAAATATTGCTGCTTCAGCCTGCTGGTGGTACAGACAGGCCTGGCGGGCGACACCGTCAATTGGCCCGGGTTTCGTGGAACTGGTTCGACGGGTGTGTCCAAAGGGTTTAGCACAGCTGAATCTTGGGATTTAACCAACGAGAAAGAGGAGGTTGTTCGATGGAGAATCGACGTTCCTGGTTTGGGGCACTCAAGTCCCACGATTTTCGGCGACAAGATCTTTTTGTGTACCGCAATTGCAGCCGATGGCGACGCACCACTGCAAGTCGGTCGCGGCGGGAACACAAAAGCTGCCGACGATAACGGGGAGCAATCTTGGGTTGTGCTCTGCTACGACAAATCTACTGGCAAGGAACTATGGCGCAGGACGGCGTGCCAAGGAATTCCGCAGGCAACGCGGCATTCCAAAGCTTCTCATGCGAACACGACGATTGCTGCAAACGCCACTTGCTTGGTCGCCTTTTTTGGTTCCGAAGGCCTGTACTGCTACGACCACGATGGCGGGCTGCTTTGGAAACGCGACTTGGGGGTGATTGACATCAGCAAATACGGCATTGGCTGGGGCTACGCCAGTTCACCCGCGATTCAAGGCGACCGAGTTGTTTTGTTGTGCGATGATCCAAAGCGACCATTCATCGTTGCGTTACAACTTTCCAATGGGGAAGAGCTGTGGCGAAAATCGCGGCATGGGGACAGCGAACGAAGCTGGGGAACGCCTCTGATTCATCAGACCGGCGAATCGTCCCAAGTGGTTGTCAATGGTTGGCCTTGGGTGGTTTCATATGACTTAGAGACAGGCGAAGAAAGGTGGCGGATCGCTGGCGGTGGCGACAACCCCACGCCCTCTCCGTTTGCAGTGGGTGATCGCGTATTCATCACGAGCTCACACGGCGGTAAATCGCCAATCTATGTCATCCAAGAAGATGCGGTGGGCAACCTAACCGAATCGCCTGAGGCAGCGGAAAAGTTCGTGGCGTGGAAAACGGACCAAGGTGGTTCGTACATGTCCACGCCGGTGGTTTGCGGCGACTACTTGTACTTGGGCAATTCCAACGGTGTCGTCCGTTGTTTTCATGCAACTAACGGCGAGAAAATATACGAAAAACGGCTAGGCCGTGGCGCGTCAGTGACGGCGTCGTTGACTGCCGCGGACGACAAAATTTATGTCCCCTGCGAGAACGGTGTCATGTATGTGTTGAAGGCGGGAAACGCTTTTGAAGTGCTGGCGGAGAACCCGATGGGGGAACCTTGTTTCGCAACGCCCGCATTCTCCGAAGGCATCCTGTTCGTACGAACGACGCAAACGCTGGTCGCTATTGGTCCCAATGCTCCCTGACGCAGGCGAGCGTGCGCGCTGATCTCAATTTGGCTAAGCTGTGTCGTATCTCGCGACGGTCGACTGTCTCTCAGCTCATCTAGATACCCCATATCATGCAGCGAACAAATTCCTTCTTCGGTTCCAATACGATTCGCGTTGGGATGATTTGCATGGGAGGCTTGCTTGCCATGCCTCAAGCGAGGTGCGCGGAAAATGGCACGGAAACGCTTTCTAAACCCAACGTTCTATTCATAGCAGTGGATGACCTGCGACCGGCGATGGGCTGTTACGGTGACCCTCTTGCTATGACTCCGAATATGGATCGATTGGCTAAGCGAAGTGTGCAGTTTAATCGGGCGTATTGCCAAGTGGCTGTTTGCAATCCGTCACGCGCAAGCTTAATGACTGGGCTTACCCCAGACCATCTAGGTGTGTGGACCCTGCCAATTCACTTTCGCGAGGCAAAGCCGGACGCCGTGACGATCCCGCAGTGGTTTCGTAGGTTTGGTTACACCGCTGTCAGTCACGGAAAGATCTTTCACAATCCCACTCCGGACCCTCAATCTTGGAGCGAGCCGATTCGTTCGCTTCCGCGACTTCCCTACCCCTATCCAAAGGGAACCGCGGACGTTGTTCGTGCAGCCATGGACAATTTGCCGAAGAACGATTGGCGAAAAAACAATCTCCGCTCATACAGTACCGCCGCTCCGAATCTGCCTGACGACAAAGTCCTTGATGGTGCGCGAACGAATATGGCGATCGACGATCTCCAGCGACTATCTAAGGAAGACCGGCCATTTTTTCTCGCGATGGGATACATCCGTCCGCATTTGGCTTGGGTGGCACCAAAGAAGTACTGGGACATGCACGATCCAGATAAGTTTCAAGTGCCGACGGATCAGAGCGTCCGTGCAAATACGCCGCCGTATGCGCCGCACAACAACAGCGAACTGTCACACTACGTGGATTTGATCGATATCCCAAAGCCTTGGGATGACCAACCGCTTCCGGACGAAAAAATCCGGCACCTTCTGCATGGCTACTACGCATGCGTCAGCTATGTCGATGCACAGATTGGTCGCCTACTGGACGCACTGGATCAGCAAGGTGTCGCGGACAATACGATCATCGTCTTGTGGAGCGACCATGGTTGGAAACTGGGCGAAAATCGTGGCTGGGGAAAAATGACCAACTATGAGATTGACGCGAGGGTACCGCTACTCGTCTCCGCTCCCGGTCTGGGCAGCGGTGGAAAACAAAGCGACCAACTAGCTGAATTGCTGGACCTCTATCCGACCCTCTGCGAATTAGCCGGCATCGATACGCCCGCGTTCGTCGATGGCAAGAGCTTAGTTCCCCTGTTGCATGACACAGACGCAACCATTCGAGAACAGGCGATGAGCCAGTACTATCGCCGGCATGACGGTAAAGAGTACATGGGCTACTCCATGCGAACGCCCGAGTATCGCTTGATCCAGTGGCGAGATTTTTCCACCGGATCCATCACTGCGAATGAACTTTACGATCACTCCAGCGATACCGAAGAACAGATCAACGTTTTCGATCAGGTGGACCCGCAGGTGCGAGACCAATTGATTGAGCAACTACTTGCCCTGCATCCACCGAAGAAGCTTGTGATGACCCCGGCGGTTCATTCCAATCCGAACCGAGGAAGATGGCGATCGGAACTGAAGTTTGACAACGAAACAAAGGGTGACGTCATGATCTATGCGATCACACCCGATGGACGCCGGGGGCGTAAGAGGAAGATTGAAGCCGGCAAAGAGATAACGATCAGCGCGCGAATCGGTGGCGTCTATGTTGTCGAAAGCGCCGATGGCAAAATTCACGAGATCCATTCACCGGCGTTTCCGACCAAACCTGTCATTATAAAAAACGGCAGCTAGTTCGACTTGGAAGTCTTTCGCTTGAGTGCAGATTTAGGCAGTGTCGGCCGTTCGGGCGACAGGGCATCACTGTGGCGTATCATCTCTACAGTTTGCCGTTGGTTTGCCGTGATTTCAGCTAGATGCGCGTCGTAAGCTAACTGCAATCGCTGGACCACTTCAGGGTTCAGTTGAGCCAAGTTGTTGGTTTCTCCGATATCAGCAATCGTGTCGTAAAGCTGTACCGGGAATTTTGACTTCGCAGGTTTCGCACGGTCTCGTTTTTGTTTTCCGTTGCCTTCTGCCCATGGATAGAACTTCCATTTTCCGCTGCGCACGGTGCCTGGGCCGTGCATCAAAACGTAAGTTTCGTGCGGGCTCTTTGCGTCTCTATCCCCGCTCATCAAAGGCCAGATGTTCTTGCCGTCAATCTTGGCAGCCGGAAGTTTGCCACCGGCAAGTTCGGCCAACGTTGGCATGAAGTCAATCGATGCCGCAACTTCGCTGCAAACCGTTCCCGCAGGAATTTTCCCAGGCCACCACATCACAGTTGGTTCGCGAATACCGCCGTCATAGACGCTACCTTTTTTGGCTCGCAGTGGAAGTGATGAACCCACCGCCGCCCCGTTATCGCTGGTGAAAACGACGAGCGTCTTTTCGGCGATACCCGTTTCCTTGATGGCTCGCAGGATCTCACCGACGGACCAATCAACCTCTTCGATCGCGTTGGTAATCAGTTCCTTGCTGGGATCATCAAACGCTTTGGAAACTGCCAGGGGGCGGTGCACCATCGTGTGCGGCAGGTACAAAAAGAACGGCTGCTCGCTGTTTTCCTTGATGAATTCGATGGACCTTTCCGTGTACCGTTTTGTAAGAGTTGTTTGATCGGCTGGGTACTCGACGACTTCTTCGTCACTTAGGATCGGTACTTCGTTCTTGATCTTCTTACCCGCATGTAGATCCGCCAGGGTCACTTCACCGCGGAGCACGACGTCCTTTGAAAGTTTGTTGGCAGGATCGATCCACATATCATTGCTGTACGGGACACCCCAATAGGAATCGAAACCTTGATCCGTTGGTAAGCAAGGCGGCAAGTGTCCAAGGTGCCATTTGCCAATGCAAGCGGTGCGATAACCCGCTTCTTTTAGCATGTCTGCCAGCGTGACCTCGTCTGTGTGCAGTCCCCTGGTGCTGTTTGGAAACAAGACTGGCTTCATCCCCAATCGCTGGTAGTGGCATCCGGTTAGCAGTGAAGTGCGCGAACCGGAGCACACAGCACAGCCAACGTAAAAATCGGTGAACTTCATGCCGTCCTCTGCCATCTGATCCAAATTCGGTGTCTGCGGCACAGTGGCACCGTTGAATCCCACATCGCCGTACCCCATGTCATCGATAAAGATCAGCACCACGTTCGGCTGCGTCGCGTCCGCCGCATTTGCGGACTTCACTACGGCGCTGAGATAACAAAGGCAAAAGAGCGACAGGATTTTGAATTGAAGTTGCATTCTAAAAGGCTTGGATTGTCGTTGGTTGGTTTTGAGAAGACTCGAGTTGGGGTCCGGCTTAGGCTCATGCCGCTAAGTGAAGGAACGTTTCGATTTAATATCTAACGCGAAGCGCCAGTTTTGATGTTGCGCTAAAACGGAAGAAATCGGCTCCTGCAAGACAAATAGCCATTCGATGTTGCGTATTCACAATTCACTCTCCCTCCGGG
>CAYUGI010000150.1:0-16370 GCA_964444105.1 uncultured Pirellulaceae bacterium
GCACATGACCATCACCAATCCCCACGTTGGCGAGTTTCGCGTTACGGGATTTGGGGATCTGGATGAGTTCGACTTCGCATTGGTGCGAGTGGCTCGCTGCGGGTCACAAGAAGAACGCGACTACCTTGATCGCTTTGAGGCCCGAGCTGAGCAAGGTCGGGAACAGAGCGCGGAAGAACTGGCTAGCGAAGAACCAAAGAACAGCCCCCAACCAAAGCGTTCCTTTTTCAAACGCATCTTCGGAAAGACTCAGTAGCAAGAGCTCGGTCAACTCGACTGTCACGCGTGATAACAAAAACGACACCATCGGTATCAATCCCAGCGACTCTGTTTCGTTATCCCCAGTATCGATCGAAAACCCAATTCATTTTCGCTCGTTCAGCCGTGGATCAAACGCTCTTTCCACAGATTTCGATTCCGATTGGCATGAAAACTGAACTGCACAACATCACAGACAAAACCTTCAATCGAACACTCGCACGGAAACGACTCATGCTCCGATTCACTCTTTTGATCGCGGTCACTGTTTTGATGGCGATCAACACCAAGACGGCCACAGCCCAACACCGATCCCTTCGCCACGATATCAACGCGCTAAATCGCGACGTTGATGGTCTGGCCCAGGTACAGCAACTAGCCATCACCAAGATCCAGCGACTTGAACGGCAACAGCAAACTCTTGAGCGTTCTCTGCAGCGAAATGCCCATGGGGCAAGTCTAACAGCACAAGTTGCCAGCCTGACCAAGCAGCTAAATGACGCTACTAGTTTTTTGCAGAAGCATCGGCAGTTGTTTGAAGCGAGCGGCGAATCTCGGCCATATTTAACACCGCAAGAATTCGAGATCAATCGAAAACGCCAGCAAGTCAGCCAGCGAATTGACCAAGCCACGCGGATTGTCGAAGCACGCACCCAGGGCCGCGCAAACACACGAGGCTAACTGGCAAATCAGCAAAGCACGTACCGAAAGCCATCCTCCGCTGACAACCCCTTTGGAGACTTGTGGAACACCAAGTTCGATTCCACAGATCCATTCGCTGATGACCCATTCGGCAGTGATTCATCCAGCACTGTATTTGGATCAAGCCCTTCGCAGAATCGCGACATCACGGTCCGTCACTATCACACACACGTTCACCACCATTACTACCACCAACAATAGGAGCAACCAGCACAAACTCGAAACGCTGGTGGCGATTGCCACCAGTTCCACATCCACAACCAAATTTCCCAAAGACACCCAATGTTTAAGAAGATTCTTTTGATTGCCCTGCTGCTTTCGGTTCAAGCGTCGCTTGTTCCACAACAGGTCATCGCACAAAGCGAACATCAAACTACCGATGCTAGCCGCAGTCCGGAGTCCGTAATCAAGGCGGCGAAATCGACCAAGGCGACACTCGACGCCTGGCAGCATCGTGTTGTCGCTCAGCAGGACGAGCTCAATTCCATCCTGGATCAGTTGAACCTGAATCAACTTGATTTAAGCCAACTGGAAACCGAGAGTCTCGCTAAAGACAAGATGAGCGATTTGCTTGAATTGCTTGACGACGAAGCTAAATCGCTCGAAACGGTATTCGAGTCGATCGGGCCGGATTTGATGCACTACCGAAAGGCAATCGACGCGGCACCGAAAACGTACAGCGACTACGCGACGCAGTTGGATGAGTTCGCAACCGGCGAACGCGACCCAGTGATGCAAGGGCTGTATGCCGACTTCGCCAGCAGCGCTCGCAAGTTGTCAAAGCACTACGTCGAGCGAGGCAAGGATGTCGACGAGCTCGCCGATAAGATCGAGGAGCACATGAAGACGGTTGCATCCAGCCGCCTGTTTATCACTCGAATCCAGAAGTTCATCAGCATCATTCCTGATGACTACGGCCCTGCGTCGGAGCAGTTTGCCAAGCGACTTGACCACTACGTCAAGACATTTCGCGAGGCCGCCACCACTGTTCGGAGCGTGTCGGATCGACTGGCCGCTCCTAGCAAGACCAAGGGCACGAAATCGAATCGAGCCGTCCCAGCGAAGTCACAGGCATCTAGCCGCACTCTTCAAATTGACGGGATGTTGAAAAGCCTGACCACCGCGTCCAAACGCAACTAGGCCATCCACAGATAGATTCCAGACGCGGTCGTCACCACAAACGCGGCCGCGTCGTTCAGCAAGCTGGACGCGAACGCACGGAACAGCCGATTCGGCTGATCTTTCAATCAAAGCTAAATTTCAAACCTAATCGGAGCAAAGAATGACAGAGCAATCAAAGTCGCAGGACTCGAATTCATCGCTGCCCCGGCTGATCGAGTTCTTGTTTAAGCCCGGACAGATTCACTGCGATGGTAGCGGCAATTCGCACGTTGACTTGGGTTTCTCCATCAGCGCCCGGTTTCTACAGTGACGACCGCTATGTTCTTCCCGAAGCTTGGTTCTGGGGGATTGGGCTTTGGCTCGGCGTCCCCTTGATGACCGCGCTGGTGATGTCGGTCAACATGCTTGCACGGGAAACTGACGACCTTCATGAACGAAATGGAGTAGTTGTTGGCGGACTGTTTTGGACAACAGTGTTGCTCGGCCTACTATCGGTGACGATAGTGATTCCATTCGTGCCATGGCAGCATGAATGGGGCACTCGAATCGTCAGTCTTCTGCCACACCTTCTGCATGGACTAGCGTTTCCAACCGGGTTCAGTCTTGCTGGCCTATTTCTATTCTCGCTTGGAATTGCACTGTCATGTTTAGCGCGTCCCAAAATTGCGTTCCCTGTGCTTCTGGTGACGCTATTGGCCTCAAGCTGGATCAACCACACAAACGATATGGACAAGTTCCCAGAGATGAAATCGAAGATCGGGTTGACAAATATGCTGCACCCTTTTCGGCGAGCGCCAGACGTTTTCCTAGTGGAACGTCTCTGGGGAATGCGCGATGACCGACGTTTCGAGGGCGACTATAGCTTTCTCGACAACTTGTCGACGACTGGCTTCGGCGCCGAACGGGCCCTCAAGCTCCATTTGGCATTGGGCGACCAAAGATCCGAAGACACATTCTTCGCTGCACTGAGTCATGACCGCAGCGGCGTTCAACTTCTGGGAATCGAAGGTGTCGAAAAACTCGGAGTGGATTCACCGACCGTTGCCGCACGACTTCGCGACCTGTCGGTTGACGACGATCGCAAAGTCCGTAACGCCGCCTTGGGAGGATTGGCCCAACTGACTGATGATCAGGTGGCGGAATCAATCTACAACATTGCGGCAACACGCATCAAAACCGGAAATCTGTTTTCAAATGAAGTCACCTTCGCTTGTCGCGTGCTTGCAGATCATTGCCCCAAAGATGGGCCGCGGTTCTTGACCAAATTGATCAAAGAGTCCGACGGAATTGAACCCGAAGTCGCAATCAAACAGATCGGTGAGATCAACTACAGACCAGCCGTTTCAGTCTTGCTCAACAAACTCGACTTAGGTTCTTCGGACCCGAACAGCTTATTGAAAGTGATTAGGGAAAAACGAGAAAACAGGTGGCGGCATGGT
Organism: uncultured Pirellulaceae bacterium; assembly: GCA_964444105.1. Classification (GTDB taxonomy): domain Bacteria; phylum Planctomycetota; class Planctomycetia; order Pirellulales; family Pirellulaceae; genus K23-9. The sequence continues at coordinate 3,522 of CAYUGI010000150.1, forward strand.
CGATATGAGCTGCTGATCCGAACGCTTGGAAAACTCAAGGCGAACGAACTAAAGCCTTACCTTCCCGCGGTGATCAAAGCGCAAGACGTCCCAGCAAGCCTTCGAGCCGCATCAATCTTCGCGTTGCACGCGCTTGATGTTCCGCCGGACTTGGTCGCACTGCGGGCGTTCGTTAAAGACAACGAGGCCAGCGAATGCCGAAAGGAAGCAATCGCCATTCTTGGTCAGGTCGGGCTAGACCATGATGACCGGTTGCTGTCCAGGATCGCGGAACAGGGCCAAGTCGATGAGATCCAATATACGCTCGGAGAACAGCTTGCCGCCATCGAAGCGTTGGGAAAACACGATGTTCGAGCCATCATTTGGGTCGCCTCAATGTACCGGCATAACTATGGTCTTCGGAATTGGGAGGATAGAACCGAACTGAAGCGTATCACCATTTCGTATGGCGAAGCGGCGCTTCCGATGATGCGTGCAATGTTGTCCAGTTCCGAGTGTAAAAATGCAGCGATGGCGGTAGACGCTGTTGATGAGATCGGCGGAGAACAAGCCGACAAACTCTTGGCTGAATTGCTGAACATCGGTGGCTTGGATGTGAAGAGATCAGTGTTGTCAGTGGTCAAAGAATCGAATTCAACCTGTCCAGACTTCTTGCGAACGTACGTTGCTACGCACCCCGATGACCTTTCTGCGATCTGCACCGTTGCTGAGCTTGACCCCAAAGACGATTTCTGCCGACCTGCGAAGTACTTGATCGAAGGCAACCATGCGAATGCGCGGCAAGTCAAGCAGATTTTGAAGTACGGTGACCGTGCATTGCCTGTACTAATGCGCGTGGCACGGGGAACCGATGCAGACCGGGACGTCAGGGGGCGGGCAATCGAAGCTCTTGGTAACTTTGACGACAATAGAGTCATCGAGTTTCTCGCCGAGTGCTTTGTCGAACATGGCAACGACGATTCGCTTGCTGGATCAATTGAATCCGCGATTGATCGGATCGGCGACCCAGCGCGAGGAGAGGTTTACAACAAACTCTACAAACTTGGAGGACGTCGCTCCGCTGACAAACACCTACAGCTCGCCTCACGGATACTGGCCGACCACCCCAGGTGTGGTCAGCTGGCAAAATGGCTACCCGCCTTGGCGGATGATGATGCAACCAATCGAATCGAGGCGGTGAAAGCCATGAAGGAGCTCGGGGCGATTGCTGAACCAGCCTTGCAGATTGCCAAGCGAGATCGTAACCCTGCCGTATCAAGCCTAGTTGACTAACCGTCATTAGCACCGATGCCACAGCCGAAAGCTCTTTGGTAAGATTGTCAAAATCAACCAATCGAGAGCGGGATAGAGAAGGAATCGCCTGGACACAACGCATGCAAATCATCGTCAACGGGATCATATCGGGAGCCGCCATCGCGGTATTGGCGTTGGCGTTTCAGTGCATCTACCTGCCGACTCGTGTCTTCTTTATCGGGATGGCTGGTGTTTATGCGATGACTCCATTTGTCGCCTGGTCTGTTCTTGAAGCAGGGGGCGGTTGGTGGCTAGCGATCCCAATAGCGGCGTTAGTCGCTGTTCTGCTGTGCTTGGTCTGCGAATGGTTGATCCACCTACCAATGGAAAAGAAAAAAGCATCCAGTGGCGCTCATTTGATTGCTTCTCTTGGAGCATCGATCGTGATGGTTCAAATCACTGCCATGATTTGGGGTGACGACACCAAGTCACTGCGAGTCGGCTTGGACAATGTCACCCACCTTGGTGATGTCATTGTCACGGGTGCCCAGTTGGTCACCCTTGGTGTTGGAGTCGGATTCGTCATCGCCTTTTGGGGATTGCTGATGAAATCCGACCTTGGGTTGCGTTTGAGGGCGCTCGCCGACAACCCGATTCAGTTCGCACTTTTCGGTTACAACGTTCATCTCTATCGGACCTGCTCGTTCATTGTCGGCGGACTGCTAGCCACCGCCGCCTCACTGGTCACTGCATACGATGTTGGCTTTGACCCGCACACCGGATTGCATGCGGTGCTGCTCGCCGTGGTCGCCGTCATCATTGGTGGTCGCGGCTCCTTCATCGGCCCCGTCCTGGGTGGTCTGTTACTTGGCTTGGTGCGTGCGCAAGTCGTTTGGCACTGGTCGGCGCGGTGGCAAGAAGCGGTCACGTTCGCGCTGCTGGCAATCGTCCTGCTATTACTGCCGCATGGATTGCTGGGACAAAAGACGCGGCTGGAGGCGACCGAATGAACTACCTGATTCACTTGCTTATCTACTTTGACATTTATCTGATCGTCGCGCTCAGCTTAAACATGATCGTCGGATACACCGGGATGTTGTCGCTGGCACATGCCGCGTTCTATGCCGTCGGTGGCTACACCTACGCCATTCTGTCCGTCAACTTGGGCTGGGGCTTTATCCCAACGTCATTGGTGGGAATGGTCGTCGCAGCCTTGCTCAGCCTGATCGTCTCGCTACCGTCTTGGCGATTGCGCGGTGACTTCTTTGTGCTGGCGACGTTGGCCGTACAAGCATTGATCTACAGCGTCCTTTACAACTGGACCAGCACCGATGCCCCGATCGGATCACTTCGCAATTTAACAAATGGACCATTCGGTATCACGGGTATCCCGCGCCCGTCCCTCTTTGGTTGGCAGATCAAGACGCAACTCAGCTATGGTATTTTTGCTACGGTTGTCGCCGCCGCCTGTGCCCTCGTAATCTGGCGGCTGACCGTATCACCATGGGGGCGATTATTGAAAGCTGTCCGAGACGACGAGCTAGCCACTCAAGGCTTAGGGAAGAACACGCGGTTGGTGAAACTACAAGTCGTCGCTATCGCTAGCGGTTTGGTCGCTGTTGCCGGAGCCTTGTACGCTGGCCATGTCCGCTACTTGGACCCCTCATCTGCCAGCTTGGACGAATCCATTTTGATGCTCAGCATGGTGATCGTTGGCGGGTTGGGGAACTTTCGCGGCCCTTTGGTGGGAGCAGCACTCCTTATTCTTCTTCCTGAGGCACTGCGGTTCGTCGCCTTGCCGGATGCGATCGCTGCGAACATGAGGCTGTTGATCTACGGCGTGTTGCTGATCGTGATGATGCAGTTTCGCCCGCAGGGTATCGCAGGGGACTACCGCATGGAGTAGTCGCTGTCAGTTACCGGTGGTATCATTTTTGATACCACCGGTAACAAAGGTGTGATCATGGCCTGTCGAATCGGACAGGATCGTCGAATCCGTGACCAAAAGCACTTTGTTTTGAGGCGAATGGCTGGTGGCTTGTTCGCGGCGGATTTCCGGCGAATCACGCACTGTGGCGCGGGCCAAGCCCTTTGGTCTCGTCAGCGATCCACGAAAAGACGGCTGACCCCCGCAAGGTTGGCACGGCAGCTGCGTCGGTAGAGGAGAAGGCTTCCAGCCTGTCAAAGCTCTCACGACAGGCTGGAAGCCTATCCCACCTCACAAGCAAAACATCCATCTCAGACTTGCAAGCCTTCACCAACACCACCGAAAATCTTCAGTCGTCATCGGCGACCGATACCCCCGTGGTAATGCGAGTCGCTGGCTTGTGCAAATCATTTGGCGGTCAGGTCGTTCTCGATGATGTCGCCCTTGAATTGCGGCGTGGCGAGGTCATTTTGCTAGAGGGCGAAAACGGATCAGGGAAGACGACGCTCCTCAACATTCTAACGGGCAATTTGAAGCCGGACGCCGGGACGATTCACTACTCCGCCAATCAAGACGGTGCCGAGTTCACTTTCCCGCAGGCTTGGTGGAAATCGCTAAACCTTCATCACCGGTTCTCGCCCGATAAGGTCGCCCGCTTAGGGTTCGGTCGAACATGGCAAGACGTCCGATTGTTCGACTCACTGACGCTGCAAGAAAACATCGACATCGGGCGACCTGACCAGCGTACCGAGAACCCGGTGTATGCCCTCATCAGCTTTCGCGACGAGACGGCAACCGTGTCGGACGACGCGCTGAGCCAACTCGGTTTAGCTGGGCGGGAAAATTCATCCGGCGACAAAATCTCGCTTGGACAGTCGAAACGTGTTGCCATCGCCCGCGCAATCGCCTCCGGTGCCAAAGTCCTGTTCCTTGACGAACCACTAGCAGGTCTCGACGGTGACGGCATCAATGATGTTCTCGCCATGTTGTCCGAACTCGTCGAGCGGCATGAAATCACGATTGTCGTCATCGAGCACGCATTCAATCAAACGCACCTCCGCGACCTCATCACCTCGCACTGGCACCTCGCCGACGGCAAACTCACCATCGGCCCGGCGAGCGACGTCTCCACTCGACCCAGCAATGAAACTCCGCATTGGTTTCAAATGCTCAGCGACACCGCTGACGAAGTTATCACCGAACCACTCCCGCGCGGTGCGAGCCTAACTCGTTTCCGCATCGCCTCGCGGTACAAGCCCAACCCCGTCTTGGAAATCAAAGACCTCGTCGTAAAGCGAGGTAACCGCACCGTCATTGGTCTCGACGATGAAGGAAACGAAACCGGATTCAACCTCACCATCGACGAAGGCGAGGTCGCGGTGCTACAAGCTCCGAATGGATGGGGGAAAACAACACTCTTGAACGTCCTAGCTGGATGCGGTTCGTCGTGTAGCGGACACGTTTACTTGAGGTCTGGGCCCAACTTGCTTTCGCGAGAAGTTTGGCAACGACGGAAAGACGGAGTGAAAACGATATTGAGTAGCGGTACTCTGTTTTCGTCAATGACAGTATCCGACAACACGATGCTTGGACGAGTTCGCGGTGAGGATGTTGCACTAAAGGCAAGAATCGCAAGTAGTTTGAGCGGGGGCGAACGGCAGAGGCTAGCGATTTCTAAGGCACTGGATGACCCAATGACTGTTGAGATCTATCTATTTGACGAGCCGTTCAATGCAATGGATTCGGAAAGTGCATACGATGCTGGATCGAAGTTCGTAACCGCAAGCCGTACGGCACCTATCCTGATTGCTGAACCTAACTGGAGCTAATAATGAGCGCAACAAACGATGATTTGAAACGATTTGCGGAGCGGTTTCTTTCGGGCACGATTTCGACGCTCCGCCACGCTGGGAGCGCGGTTCAAAACGAGGGAGCCGTCGCCCATTTTACTTTATATCAAGATGGCCCTTTTCAAGTCGAACAGTATTTCGTTCTTGAAAAGAGTATGTCGTTCCCGGCACACCGTCATCCAAACGTGGAAACGATTGAGTTTACACTTTGCGGCGATCTGTTGTTTTTTCTTGACGGCCAAGAATGCCATTCAAACGAACAACTTGAAGTTATTCTGAAAAATGGCTCATCGCAAGTTCACGACGTAGTACGCATTCAAAGGAATCAAGAGCACTGGGTGAACGTTGGGCGTAACGGTGGAGTGTTTCTAAGCATTCAAAAGTGGGCGACAAATCGCCCTGGTTCAGTAGTCCTTGACTGGGATGGCGAAGCATTTAGTGACGTGCACAGCAAGAATGTGTCTCAGGGTAATCGCGATAAAAGCAAGCAGATTCATGAACAAGGAATTGACGAATGAAAAATAAAATGACGATATGGATCGCCGCCGCTCTCGTGGCGATTGTCCTAATTGCAGTTATGGCATCACGCCCTACGAAGGACAGCGATACGCTTGATGTTGGGGCGGCGCTGGCACTAACGGGACCGCAGGCAGATTTTGGATTGAAAGTGAAACGCGGTCTTGATATGGCCTTGGACGAAATTAACTCGTCAGGTTCAACAAGAAAGGTGAAGCTCCATTATGAAGACACGCTTTCGACGCCAAAAGATGGACTTACGGCTTACAGCAAGCTTGCTGATGTCAATGGTACCAAGTTCATTTTTGGCAGCGGGAGCTATTTAGCCAATGCGATTGCACCGATTGCCGACTCAAAGGAGTCTGTCTTCTTCGTCGTTGGCACATCGTTACCGGGAATCACCGAAGATCGAGAAAATGTTGTCCGCTACTCATACACGGTCGACATCAGCGCAAAAGTCATCGCTGAGTACGCGAAGATGCACCATAAGAGCGTCGCTGTTTTATTCGTGGAAGAAGAGTACGGGCAAATTGCGACTCGGATCTTCAAAGAAAATTTTGAAGGTGATGAACGGGAAGTGGTCTTTGAAGGAGGCTTCCGGGTTAAGGAAACTGAAGTTCGTACCCTAGTTTCAAAAGCTTTGGAAACGAATCCAGACGCAGTCTTTGTCCCAGGGTATGGGCCTGGCATGGTTGCCGTCGTTCGACAGATTCGATCTCTCGATTCAGACATTAGCCTTCTCGGTGATGTTGCCTTTGCGAATTCATCCATCATCGAGGCGATCGGAGATGCTGCAGAACAGGCCGTTGTTCCTGCAATGCCGCTAGATGGTGGAATCGCGCTCAGTAAGCGTGCGAAGTCGTTCAAAGCCAAGGTCATATCGTCGACCAACGAAAATCCCGACATGTGGACGACAGGAGCCTATGAAGCGTTAATGCTGTTGCATAAAGCAGTTGAGAACACTGATGGCTCGCCAACAGGTGTAAAGAGATACTTGATAGACAATGCGCCTCACGACAGCTTCTCGGGACCGGTCGTATATACGGACTCTGGAGAGAGCCTGATTCCGATGACGCTCTTTACAATCAAAGACGGGAAGCTGCAAGAACTGAAATGACAACCGGCCATCCAACACCTATCAGTTCTTGCGATAACTGCCCCGTAACAGTTTTAAGCGAACTGCTCAAAGAAGCAGTACTCGCAAACCAACAGGCTCTCAATTCGATTGCGAGGCTGCATCAGTACTGGACTCAAAAATCGGCGTATTCAGCCGAGTTCCTTGAATCTGTGAATCGAATCGAGTCGTTGTCCGACGGCCGGAGTTTCGCGTTGCCGCTCGTCAGTGAATTGGACGCCTACGATTTACCCAGCGTTGACAAGGGTCTTGCTCCAATTTGGTACTCGTTATCCACGGCAGCGAAGAAAATTTTTGAACAAGCAACAACCTGCAAACTGCACTGGCTTTCCGTAAGTGTAAATCCTCCCAAGCCTGGTGCGGAGTTAAGGAGCGCACTTGGTTTTGACGACATTGTCGTTCTCCATTCCAATCAAAATCTTGGGAACGGTGCCGATCATTTGTTCAAACGAAAGTCAGATCACGATTTCTTAACGATCTCTAGTTCCTTTTTTGAATCCCTGCGGAACTCCCCTGAGATTGAAGATCAGGGAGGAATTGGGCTTTGGGTTCGGAACGGTACGTCGAGTCAATCGGAAATCCGAAGAGCCGACGGTATCGTTGTACTCGACGTGAATCTCAACATGAACAACGAGCTAACAATTGACAACAACTTAGAAAAGACGATCTTCGGAAATTCGGTTCGGCTATGGCATAAGCACTATTCCGCCCACCCTCAGGGAATCGCAGAGTATTACGAGTCTTTCAGGGCGTTATCTGATAACGAAGCAACCGACATGTTGTTCTGCCCAATTCTGTACGTTGACGCCGACGGGACGCTGGCAGCCGGTGCAAATATCTCGATTGGGTTTTCAGGCAGTGAAGTGCCAGCTGCAACAGATTTTCAGATTCGTAATCTGTTCCTAGCATGCTCGGTGCTTCAGGCTGGAGTTGCGTCTGCTGTCGCGGCATTTCAACAGGCCAATGAACAAATGAGGCAGTTGGACAGATCTCGCCAAATGCTGGCGCACCTTGGTCGACCGCTCGAACGAATGACCAGGGCCTTTGAGGCCGTTCAGCTTGAGCAACAAGAGATGCGATCGATCTTGTATGACCCCGAAGATGTTCTATTCTCGTCTAGCAACTCGGTGGCTGAGATATTTGATGAGTCGACAGATATCTCGTTGGCAGAAGGGTTTTCTGTCCGTTGTATCCATGACTTTCGTGAAAACCCAGTCGAAGAACTTAGGTCACTCTACGCCATCCTGGTTTCAAGGATCTTTGGTCTTCAGGACCAGTTCGGTTCCATTCGTTCCCACAACGCTTTGGCCGATGAGTTTAAGCATGTAATGAAGTCCGTTCGTGACAACGTTGTGTTCAAGCCAATTGTTGATTTGCTAGATGGAATCGCGGAGAAGGAGTTCCAAGATGTGCTAGATTTTGAAAGACGTGAGATTGAGGAGGTGCTGCTCCGCATCAAATCACTGACATTTCTACCTTTCAAAAAGTTTGACACTGCTCTGCCGATCCCTGCACTCAGACTTGCTTCCGATCCGGTGCGCGTGAGTGACCTGGACTGGATTCAATGGACGGGTGAACGAAGTCGAATGCCATTTTGGTCGCCGGTTTCAGCCAACGGGATTTTGCAGTTTTTGGTCTCGATAAGAAAGCATCGGCGCAGCTCAGGATAAGCGATCTAGAGATATTGCCACACGAAGCGACTGAAGGGAGCGATGTACCACCGCCTATTGAATCGATTTCCGTATCGCTCACGCCTCCCTTGATTCATTTGGCAAAAGGGGAAGACAGTCTTCAGGATCTCAAGGATGTTCTCTACAGAACTGCAGTCACCGGAATGCAGGGCCGACTGCATGGCAACTTTTTTGGGATTTTCCAAGGGCTTCTTCGGCACTGCAGAAACGTGACGACTGAAGACTTTGGTGCCGATTGGTGGACATTCGAGCGTGGTGAAACACACGAAAGTAAGATCCAGGGAGTGATATTTCGACTGGTGAATACGCCTCATGTAGGAGGGACAGCACAAGACCATCGAAAGTGCTCATTTGGTGTAGAGATCCAGCCAGGAGAACCGCAGAAATTAATTCTGTTCTGGAGGGAAGATTCGTGAAATCGAAGACACAGATATTGGTTGTCGATCACAATATCGTTGTTGATGGCGACGGAGACGACTGGGCAAAAGTAATTCGCAAACGATTCCCTGAGATCTCCAGTTCTGTCAGGAGCATAAACGCCGTACTCGACCCTTCTCGCTCGTTTCGCGATGTGGAGCGTGTCGTCTTGCACGTTCCAGGAGGCAGCGTGCGAGAACAATGGCTTGCGCATCTTGCAGGCGAATCTGACGTAAGAAATGTCGTTGTGGTTAGCACCGGGGGATTGCTGCCCCGTGACATAACGCGACTGAAAAACGACTGGTCGAAGAGACAGGCCAGTGCAGCTTTTTCGGCCAGCGTGGTGTCGCTTGCCAACTTGAAGTTAAAGCAGCATTTCAATGCAGCAGTTTTTTTAAGCGACTTAGGATTCGGCGAGGAAGATCTACGAGCGGTTTGCAAGTCATACTTTGACGTGGTGAGACAACTTCTTATTTTGCTAGGCCCGACAGTTTCATCGCGGCGTTCTACGCAGCGTGCTGAAGATGTTTTGAGTGGAAGCTATTGGGACAAAATTGGTGGGGTGAACAAAATTAGCGAGACAATCTGTCACGGGTACACTTTGTTGCACGGGATTGAAGCGAGAAAATTGTTGCTAGACGCTAAGGCTGAAATAGATTTATCGGATGAAGCTGCTTTGTTACCAGATGCAGTTCGTACGCTGATTGAGGCGATGCGTCTTGACGGGAAAATACCCATCAAAGTGGCTGAAGAAGCTGTCCCCGTGCTGCAAGAGTTGGCAGACGGATTTAGCGGAGTGGCCAAGGAAACAGCGATATGACTAACAGAAGCAGAATTTCGCGTCTGAACCACAACGTGTTGCGAAATACGATTCACTTTGACGCGTCAACGCTGTTTGAGAGGCTTCAATCTGGTGTTGATAAGGTTGAAATAAAGGAAGAACTCTCATGTTTAGAATCAGAGTGGAATCGATTTGCGTCCTCAATTTCGCCGCTCCTAGAGAATTTCATTTCCGATTCTGGCCCTCAAGCATCCCTTTGCCACTTGTTCGCCGACTTCAATTCAGAGGATGCGGAATGGTTCCTCTCGCATGCGCAGTCTGCTTGGCTTCGACGACACTACATTGAGAAGCAACTGGCGAACATCAACCATTGCATACTCAGTGTGTCGACGGTGATTCACAGCATCAAGTCGTGCCAAACACTAACGGCGGACTGCAGCAACCTGTCGCGGCTGGATTCATTGCTGACGGAACTCACCCAAGCACTAAGCAAGCTACCCGCTGAGGAGTCAGTATGATCCGAAAACCACTCTTGCTTGTTATCGACGACTTGTTTGGAAGGGTTGTAGATAGAGATAGCAATCCAGATCGCGAAAAATTCTTAAATCGCTTCGATGGTATCGCGGAGTTTGAATTTTTCCGTGGTCAACAACCTGTTGATGCGAAACAGGGCGACACGGTTGAAAACGATGTTCAAGGGACGTTGGATTTCGTACGCAGATTTTGGAGTGATAATGATCGTGCCGCTTGCGTATTACTCGATTTGTGTTTCTACACCGGAGAGGTGACGAGCGATAGCGAGATCGAGAAGCCTGGGATGCCGGTTGGTCGTGATGCAGACGACAAGAAGCATGGGTACTTTGGATTGAAGTTGCTCAAGCACTTGCATCGAGAATTTCCTGAACTGCCAGTCATAATCCTGTCAGGGATGAAGCGAGAGGAAGTGGAAACTGAATTCGTTGAACTTGGTGGCGTTCAGTTTTTGGATCGAAATGCGAAGAACGCATTCGACCGACTTCAAAAGTACGTTAATCACCATGGGCTTTTTCCCGACTTAGCTGATGAGGGAATGATTGGCTCATCTCTTCCCACGCTTGTCGCACTTCGGACAGCGCGTCGCGCTCGTGAATCGGGCAGAGACTTGTTGATCCGTGGCGAAAAGGGAACCGGAAAAGAATTGATGGCCAAGTTCATCCATCAGTCGAACGCCGACGCGCCGTTTGTACCGGTCAACTGCCCAGGGCTGCCAAAAGATATTGCTAGATCAACCATATTCGGGGTCAGAGCCAATTCTGCCACCGGTGTTTCTGCGAGAAACGGCTTTATTCAAGATGCGATTGGTGGCGATCTGTTCTTTGACGAGATTGGTGATCTTGATGCTCGAATCCAATCTGCATTACTGAGGTTTCTTCAGTCTCGCGAGTACCACCGAGTGGGGTCACCGAATATCGAAAAGGCTAAGCTCCGTGTTATCGCTGCTACCGAACTGGCAATCGAAGAGAAAAATTCCGGATTCCGTCACTCACTTGTCGACCGATTCGGACCTGAGAGCCAGTGGATAAGATTGTTGCCGCTGCGCGAACGATCCGGTGATATCCCAAAGCTGACTGAGTTCTTTTTGAGACTAGCCGAGCTTGAATACGAAGATGAGTACGCGCGAACTGTGTCTGACGACGCGATGGACAAACTTCTGTCGCACGATTGGCCTGCAAACATACGTGGCTTGCGAGGGGTTGTTTTCGGCGCTGTCGAATCATTTCCGGACGTTGGCGTTTTAGCAGCCGATCATCTTGATTTGAAATCGTCTACTACCACTGTTCCCGTTCCGGACGTTGAGGCTAAATCGTCATCAGCGCCGAAAGAGACTGCCCTCGCTGGCCTTGAGCGAGAAAAACCTCTTCTGACCGACATGTTGGACCTTATGGAGCGAATCGAGTTCCCCCTCGACGACACCACTTCGTGGTTAGAGGGACTAAGTAAAATCGAACAGAACATGAAATCGCTCAAAGCAAGAATGCTGTCTGCCGCAATCGAAGTTGGACAATCTGAGCGTTCCAAGCGTGGAAAGGAAGAGGAAGACACATATCTTCCTGACTATCGGATGTTGGTCGACAGAACGGGGGTGTTGCCTAATGGGACACAGAACTCGAATACAGGCGTGGGTCGGGTAGTCAAGAAGATTCTTTCAAATGCACCAGACTCGGTTATCGACGAGAACTTGGCAGACTTGAAAGAACGACTTTGCCCCGCGAAAGATGATGAGCCCGGAAGCGGCGAAGTGCCGTGATCGCAATGGGTCCTGGCATTAGACTCACAGGGTATTCGCAATGATCGTACTAACGCAATCTAAAATTGCGAGAGAAGCATTACTGGTTTGGTGCGAGGAAGCCCGCATTGGTCGTAGCAATCCTATCGAAACAATTGTGTTCGAGAACGGTGGGGACAATTCGACACTAGAACAAGAGTACTTCGACCTTTGTCGTCTAATCGAAGTAGCTTCTGAGGATTTGGCTGCGACGGAATTTGGGGCTCCTACTGTAGTTGTTGGTGGAATTGACGGGAGTGCATTGAAGTCAGGAGCATCGCCGATGTCTTTGACTGCCCAAGGAACAGCCTGGGATTCCCTTGTTGCCATGCTGATCCAGACGTTTCCAGAGATTCGTTGGTTGTTTGGAGTCGTTTCAAACTCAGCAGTCACCGATCGCTACGAGGCAAACTTGTTTCCGAAGTCAGATCACGAATTGGATGCGGTTTTCGATCAAACTCGCGATCCACTGTTCGACGCCACTGGTTTGCGTGATTGGATTCGCGAGCAGACGAATGATGATTTGAAACGGATGGCAGAGGAAGCGGCGAGAAACAATGAGATGACGCTACTTCATTCTCCTTTTCAAGTGCCTCGGCGGAGTAAGCGGGCAGTGGTGATCGAGGATGAGACGGACTTTGCGATGATGCACGGCTATGCTGCGTATAGGTTTGGATTTCGTACGGAAGTGGTGACTTCTTGGCAGCAGATGCGGAGTCAGTTTCAATCGCCAGGCTTTGAAGGAGAGGAGGTGCCGAAGGAGGAGCGGCACAAGTATCAACTGATCCTTGAAGACATGCGGTTGCAGTTTGCTGACAAACCGGCTGCCATCCCTCTTTCCAAGCCGGAAGATCGGGCAAGGCATTGCAATCTGCTGGCCGATGAGAACGACGATTCGGATTTCCGATTCATGATCTCCACGGGGCAGGAAGCAACGGCGGACGATTTGTGGGCGACGAACAAGTGGCATCTCGACAACAAGCGTTGTGGCTTC
>CAYUGI010000151.1:0-4421 GCA_964444105.1 uncultured Pirellulaceae bacterium
AAAACGCTAAATTGACGTGTGATTTACTTTGCAAGAGACGGTTTCTGGCTATTTGACGCAACATCAAAACTGGCGCTTCGCGTTGACTTTGTTTCGCTAGATTTGCTACCGTCGAAGTTGATCGTCTCCATCCATCTCCACGTGAAGTTTCACGAAAACGTTTCATGCTAGGCGAATACAAGGTCAGTCGTTGCACGAGGCAGTGTCACAAACTGGAACGACCGCTGCGCGAAGGCGAAATCTATTACTCCGTCATCATTGCCGCCGATGAGGATTTCGAGCGACACGATTACTCGGCTGAAGCTTGGGAAGGACCTCCCGAGGATGCGCTGGGGCATTGGAAATGCAAGATGCCGACGTCCGACGAACGAAAGCTCGTCTTAGCTCCCAAGGAAGTACTGATCGATTTGCTTCGTCAGATGGAGCACTTCCCGGAAAAAGCAAAACCACGCTACTTGCTAGCGCTGACAATGCTGCGCAAGCGTATCTTGCGACCTGCCCCAGAAGAGATGCAGGAGAGCGAAAAGCAAGACATCGACTTGCTTAGTGTTCAAGTCATTGAAGACGATTCGATTATCGAAATACCAACGTGCACGATCACACGCGGTGAAACAGAGGAACTGGTCCAGCAGCTGAACGAGCTGCTTTATTGCGATGCAGCGGAACTTGAGACGGCAGAAACAGAGTCGGATGACGATTCGGCAGATGAATAGAACACGGAACTGATCACGGAGCTTCGCAAGGATGCGAACACTATCTTGGCTGCTAATCATCGGGATCTGCTTTGTCTCTGGCGGAGCGACTTGCGCCCGTCGTGACATTCCGATGCCGTTTCCGCCTGCGCCTGCCGTACTGACCGAGTTGCCGTCAGCAGTCGAAGTCGCCAACGCCGTCAATCGCACCAATGCAATCACGCAACTATCCAGCAACAGCATTGCCGTTGACGTTTTGACGATGCCCAGCCTGCCGAAACTCAATGCGACGATGTCGGCACAGCGCGAGAAAAATTTTCGCTTGAAAGCAAGCCTGCCCATTGTCATGGGAATGGGCATGGACTTGGGTAGTAACGATGAAGTGTTCTGGTTTGAGGTTCCCGAAGGAGTTTCAAAAACACTTTACTACGCCAACCACGCGCAGTACCGCCAACAACTCAGCCGCGCCGTTTTGCCAGTCGATCCCAGTTGGTTGATGGACGCCCTTGGTTTAGTGCGGATCGACCCATCGACAATCGTTGCCGGCCCGGTTCGCCGCGCAGACGGTCTGCTTGAAATTCGCAACACGATGAACATGCCTAATGGAATGTATCAACGCGTGTGCTTGATCCATCCGCAGGCGGGATATGTCACCCATCAGTTCTTGTATGCACCGTCGGGCAGCTTGGTCGCGAGTAGCGAAGCGAGCAATTTCAAGTATTACGATCAGTATCAGTGTGCACTTCCGCATGCTGTTTCGATCAAGCTTCAGCCGACTGTCGGTGATCCCTTAGCAATGAAGATTGATGTCAGCAACTACGCCGTCAATCAATTGCTAACCGGCGATCCACAGGTTTTCACAATGCCTCAAACGGCCTCAAACGCAGTCGACTTGACCCAGCTGGCAGGCGCACCTGACGCCTATCCTGCGACCGCGGTGGCAACGGCTGACCCGGCAGCCATGCCATCGACTAGTCCATACAACCCGATCGCACCTTCGGCCTATTCAACAGGTCGTATTGGCCCGATGCCGATGCGAGGCACGGTTCGGTAGCCGAGCGACGTCATTTACTCTCCCCCTGGGCAACGCCGTAGCGGATTTTTGTGAGCCGCGACGCGTGAGCGACCGGGCATTCATCGATCGCTGTTGAAAACATGGCCCGTGGCCTCACGGCCAGCGGCTCACAAATGCGGGGGTCGCCGGTACGAAATCGGCTACGGCGTTGCCCGCTGGCAAGGTCGAGCAAATCTGCACAACCTCTTTGTTTCCTGGGCAGCACTGGCAATTCGCAATCGTTGTGCAACACTGTGGAGTCGACGAAGTTCGTCATCTGGCCCCAGTGGAGAAATACAAATCGATGGCGTTGAAGAACCTAGCCGCAACAGTCCAGGAAGAGCAAGTTGGGCGACTGGACCTACTGGTCCGAGACATGTGCGAGCTTCCTCGCAGTCAAGTTCGCGGAGTTTTGGATCATGGATGCGTCAGTATCAATGGCGCGACTATTACCGATGCGGGCCACCAGATTGTCGTCGGCGACGAGGTCAAAATTTCGCTTGACCCACATCGTCGCTACAAGGAAATCAAACGCAAGTGGGACGACCGCACGTTTGAAATCGTTCATGAAGACGACCTGATCATCGTGGTCAACAAAGCCGCCGGAACACTGACCGTTCCGACTGGCAAGGACGAGCCGAACACTTTGGTCGAGCGAGTCTCGATGTACTTGAATCACTCCAAGCGTAACAAAGCAGCTTGGGTGGTTCATCGGCTCGATCGCGACGTCAGTGGGTTGCTGACTTTTGCTAAGCACGAGCCGGTCGCCAAAGCGATGATCGAACATTTCAAGCAGGAGAAGCCGGTACGCTCTTACACGGCCATCGTATCGGGGGTGATCGCCCAAGACGAAGGAGAGTTTACATCAACCATTTTTCCGGACAAAAAAACGCGACGTCCCCAATCAACGCAAACAAAGACTTCTGAAAGCACGACCGCAACAACCCGCTACAAGGTGTTGCAGCGTGGAACGGATGCAACTGTTGTTCAGATGGAATTGGACTCCGGCGTTCGCCACCAAATTCGAACGCATTTTGCCGATGCTGGCCACCGTGTCCTTGGTGACAAACAGTTTGGTACCGAAGCATCACCACACCCTCGCTGGGTTCGCAAACGATTAGCGTTGCACGCGCGGACGCTCTCTTTCGCTCACCCTCACACCGGCGAAACCGTCGCCTATGAATCACCGCTGCCGGCCGCTTTTATTAAGTTCATCTCTGGCATGAACCACAAAGTCGGGGCCAAGTCCAAGCCGCTCAGCCCGTGGGACACAGCAAAGAAGACCGAGGGCAAGCCTGAAGCGTAGCGGCCAAAGAGCGTTCCGCTAGGTCGCCCACGTCCTTGATGGTCGCGAACGCAGAAGGTTAGCTGCTTCATCATCGACGAACGTCTCGGTCTGAGGATCAATGGTCAGCTTGCGACCGAGGATCCAAGCGAGCGCGGCTGCATGACAGGCAATGTGGGATCGACGCATCACATCTGCGTTGGCAGCGGTCGGCTTGCGGGAACGAACGCAATCAAAAAAGTCACGGGCGTGTGCCGAAACGTCCAAGCCACGAACTCGTTTGGCAGCTGCAGGTAGTTCTTTTTGAAGCGACGGCGGTGTCGCGACGATTTCGCCCGAATCGCCTGTTTCAACGCTGCCCGCATCACCAACGAATCTTACCGGGCAAGTCCCTAGCCGAGTGATGTAGTGCGGCGACCGATCGCCAAACGGATCATCCAGAAAATCGATGATTAGTTTGACGCCGTTGGCGTACGTGCAAACGATCTTGTCAGCATGGGGTTCATAACTCAGTGGCATCGTGTCGTCGGCTTGGTTAGCCCACTGGCAAAGATCCACTGTGTGTGCGCCCCAATCCAATAGCCGAGCACCGGAGTCAAAATCCCAATGTCCACGCCAGCGACCTTGAACGTACTTTTCGTTGTACGGTCGCCAAGCGGCGGGGCCAAGCCAAAGGTTCCAATCGACGACGTCATTGTTGGGCATCGGTTGGGCAGGCAACCAGGTGTTGTCCAACGTGGGACGGTAGACAGACGCGTGCATCGTTTGCAGCTTGCCAAGCTTTCCACCGTGAACCCAGTCAACGGCTTGAATGAAATTGGGTACGCTGCGTCGCTGTGTGCCGGCTTGAAAAACGCGATTGTGTTTTTTGATCGTGTCAGACAATTGCTGACAGGCGTCGATGGTGATCCCACAAGGTTTTTCGCTGTAGACATCTTTGCCTGCCTCGGCCGCCAGTATCGATGCATCCGCATGCCACCTATCTCCCGTCGCGATCAAGACAGCGTCGATGTCTTTGCGGTCAAGGAGTTCGCGAAAATCGCGATACAGCTTGCAATCAGTGTTGCCGTAGTGCGTGTCGACAAGCTGCTTGCCCTTGTCGCGGCGACTTTGTTGAACATCGGCGATAGCGACGCACTGAATGTCAGCCAGCTTCAGCATGGCGGTTAAGTCGTAAGTGCATCGAGGACCAATGCCGACGACGCCCAAAGAAATCTTGTCGTTCGGGTTGGCTGCGTTTTCATCCGCGGCATTCACTGTCGAATGGATCGATGTCGCAAGTGTCGCCGTGCTCACAACTGACGCCTGTTTTAAAAACGTTCGGCGATCGTGAGGGGAGCCGATGCGAGTGGGTCGAGTGTCCATCTTTAGGTTGCCTGCTTTTGAGAAG
>CAYUGI010000151.1:4521-16349 GCA_964444105.1 uncultured Pirellulaceae bacterium
GGAGCCGATGCGAGTGGGTCGAGTGTCCATCTTTAGGTTGCCTGCTTTTGAGAAGAATGAAGAATATTGTTCGTTGAATTTCAGTCTAAATGCTTGCGAGAGATGACAAGATACCGTGCCTGGATCCGAATCGCATCTTTTGCGAACGTTCTGTGAGGCAATCGCATTGCTAAATGCCAGCATGTGTTCATGTTGCGATCAGATTTGCAGGCCGATAGACTGATTAAGTGTTCGGGGTTTGGCTCAATGCCGCTAAGTTGAGTGACTTCCAATAACGTGAAACGCCAGCGAGCGGCACGTTATCGGGGCCGCTCGCTGGCGCTTCCCGTTAGGTATCAAAACCAAACGGTCGTTGAAGCTATCGCCGACCTCGATTGTGAGCAGGCTGCCTAAAAGCGATACACCTACATTCTCTGATGAATCGTTCTCACACCCGCAACCACTTCGGCGGATCAAACTCCCGCTAGCCAATACCCGCAACGACTCACCATGAAAATCGTTTTAAGGATGGCCATTCTCGGGTCGCTCATCACGGCTTTGCTGGGGCTCTTTCTTAGCTCCGTCGCCACGGCACAAGATGCGTCGCCGAAGAAAGATGCTGCTGCGGATTCCATCGCAGAGTTCTTTGAAGATGCTCATGATTCGTTGGAATCCGCTTTGGATCTCTTTGACGACTCTTTGAAACGGCCCAGCGAAGAAGAGTTGCCGTTTTACGACGTTCTTAGCCGCACGAAGGAATCGCAACGCGAAAAGGTCGGCGGGTATTTGGATGCTGCGGGCGAAGCCCTGGGGATTTCGAGTATCAGTGCGCGTCGTCAGAGAATTGCCGATTTGCGAGAAACCATGCGTGAAACGCGGCGAAATCTGACGCTCTACAAACGTAAACGAATTTCCGCGCCCAAAGAGACTTACAACCCGCTGATTACAACCAAGTCTGGCTACGACAAGAAGATCAAAGAAGGAAACGAAACGATCCTTTTGGCAGAGGCGAAAATCGAACTGGAGAAAGACCGGCTGGTCGACGATTTTGCCCGGATTGGAATGGAACTGGATCCAGCTGATGTGGACGAGCTATTGGATTCGATCACGGGGGATGAGTTCGTTCGTGTCACGATTGTGTTTGACAATGCCAAACGATTTGCGGCGGAGCTGGAGCGGTTGACGAATGAATCAGGCGAAGACCTAGAGGCCGCAAAGAAGTACTACGGCGTCTACTTAATGTTGCTGAACGCTATGTCGCGGATGCAGCAGAAATTTGTGCAAAACGTCGATGAGGTCTACTTTCCAAAACTGGATGGGTTTTCGCAGCAAGCACGCCAAAACATGAAAGAGGCGGAGGAGGCGATCCGGCAGGGTGGTGACAAGCAAATCTTGCAGAACAACATCGTCAGTAATCAGCTGACCTATGATGCGGCGATTCTTTACAAAGACGGCTTGAAAGAACAGCGAAGGCAGATGCTGGAAGCCAACGCGGCTTGTCGGAAGAATATCTTGACGGCAGAGAATACCTACAAGACCGTTGCGTTGAGTAAAGATCTAGCCGACCTGATGTCGGTTAGCCGCCGCGCGTTTGATTCGATTACAGGCCTTTCGATTCCAGACTTGCGCCCGTTTCAGAACGAACGGATGCGAGATGCATTTAGCGAGATCACACGTGAATTGCGTAAGTAACCCAATTCGTCTTGCAGGCTCGCGAGTTTGAAGTCGTTGCTGCGCCGAATCGCATTTTGAGTTTGGGCTGCTTTGGTCGTGAGCCGTTCGCCGTGAGGCCTCGGGTATTCGTGGGATGCCCGGCCGCTGACGCGTCACGGCTCACGTCCCAGTGTGAAAAATCGACTTGCCCTGGCCAAATCACCGTGGTCAATCTTTGGGCCTAATGATTGAGACTGCGTGTTGGAGTATGATCCGGGCTCCCTATGTAGTGCGTGCCTTTGCATAGTGGTTGATGTCACACTTAACACTGGAGCCTGAGCCGTGTACCGCGTCTGCGTATTACCATTTTCTTTCGTGATGATCTTCAGCGTTGGCTGTGGCAGCAAAACGGAATCCAAGCCAGCCCAGCCGCCCGAAGTTGTAAAGACAAACAAAGTGGCCGCTGATAGCCCGGAAACAGTCGCTGCGGTTGAAGCGATGACCGACAAACTACGCCGCGATGGAAACGGTAACATCATCGAGATCGATTTGCGGGGCAAGGAGATTGGTGACAGCGAAGTGTTGGCGATTCAATCGCTACCGAAGCTGCGAAGCGTGTTGCTGTCCGGTACGGCGATCACCGATGCGTCGTTGGAGCATCTTGGCAAGATGAGTTCGTTGGAAAACCTGGACTTGCGTGAATGCAAAATCAGCGATGATGGCCTTTCGCATTTGACCGGGCTCTCCAAGCTGAAAGCCATCAAGATGTCCGGCAAAGAGGTGTCCTGCGATGTATCCGATGACGGCATGCAACACCTTGCCAAACTGCCCAACCTGAAGGTCTTGGGTTTGGACTTTCTGTGGGTCAGTGAAGACGGCCTGCGAAAGCTAAGCAAACAAAAAGAGCTTGTCGAACTGTACATGGCTGAGACGACAATCGGTGACGAAGCGGTGGAGGTTATTTCACAATTCCCGAAACTAAAAAAGCTGCGTCTGGCGAAGTGCTCAATCGGCAATGAAGCCTTGAAGTCCCTGCCAAAGTTGAAGAATCTGGAAGAGCTTGACCTCAGCGAGTGTTCTCAGCTTGACGACGGCGGAATGAAACCATTGTCTGAATTAAAAAAGCTGACGCGGCTCAATTTGTGGCGTGTGAATTTGACCGATGATGGAGTCGCGCCTCTTTCGGGGCTAACGAATCTGCGCTGGGTGAATTTGGACAATACGCGATTAAGCGACTCAGGCATGCAGTCTTTGAGCGGGTTGAAGAATGCTACGTTCATGCACCTCGGATCCACACAGATCACCGATGATGGTTTGCATCACCTGGAGGGATTGAGCTCACTGAAAGATCTGATCGTGACTCGCACGGGGGTCACGGAAGCGGGGGCGAATCAGTTGCAAGAAAAGTTGCCCAACGTCGCGATTCAACTGAAGTACATCGAGGGGAAGTGAGTGTTGGACTCGCTGGTAGCCCAATCGACATTACCGGTAAGTTCGATTCGGTCTTTCATTCGCTAGAGCCGGCAAGCCGAACGCAAACGTAGAGGCAAGTCATTTTGACTTGTTGATCACGTGTATTTGTTCGGTTTGATGGCAATTCCTTCCTCGCAATCCTTGCTTGACCTTGCCCAAGGTCGCTGGGTCGAGATTTTGGTCGCCGCCGGCATTCCGTCGGAGCGACTGGATGGTCGCGGACATCCCTGCCCGCGATGCGGTGGGAGGGATCGTTTTTGTGCATTCGGCCAGCTGGCTCAGCGCGGTGCCGTGCATTGCCGTCACTGTTTCACTCGTGGGTGCGATCCGCGCCCGGGAAACGGTATCGCCACGCTGATGTGGTTTCTTAGGCTGCGATTCCCCGAAACCGTTGCATGGCTAGGGGATTTCTTAGGTGCTTCCCCGGGCACCTCTTCCAGCGTGAACACCGTTTATGCAAGTGCGGTCACTCACAATGCTCCGGTATCGCGCCAGGCATCTGCGGCTCATTTACGACGAATGAAGGATCTGACGGTTGACTCGATGCGACGAATCACAACCAGTCAACTTGCACGCCTATCTCTTCAGTTGGGGGTCAGCGTGAAGAGCTTGCAATCGCTTTGCGTTGGCTATTCGACTGACCATCATGCAACCACCTGGCCAATGCGTGATGCATCGGGAGGAATCGTGGGTATTCGGCTGCGACGAGCCGATAGCCAAAAGTGTTCGATTCAGTCCAGTCAGTCGGGATTGTTCCTGCTGCGATCTCAGCGTCCGACTGGTGGCCATGTATTCATCGTCGAAGGCGCCAGTGATGTGGCTGCGGGATTTGACCTAGGCTTGCACTGTGTAGGACGTCCAAGCTGCAGTGGAGGAACACAACAACTGCGCCAATACCTTGACCGGCATGGCTATCTAGCGGCGACGGTGATTGCGGACCACGATGAAAGCGGAATTGCGGGGGCGATCCGGCTAGCCAAGTGCCTATCGGTCACTGGTATCAATGCTAACGTGTCCGTTGTTCCGAAGGTGGAAGGCGATCTTCGTGGCATGCTGCTAGCGGGAGCTGGAATACATGATGTGAAGTCCCTACGGACCATCCATGAATTTGAAGCTCGTGCGGTTAGCCGGCAGTTGCTTCTCGATTTCGCTGCGTAGAGAATCTGCCGAGTCTGGGTGTTACGAGGTTACCGTCTCAACACGATGTTGGCGGACTCGGTCCGGTTGAATCACGATATTACATAGCGACGCGACTCCTAAATCTAACGCGAAGCGCCAGCGAACGGCGGGCTTTACGGGCCGCTCGCTGGCGATTCGCGTTAGGTGTCTTGATCGGTTCGGCATCATGCCAAACCGATCGAGATTGAAAACTCAAAACCATTTCGTTAGTTGCGGCCGATCAGGCTGAACACAGCATCGATGGAATCGGTTCGATCCCGGCCACGTCGATCTTGGTCTTGTCCGCGCGTCTCCTGGCCTGGTGGCGGAAGACGATCTGACCCGACTTCATCGGCAACAACCTCGGGCGGTGTCGCAGGACGTTGCGGCAGCCCAACATCGCCCGGAGGTGGCGGCAACGGGCGATCATTGTCGTCGCCATTGTCTGCAACCTGGTCACCCAGGTCCGCGGTCGCCACCGGCAAAGCAGCAACAGGAGGTGTGCCCGCTGGTGGTGGACCATCGGGAATTGGCGCATCTAGGTTTGGCACTTCATCCTGCGTCGGAGGTACTACAGGATCAGTGGGTGGTGGTACAGGCTCAGGTGGACCTTGGTCGTTACCTGGTCGATCCTGCCGTGGGCCATCTTGATCAGGACGGTCTTGGGTCGGGCGATCTTGGTTCGGGTCATTCTGATCCGGTCGGTCTCGATTGGGGCGATCCGTTTCATTGCCGGCATCCGCGACGAAGAATGCGTTGTTCTGAATCGACGTCAGGTCCGTGTTGCGTTCGATCACATCGGACAATCGTGTCGAATCGATCTCGCGTAGTTCCTGGCCACTGAAGGTATTTTGATACCAGAACCGGTCTCCGTCTCGCAGCGCCGTGAACTGATCTGCCAGAACTGTCGAAGCCAGCTCGCCGAGGCTTCCGCCGTTAACGTGATCCTCTGCCAAGGCACCGACCCAAACATCAATGTCATCGACGGTTCCGTAGGCTTCTTCTAAACGGGCCTGAACATCGGGATCCGATGAGATGTCAGCGAAGGATTCAGCTGGCGCCAAGCCCAACTGCTCACGCGCCGAGTTGTAGTCGGGAAGACCATGATCACGTCCACGTTGGATATTCAGCGCGGCCAAGTCGAAGCCGCCAGCTCCCGGAGGACCGAATAGGAAGTCGCGAACATCATCGATCACTTGCGTATCGATCTCCTGCGAGACATTCGATGTCAAACCTTTCAATACTGGGTCAATTCCTAGCTCCAGAACATCAGCTGGATTGAAGAAGGCGTCACGCAAGAGAATGTTGCCTTCATCGATCACGTTTCCGTCATCATCCAGTCGTTGCAGTTCGCTGGAAAGCGCCGAGTGACCGTATCGGAACGCAGCGGTCGCGAACAGATTGCTGATGCTGGGGTCAACGGTTTCGTCATAACCGGTGTACTCGTCGATGGCACCGCGACCGAGCAGGGCGGGGATGTATTCGTTGTAAGTAATCGCTTGAATCTCGCCGATCACTGTCTCACGTGCTTGCTGGTAGATCTCTTCATCAGTCAACGACGAGTCACTCGCGGCGATTTCGTCTGCCAAACGGTTATGCTCGCGTACCCACAGCGTGTGCATGGCGGTCAAACCGTGTTGTTCGTTTGCGCGAACATCACCCGCTTCGAAGAACCCCGATTCGCCGATCGGCAGCAAGTCATTTTCGCTCGTCGCAAGTCGCCCGCCTTCGAAGGCTCTCAGCGATTCAGCGGTTTCGGCATCACTTCCGTAAACCATCGATCCGTCAATGAAGGCGGTAATCCCGTTAACTTGCTGAGCCACGCTATCGATGCCCGTGCCCTCGGCAACGCCCGATCGTGTCAGGTCGATTTCTTGGCTGCCCGTTGCGAACGGATCAAATGCTTCGTCACCTAGGGGGACTTCGATGTTGAAAGCGACGTGTTCATCTTCGGCTGCTTCTTCGGTCAGCGTAATGTCGTGGTCAATGAACTGCCCCCACTGCCACACAATGTCGCTCAAGCCACGATCGTTCAGAATGGATTCATCTTGATCAAAGATGATGTTGCTGATTTCACGTGCAGAAGCACGATCTTCGCCGGAGGGTTCACTGACTCCGTCGATGTAGTCAGCATCGACGATGCGTGTGAATTCAGTTCCGGCTGTTCCAAGCGTGGGATCTGCCAGGTTATTGCCGGTGCCGTCGATCGATCGAACTTCGTCAGCCGATTCGGTGACAGGCGGAGCATCGGGCGTATCTTGCGGAGGAGGGTTGTCTTGAGGGTTTGGTCGGTCGCCACGATCCGCCTGATCTCGATCAGCTCGATCGCGGCTCATGCGATTCAGTACGCGGAGCGCATCATCGGGCGTCAATCGTCCGTCGCCATTGACATCGCGAAAACGCCTACGGTTGACCTGGTCGCCACCCTCGTTGCCTCCGTCTGCACCCAGGTTTTCGCCGTTGGGACCGACAATCTCGATCTCATCATCGCCTGCCAATCCGTTTAGAATCATCAAGGCATCTGCAGGGCTGACTTCACCGTCCGCGTTAACATCTTCAGGAAAATCAACATTCTGAAAAGCGGCGATATCTCCTGCTAAGAGCTGTCTTTGCTCTAGATTCTGAAGCCTAAGACGACGGTTTTTTTGAGGTCGCTTGGCGGAACGGCGTTTGGCCTTGGTGGATTTCCCGCGTGGTGTGTGGCGCATGATTGGCTCCTGAAACGTTGAAAAGACCGTGAGTGTTCTTCACGGCGAGAGAAAAGAGCCAAGAGTTCGTTTAGCACTCTCGACATGTGTTTCAACGCAACCGAATTCCGTTCATCCACACGCAATTACAGCGTTTCGAGTAAACTAGGGAAGTTCGTGATTTCCGTCGGTTTCCTTGAACTTGGCCAGTGGATAAGTTTGGCCCAGGGCGTTTATTACAGGGCGTTTATAACTCTTGGAATTCCAATGCCAGATAGTGACGCAATCAATGCCGACGAGTTGCCGCATGCCAATGCGGACGCTAGCGATGCGCCTCGGATGGGGCCGGATCCCGAAGTCTTGCAACGGTTGCATGACGAAGGTGAGCAGGCTCTTGCGGATGCGTTCGCGGCTCATCGCGAAAGGTTCTGGTACTTGGTTACCTTTCGCATTGATCGAAGAATCGCAGCCCGCGTGGACGCCGACGATGTATTGCAAGAGGCTTACGTCGCTGCAGTGAAACGCTTGCCGCATTATTTGAAGCAGCCTGACTACAGTTTGTTCGTTTGGCTCAGGCTCATTGTCTCGCAAACGCTGATTGATGTGCACCGTCGGCACCTCGGCGCGGAAATGAGATCAGCAGGACGAGAAATCTCCTTGGGCGGTCCCAAGTTCCCTCAATCAACTTCTGTTTCTCTTGCTGGCCAGATTGCGATGTCGCAAACATCGCCCAGTGGCGCCGCGATGCGTGACGAAGCCGCTGAGTCATTAGCGACAGCCATCGAACAGATGTCGGAGTTGGATCAAGAGACGATCGCTTTACGACATTTTGAAGGGCTGACGAATACGGAAGCAGCAGAAGTGCTTGGCATTGGGGTTACCGCGGCCAGCAATCGATATGTCCGCGCTTTATCTCGTCTGCGTGAAATCTTGGAACAGATCGAATCGAATCAGTAAGACTGGTTCTGCCTACGAGTCAGGAAGAGAGAGTTTCACCTTGTCGTCGAGCCAGCGAGAAAACGATCCCCAGGGCGATCGAAATCCGATTGAATCCATCGCTTCGGATATGGTTGATTCGATGCGTGTTGGTCAGTCGCAACCGCTGGAGCCGGTGCTAGTATCCAATCCGGAGCACGAAGGTGAGTTGCGAGAACTCTTGCCTGTCATTCAGCGTCTTGAACAGGCACGCAAGGCGCATTCACATCAGCAGTCCAGTCTGGCATCACTGGGAGTCGATCGACCTGAGAGCCTGGGTGACTTCGACTTGGTGCGTCAAATCGGCCGTGGTGGCATGGGAGTTGTCTTTGAGGCAACACAGCGTTCACTGGGGCGGCGTGTTGCCGTCAAGGTTTTGCCAAAGTCGCTGCTGGTCGACAAATCCCAGCTGAAACGCTTCGAACGGGAAGCCAAGACGGCTGCGTCGCTTCACCACACGAATATTGTTCCCGTGTTCGGCGTCGGAGAAGACCAGGGCTTTCATTACTACGTGATGCAGTGCATCGATGGTCACGGACTGGACCGTGTCATGACTGCGGGTGACTACAAAGGACTTTCAGCAACTCAAGTGGCTCACCTTGGCCGGCAAGCTGCCGAGGGGCTCGACCACGCGCATTCTCAAAAAGTGTTGCACCGCGATATCAAGCCCGCCAACTTGATCGTCAATCGCGATCTGGACTTATGGGTAACCGATTTTGGAGTCGCCAAGGCAATCGAATCCGAAGCCGTCACTCGTACAGGGGACGTCGTCGGCACACTTCGATACATGGCTCCCGAGCAAATCGTTGGCACCAGCGATTTTCGCAGCGACATCTATTCACTTGGCGTGACGCTTTATGAAATTCTGGCCGGGCGACCAGCGATGGACGACGCTTCTATTCGATCCGCGATCGTGTCTCGGCGGCCGGTGTCTTCCCCAACACCACTTCGGCAACTCAACCCAGATGTGCCTAAAGATCTGGAGACCATTCTTAACACCGCGATGGCAATCGATCCGAAGGAGCGATATCATTCTGCCGCCCAGATGGCGGACGACTTAGAGCGTTTCATCAATGGCGAAACAATCTCAGTCCGCCCTTTGTCTTGGGCTGAAAGTTCGTGGCGGTGGGCGCGACGCAATCCTGCTGTCGCCGCGCTCAGTTCGCTTTCGTTTCTTCTGTTGGTTGGTGTCGCAGCTTCGTCTTTGTTTGGTTATCTACGAACACAAGAGTTGTTGCATAGCGAACAAGTGGCGCGTCGCAATGCGGAGCAAACGGCGGAAATGGCTGCCGGTGCACTTGACCAAGTCTTCGAACGATTCGCTGTGGGTTCACCCGGCCAGCGTTCATCAGCATCTCAATTTGCGTCATCACCCGCGCTCAGCAATGAAACAGCTCACCTTTTAGAAGACTTGGTTCATTACTTCGACTCCTTTGCCGCTCGGACGCAAGCCAACCCCGAACTACAGCAGTCATCTCTGAACGCCCGCATCTCGATCGGTGACATTCACTTGCAGCTGGGGCAGTACGACGAAGCGACCGGCAGCTTTCGTAGTTCTTTGGCCAATCTGGACATGGCTGCCGCGAACGCGAAAGTGGATGCAGCGAGTTTGCACAACCGAATCGGGTTTGCACACCGAATGCTTGGCAAGGCGAAGCTGGCCGAAGAGAGCTTTCATCGTGCCGTTTTGCTACTTGAAGAGCATCTCGCCGAAGAATCGCCCTTGCCAGATCCAGCTCGAGGTCGGTTTGAACTGGCGCGTTCGTTCTATCTTCTCGGTATGCAATTGGGGCCAGGAATGCGCCCCGATTCGATGCCGCCGCCCATGGCACTGTGGGGGGACGCGCCGGGGCCAGGACTCGGACCTGGAAGGCGGTTTGATCGGTCACCGCCTCATCTGCGTGCATTCGGTCACGAACAACGATCATTAAGACCCACTGCGAAGCGACGCGAATACCTCCTTCGCTCAATGGAGATTCTTCGTCAATTGATTTCGGTAGATGAACCGAACGTGGGTTATCAAATATCGCTGGCTGCGTGCTTAAAGCAACTGGCCGGCGATTCGTTGACCAAACGTAGCGACCAAGAAGATGGCTTTGAAAAAGAAGCCATTGAAATCCTCCGTTCACTCAGCCGCTCGCATCCCGAAGACGAGGCGGTGCTACTTGAGCTTGCCAAGGTGCTGTCAGGTTTCACGGTGTACGAACCGATGGACCACGATGATCACTTGATTGCCGTCGAACGATTTCGCGAAGCGGTGAAGTACTGCGACTTATTGGCGACATCGCATCCCAACGTACCGCGGTACAACAATGCACTGACGCACTCGCTGTTTCGATTAGGCGTGTTGCTGGAGCGGATGAGTCGTCACGGTCCTCCGAGACGTCCCGTCGGTCCATCACAAAAAGACTGGGAAGCTGAAGCGAGCGATGCTTACCAACAAGCTGCCATGAGGCATGCCGTCCTACTGCGTCAACACCCCGAAGCAGAGGGCTATCTGGCTTGGGACGCTGTCTTTCTGTTGCGGCATGGCGAATTGCTGTCCAAGCTTGGCTCGCATGAGCAGGCTGAAGTCGCGGTGACGAAATCCGCGGAAACATTTAAATCACTCTGCAACAGCGACCCAAAAGAGAGCATTGTTTGGGAAGGTGTGCCGAGAGCTTATCAAACGCTCTCCCTGATCCAAAACCGAATGGGTCATCACGGCGACGCCCAAGAATCGGAGGTCGAAGCTCAACTCGGTGAGCTGTTGCTGGAGACAAAGAGAAACCAGAGCAGGTAGCTGGATCTCGCCTGGACAACCAATCCGCCGCGGTCTACAACCCACATGAAATGATGTCGACAGAACTGATGCTCCCCGATCGATTTGGAATGCAACAATGAACCGCGCCCGAACAACAGTTGCTTTTGCAACAACGATGTTGATGACAATGTCCGCTAGCCACGCACATCCCGGGCATGATGGAACAAGCGGCGACACAGCGGTGCACTATCTTTCGCAACCACAACACGTCGCTCTGATTGGCGTTGTTCTCGTGAGCCTCGCGGGCTTTGCCATCTTGAAATTTTCGATAGCTCGCCGCACGTACTCTTGAACTGTTCTACTCTTGTGAAATGATCACTTCTCCTGGCGTGATTTCGCCGGGCGGCATTTCGGTTAGCGACACGTCGGTGGTGCTGATGATTTGCTCGGTCGCTTGATTGAAGCGAGGCTCTTCAGGCGGCAACTTAATCTTGATGCAGCAGTCGCTGCAGTCGCCGTCAATCATCCCGTCGTTGGTCGTTCCCGGCAGAGCAAGAAGTTCGTCAGTGGACAACTTGCCTGGATCGATCCAGAGTCCTTCGGGAGTTAGCTCCATGGTGCCAAGATCGAAGTCCAAGCCGCGTCGAACGACTTCGTAGTTGACATAAATGTTCAACAGTGAGTTCTGCGAATTCAGCAGGTCAGACAAGGCCGAAATCGTATCACGAGCTGCGGTAGGACCGCTGCTTAGGCCACGAGCGTCACGGAACGAGCGAATGTCCTCGTTCAATTCGATTTGTGCTGCCGCGATTCGCACAGACTGGCGACCGAGTTCAAAGTTGACGCGATTGGACTGCAATTGACGCACCTGCCCACGCAGCAATTGCCAGATGTCGTCCTCAAAACTGTAGTAGCTACGCTTGGCTTGTTCGTACTCGATCAATGATTGACGGTAGGTATTACGTTCTTGCAATCGAGTGATCGGGGCATCCCACTGTAGTCCAGCTCGCAGACGTCCGGTGCTGCCACGAAGGCTTAGCGGATTGTTGCCTACGTTTTGTACGTCACCACTGAAGACGACATCGAGCGAGCTTTCTAGGTCGTCCGCGTTGAATTCAATCAATCGCCAAGCATCGACAAGTGAGGCTCGAGCGTTGGCC
>CAYUGI010000152.1:0-16342 GCA_964444105.1 uncultured Pirellulaceae bacterium
CAGAGCGGAGTCTGCCTGCTACTAAAATGTAGCAGGCACAATCCTTTGTGCCGCCTGCTTCGAGAACACAGGCTTTTTCACCGGCATCTTCAGGACCGCGGGCGGGCGGCAGAGCGGAGTCTGCCTGCTAGTTTTTAGGGACTAATTCAACTCACGAAAACGAATATTCTTGAACTCGGTCCACATCGGTTTGCCGGCGTGAAGTTGTAGTCCAAGAACACCTTCGCTGAGGGCCAGTTCAGGATGATTGTCCGTGAAATCAAGAACCAGTTGCCCGTTCAGATAGTGTTTGACGTTGTTGCCTTTGGCCATGATGATGACGTCGTTCCAATCGTCAACTTTCATTAGCTCTTTGAAGCCTGCTTTGTCGATCAGCGTGTTGTCCAAAACTTTTTTGCCGTCTGCATTCCATTCCGCTTTCTCGCCGACGAGACAAATTCGTCCACGCTTGCCCTTTTCGTCATAGATGAATGACGGCACGTTAGGGAAATCTTCTTCGTTTCGAATCTCGTGCTGGTAGCCTTTCAAAACCCACTTGTTGGTCGCTCTTTTTCCTTCGGTTACCAGTGACGATCGGTACTGGATTCCGGAGTTGTTCGTAGCGCTACAGCGAAAGGAGAGACGCAGTTCAAAGTCTTTTGTTTTCGCATCTTGCCAGATTAAAAAAGTGTTTCCTTTGGCAGCGACCTCAGGTGTTGTCTCACCATGGATGACGCCGTCACGAACGGACCAAAGTCGTTCATCACCGTCCCATCCAGTGAGGTCCTTGCCATTGAAAATCGGCTTCAAATCGGGCGAGGCAGCGGGTGCTTGCGTCGCCGAATCTTGCGTCGCAGGTTTTTCAGCGATCGCGGGAAAGGTGAAAGCAATCAGTGCTAGCAGGGGTAAACAGTTTCGCATCGATGTCTCCAAAGAGGATAGGTTCAGGCGGGAAGTGGGCCGACAGTATGACCCCGCGGATCTGAAAAAGCTATTCGCAGCAACTTAGCTTTTCTGTCGCCAAACACGCAAATCGTCGATCTCCACGCCGTCGCCAATGCAGCGGAAGACAAGCGTGGGTTTCTTGACCGAAAAGGTGTTATGGCTGGCCTTCAACACATGCTCACCATCGATTTTGGCCGTGACGAAGTTCCCCCAAGTCGTAATTCTTAGCGTGTACCACTTATCTTTCTGGAAAGAGAGCTTCTCCGTCGCTAACGTTTCGTTGGGGTCCTCGTTTGGCCGTGCCTTGTCAACGTGTTTCATGATCTGCCATTTGTCGCCGCTGACAATGACAGAAAAGAGATGCCCCTTCTTATCGATTTCGCCGCGTTTGGGGTCAAAACCAAAATGAAATGTGGGAGACTCGCCGACCAATCGAAAGCGAAGCTGATACGCGGCGTTTTCTGTTTCGACGACGTAGCGAAGGGCCGCAGAGTGTTTGTCCGCTTTTACTTCACTGCCACGCATCATTCCATCGGCAACCACCCATTTCCCAGTGTTCAAATGCCAGGGCTTCTCAAGGTTCGGATCATCGAAGGTTTCTTCGACAACAAGCTCACTGTTGGCGGGCGGCAATTCGTTGGCCGTGGCGAAGGATGCAATCGGCAGAGCAAGAACGAATACGAAGTACTTCATGAATAATTGTTTTCGATGGAAGGATTAAGGGCAGGGAATGCCGTCGTGAGGCGGGCGCGTCGGTGTATTATAGGTGCTGGAAAGAGACGCCTTTAGAATACAACGACGAGCCACTATGTCGCCGACATCACCAAGAATTCAACCACTGACTGATGAGGAACGGAGTGTCTACGAGTGGCAAATGTGGGTGCCGGATTTCGGAGAAGCCGGGCAACAGAAACTCAAGAATGCTTCGGTGATGATCTCTCGAGTCGGCGGCGTCGGCAGTGTCGTAGCCTACGAACTGGCAGCAGCTGGCGTGGGGAAGCTCGTCCTTGCCCACGCGGGCAATATCAAACCAAGCGACCTGAATCGTCAGCTGTTGATGACGCACGGAAAACTGGGAACACCGCGAATCGACTCCATCAGGGAGCGGCTGTTGGAACTGAATCCGCGGCTGGAAATCGTCGCGGTCGGTGAAAACGTCAACGAAGACAACGCGGCTGCACTGGTCGACCAGTGTGATTTGATAGTCGATTGCGCCCCGTTGTTTCCCGAACGTTTTGCCATGAATCGACAGGCCGTCCGGCAGAATAAGCCACTGGTGGAGTGTGCGATGTACGAACTGGAGGCACACATCACGACGGTCATTCCCGGGAAATCGCCTTGCCTACAGTGCATCTGGCCCGAAAATCCGCCAACATGGAAACGGCAATTCCCTGTCTTTGGCGCCGTCTCTGGAACGGTGGCGTGCATGGGAGCAATGGAAGCTATTAAGTTGATATCGGGCATCGGAGATCCACTCCAAGGCAGGTTGGTGCGAATGGATTTGCGCGATATGCAGTTTCAAACCATGAAAGTTTCGCGGCGAGATGACTGTGATGTGTGCGGACGTGAAAGCACCTCGATAGCCAAGAACAATTGAAAAGAATCATGACACAAGTAAACCTTCCTACTGTCTATCGCGCTCATGCCGATGGCAACCGTCACGTCGATTTGAAAGCAGACGACGTTGGCAGTCTGCTGGTTTTGCTGACACAGCAGCACCCAGACTTGCAGTCGCAGATCTTGGATGATGACGGCGAGCTTTTGTCGTTCGTTAATATCTTTGTCAACGACCAGAATATTCGCGATCTTGAGGGTAAGGCCACAAAGCTGACCGATCGCGATGAAGTCTTTTTGGTGCCAGCGATGGCGGGTGGATAGATCATGCGATTCAGTTTTCTACTGGCGATTATTTGCGCGACCTGTTTGGATTCGTCCTGGCTCTTGTCGGCCGAACCCGATGCGAATCAGGTTGCTGAGAAGACTCGTGCATCATCGCGAGGCCTCGTTGTTTTGTATGACTTCCAAGAGAACGACGGAAAGTGGGTTCGCGATCGCAGCGGTTCGGCCGAACCCATTGATTTGGAAATCAGCGAGCTCAAATCCGCTGATCGTACGCAAGAGGGACTGAAGATCACTGGCGATACCCTCCTTCGCTCAGCGAAACCGGCGAAGCGACTTGTACGATCGATCAAGCAATCCGGTGCATTCTCGCTGGAAACTTGGATACGACCGGAGAATCAAAAGCAGAAAGGCCCCGCTCGAATCGTCACCCTTTCTCAGGACAGCAACAAACGCAACTTCACGCTAGGTCAAGATGGCAATCGTTTTGATATTCGCTTCCGCACCAGTGGTACCAGTGTCAACGGGCTTCCATCGGTTAGTTCTACGGCAGGAACGGTGAAAACGAATTGGCAGCATTTCGTTTACACGCTCCGTAAGAATGGTGAATCAAAGATTTACTTAAACGGCAAGCCAATCAAATCCCAGCTCATCAAAGGTAGTCCCGACAATTGGGACGAGAGCTATCGCTTAGCTCTGGCGGATGAGCTGGTCGGTGGACGTGCGTGGCGAGGTACCTATCGTTTGGTGGCGATCTATCGGCGCGATCTATCTGGTCGTGAAGTGAAACAGAACTATGCTGCCGGTCGCAACGCAAATTTCGCGAGCAGCTTGGAGTCACAGCAGAAGATTGCCAAGCCAGTTTCGCCGCACGCGAAAATGTTTGAAACCAAAATTGCCCCGTTACTGGCCAAGCATTGCTTGGAATGTCACGAGTCGGCTGTCAGCGAAGGCGGACTGAATTTGGCTCGCAAATCAACAGCGTTCTCCGGTGGTGACAGCGGGTCACCTATCCTGGCAAACAACGCGAAAGAGAGTCTGCTTTGGCAATCCGTTGAACATGACGAGATGCCTCACGATCGACCGCCGCTTTCATCTGAAGAAAAGAAGCTTCTCAGGGACTGGATCAACAGCGGTGCGACTTGGTCCATCGACTTCGTCGATCCGGCGGTCTACGCACACGAAGGTCGCAGAAATCAAATTTGGGTCCAGCGTCTGACAGTGGATGAATTCATCAACACGGTACAGGCGACCTTTGATGTTGATATTCGCGATGATGCCAAGCGAATATTGCCTCGTGATATGAGAGCCGATGGTTTCAGCAATACCGCTTACAACTTGAACGTCGATTTGCAGCATGTCGATGCCTACGCAAAGTTGGCTGACATCATCGTTGAACGATTAGACGTCCGTCCGTTTGCAAAGAGCTTTCGCAAAAAGTTGTCGATGACGGACGACGACATGCGCGGTTTGATCGAAGAAATGGGCAAATGGATTTTGCGTGCCCCGTTGCGATCACAAGAAATCGCTCTCTATCGCGGTGTATCGACATCGGTCGCGAGCGCAGGCGGAAGTGTTGATGATGCGATTGCGTATGTGATCCGAGCGATGATTCAGTCGCCGCGGTTCGTCTACCGAATCGAAAAGCAGCGAGGCGACGACGGAAGCCGTGAGCTGGACGAATACGAACT
The DNA here is from genome assembly GCA_964444105.1 of uncultured Pirellulaceae bacterium. Taxonomy (GTDB): domain Bacteria; phylum Planctomycetota; class Planctomycetia; order Pirellulales; family Pirellulaceae; genus K23-9. The sequence goes on from CAYUGI010000152.1 coordinate 4,455, forward strand.
GGCATCCAGGTTGAGCTACATCATCTGGGGATCCTCGCCGGACAAGCAACTTTACGCCGCGGCCGAATCAGGTGATTTGTATGATGCTGCTGGACTACAGAACCAAGCCGTTCGCATGCTGGAGGATCCACGAGCGGTAGCGCGGTCACTTGAGTTCGTTTCGCAGTGGCTCAACCTTGGACGAATGGAAAATTTGCAGCCTAGCCTCAAGCGGTTTCCAACGTGGGATGCGTCCTTGGCCCAAGACATGCGTGACGAAACGCTTGCCTTCACCGAAGAAGTGCTTTGGAATCAAAAACGCCCACTGTCGGACTTATTGAGCGCGGAAGTCACCTTTTTGACGCCCAAGTTGGCCAAGCACTACGGCTTGAAGCCTCAGGGGAAAGGCCAGCAACAATACGACCTATCTGGTGTTCCTAGCCGTGGCGGACTGATGACCCAAGGAAGTGTTCTGACGGTCGGCGGTGACGATGCCTCGATGGTGACGCGAGGTCTTTTGGTGATGCACGAATTACTTCGCGGCGTTGTAAAAGATCCACCGCCCGGAACGGATACCACTCCGGTGCCCAGCGAACCGGGTCTGAGCCAGCGGAGTATTGCAGCAGATCGTATCGCAAACGATGCGTGCAGCGGATGTCATCGAAAGTTCGAGCCACTGGCGTTTGGTCTGGAGATGTTTGACGGAGTGGGAGCTTTTCACAAAGTGGACGAATACGGCAACCAACTACGCGAAGACGGACAGGTTTTGATTCCGGGAGAGTCAAAACCGCAAAGCTACCAATCGTCACGAGAGCTGATGAAGATTCTCGCAGCCAGTCAGCGCGTCAAAGAAACGCTGACATGGAAAGTGACGCAGTTCGCGCTTGGTCGACCGTTGTTGGCCGAAGATGCAGCTACCGTTGGTGCGATCCATCGTCAGGCGCAAAAGAACGGTGGCACCTATCCCGCCCTGATCGCCGCGATTGTCACCAGCGATCTGGTGCGACAAACGAAAACAGAAATCCAATAGCAGACGACGATCCGTCGCTCATTTGAGAGAGAATACGATGAAACCAAGAATCAATCGCCGAACGTTGCTCCGAAGCGTTGGCGCGGCCACGATTGGCTTGCCTTTGTTGGAAGAGATGATGATCTCCAGCGCGATGGGTGCCGCCAAAGTGGATACTCCGGTTCGCGCGTTCAATGTTTTCTTTGGCCTTGGCGTACCCGCTCCGCTGCAGGAGGAAGGATTCGACGGCGTCTTGGAGCCGTTGAAGCCGCTTGGTGACAAGCTTCTGATAATGCGAGGTGTTGATCAAGTTCGCTGTGACGAATCTGGTATCAACGCACATTTCGACGGCGCATCAGGAGCGTTTACCGCAGCGCCGCCCAACGGCGAGGCCAAAGCAGGAGGTGCATCGATCGATCAAGTGATACGCAAGAGCCACTACCCCGACGGCATGCCAGCTGGAATGGTACCGACGCTGATCGGCGGAACCTTCTTTCGCCGCAGTCGCGTTAGCCGATACGTGCACAGTTACAACGACGATGGAACTGTCGCTGCCACGATCCAAGAGAAACCGCGTGATCTTTTTGAACGTGTTTTTGGCAAGATGGAAGTGAAGGGCGATGCCAGAGAGCAACGTCTTAATCGAAGCGTACTGGATAGCGTGGTGGAGGAATACAAGTTCTATACGGGTGAGAATTCGCCATTGGGCTCAGCGTCGCGTGCGCGCGTGGCCGATCACTTGGATCGCATTCGCGAATTCGAACAGCGGTCCTACGAAATGACGGACCAACACAAAGACGCTCCAGAGTTGCCACCACGTTCACACTTGTTACACGGCGGAAAAGCAGATCCAGGTGGCGAGGGGATCGATATGAAATTGGATGATCTCACGCGAGAATGGAGATTGATGGCAGACCTATACGCGATGGCGATCGAACTTGATCGTGCACGCTTCGGTTCGCTAACGTTCCTGGCGGCGGGGGAACGGCTCCGCGTTACCGGTGACTACAAATACGACGGTCGCTTGGTTTACAAGTTTGACGATGAAAAACAGCTTGGCAAATCGGGATCGGGTGGTTGCTCGCACGAGTGGTGGCACCAGTTCAATCCAAAGAAAAAGAATGAACAGCTACGAGCTCACGCTCACATGAAGATGCGTGAAGTAGCCTATTTCTTGAAGCGACTCGATGAATCGAAAGACGCCAATGGAAAGTCGATTTTGGAGAACTCGTGCATCACGATCAGCACCGAGTCCGGCGACGGTCGTCATAACGATGTCAAACGGGAACTCTCTGGTGTTTTCCACGCGATCACCGGTGCCAATGGCCGATTCAAAACCGGCCAGATTTTGGATGTGAATGCCGAAGGCATCGACGTTTACAACACGATGTTGTCAGCGATGAATACGAAAGACAAGCTAGGCCCTGAGAAGCGACAGACAACGGCTATCGATAAAATTAGGGCGTGAGAAGGGAGCCAGTGGATTTGGTGTAGGCAACGACGCCCTCGGAAGCGATTCAAGTGCTGTTTCCGAAGTCACCGCGGCCTCCAGAGCTGTTAGCTTTTGATACACCTTGGTCGCGGTCAAGCAAGCGGTTGCACACGCAATCAAAAACCCGATCGACGCGACGAAAATCATCCACGAAGGAACCTTTCGTTCGGCGGTTAATTCCGGCCGAGTCCCCAAGTAAATCAACGCTGCCGCCAGTGCGGGAATGCCAAGTACGGTCAGTGCTTGTGCAAAGGTAATCAAATGCACTGTGCCGCCATTGCCTGCCATCGAAGCGATCGCGACCACCATACCGACAAGCAATGCCAACGCCGTCAAATGTAGCGGCCATGAATCTCGAAGCGATGCTCCTTTTCCCATTGCATCGCTCATCACCGTGCCGCCGATCAGGGCATTGACCAAAAAGGAACTGAGTCCGCCCGCCAAAATGCCGCAGCAAAAGATGACTTTGGCGGCTGGGCCAAAAAGTGGCTCCAACTGTTTCGCCACGTCTCCCACGCTTTTCAATTCCACTGGCTCGGAACGTCCGTAAAAAACGTTCCAAGACGTCAACAAAATCATCGCGGTTACCAGGCCAAGGACCGAAATACTGACCACCGAATCAACAACTCCTTTGCGAGCTTCTCCGATTCCCCAACCCTTTTCCTTGACCAAGTAACCTTGATAGAAAGCACCGCCTACGGAAAACGTTGTGCCAATCATCCCCATCAGCGCTAACCAGTCGAGGTCGACTGAGTTTTGTGATGAAACACCCTTTGCGGCCGCTTCTGGCGGGTTCAACAGAATCTGCACAAAGTTGAACAGGAAGGCGATTGTCATCAGAGCGATCAAACATTTCATCAACGCTTCAATCCTGCCGTACAAATTCTGCAGGAGATACAGACTGGCGATGACTAGCCCATTGATCGCCAACAAGATTGCAGCACGAATCCACGGTGACAGTGGCTCATCGCAAATCATCGGTTCGATTCCTCCAATCAACGCAAGATTGTTGGAGGATTGAAACAAGGCGACCAAAACGAACAGCGTCAGCCCAATTGCGACGGAGGCCCCTCTGCCTAGTCGGCTCGCCAATTCGCTGCACAAGCTGTTTTCGTAGACAACACCCAATCGCGCCGCCAAAGCAACCATCGCGATCATCAAAACAGTTGCAACGGCAATGACAGGCAGGCCAGCCAACCCGAACGACGCGCCCACCCGGGAACTGGTAAGGATCGAGCCCGGACCCAGTACTACGGCGGCAACAATGATGGCCGGTCCGATGCTGCGAAAAATGTTCTTCATTTTGAATCCTGTTCAAATTGCTCCTGCCCAAGCGCTAAACGTGGGTTTCGATCGATCATTCGCTCGATTGCGGATTCGTCAAAACCCAAACAAGTGCGAAGGTTTTCGCGAACGCCAGGCATGGTGATGGTTGACCCGGCCAAGTTGGGTGACCCAGGCCGTCGGGCGATGCCGTCAACGTCCACTTCCACATCCAAACCGGAAATCGCGTAACGACCTGGTCCCAACGTGGCCGCTGAGATTGCGTCAGTGACCATGATCGTTCGATCGATTCCGACCAAGTCGATGTAATTCTTCAGCGCTACAAAATCGACGTGCGCGCCATCGGGTATCAAGCAAATCCACAACTGGTCTCTCAAGAACAAAGCCCGTTGTAGAAAATTGTCGTGGCGTGGCAACTGCACCGGGCAACCGTTTCCAAAATGCGTCACCATCGTCAGCCCATGATCAATGGCCCCGCGAAGTTGGTCCAAGCTGGGATTGCAGTGTCCTGCCGAAACAGTGATTCCGCTTTGAGTAAGAAAGTCTGTCGTTTTGAAATCCGCGTCATATTCGGGCGCTAGCGTGACTAACCGAGTTAGCCCGTCCGCCGCATCCAACATCCGCTTCGCGTCGTCAATGTTGGCCGGGACCACACAGTTGCTGGGATGTGCACCGATGTAGCCTGATTCAGGACTCAGAAAAGGACCTTCGATGTGGAAACCGGCGATCAGCTTTTTCGCTAGTGAGTCTTCGGCGCGCAGGCGAACGAAGTGCGACAACTTCAGGCAAAGTTCGTCAACGTGATCCGTAATCAGTGTCGCGAGAATTCGATCGACACCATCACGGGCGAGCGCTTGACAGGCATCATTCAGTTCTTCGGCAGTCAAGCTTGACGAACAAAAATCGATTCCCGCGTATCCATTGACTTGTAGGTCGAAAGGTTTCATTTTGCCGCTGCACTCGCTCGATTGATTGGCAGCGAGCAAACACCACTCGTTTGGGATGCGGCCCGTCAGGTTGCTTCGTTCAGCTGCGCTGCATGTTGATCCTGTAGACTCTACACACTGTCGCGATGTTAGTGTGTCGCAAGACGCAAGGCAGTCAGCAAGAAAGTGCTTAACAATAGACTAAAACGCAAAAACTTCCTGCTGCCCGCGCAGAGGGAGAAAATTTGCGAGAACGCCATCAGTTTCCCCGCCTCACTTCCAGATTCCGGCATCTACCAACTGCCGAGTCACTTTGCCGGACCAGTCTTTGTTGGCAGCGGGGGACGCTGGGCTTGGGTGGAGGATTCGTGAGAGCTTTGCGTCGTGACTTGTTGCCTCTAACGCTCGTTGTAAGCACTTCTCCGCGTAGACACCGATGCCGACAACGTGCTTCGGATTCAACGCCTTGAAAACTTCATGAAGGTGTGCATCGCAAGCGGCATCGAGTGTCTGCCGTTCGGCGGCAGGTAGTTTATCGGGCGTGCGATTGCGCGCAGATGATTCCATGAACACCAGTGGGCAATAGTTTGTGACGAAGTGTTTCGCAAAAAAGCGTTTGGGCGTTTTGTACTTCTCTTGAAACAGACCCCACAGGCGTCGCCCGCTGACTTCGCTACGTCCGCACCCGAATCCTTCGACTGGTCGCTTGGGATGTTCGTTTTTGGGGCGTTTCACTGGGGAATTCAGGCCCAGGAAATCTCTGGCAGCAGCGATCTCGCCGAAAGGAACTCCTGTCTGTGCCATGCCCCATGGTCCCGGGTTCATTCCTAAAAACATGACGTTGGTCCCATCGTCGGGCACCAGCGAAAGGTAGGCTTCGTGAGATTTCCAGGCGTAAGCCAGCGGGTTATAGACGTGAGTGACGGGCTCCGCAAATTTCAGTCTGTCGACATTGCGCGAGAGCTTTTTCGCCGCTTTGATCAGTTTGCTTGATGCGCTCATGGTTGGTCTTCAGCTGATGGGTTGGCCAGTGACTTGGCCAGTGACTTGCTTTCGTCCGTCACCGTCATGGTTCGATGACGGTTGAGTATCATGATTTTCTGCCAGATCTTACGTGACAGGCCGGTGCAGAGTTGTTCGATCTCGCCAACCGCTGCGACAACTTCCGAATCGTCATACTGGTCGATGTAGAGCGCTGCGATCTTGCCCGTCAGCGAGAGCATTTCCGTGCAGTAGTCCAAGTAGCGTCCAAGCTGCAGGGGACTCATCGTCTCTTTGGGTGAATGGTCTGTACCGCGATAGTTCCCAAAAAGCCTCTCAGGGTCTTTGGTCAATTGGTGCATGTCAATGATGTGTGCGATCGATCGCAATTCATGAACCGCTGCCAAAGTCTGCCTGCGTTTGATGCGTTTTTCCAAGCTGGCTACGAAATAAATCGCCGCGCCAATGAACAGACCTCCGCTGGCGGCCGCGTCGAATGTTTGAATGACGTTGTCAAAACTCAGGTCTTCGTTCTTGATGCCGATCGTCAGCGCCGCATAGATAATCATGCCGACTATCAGAATGATCAGACACGCCGCCAACGCATAACTTGACACGCGAATCCATACGATTGGCTGACGGATTTTCTCAGCACGACGCGCTGCATCACGCGAGACTTCATGTAGCTGAGCGCATAGATTTGCCAGCCCGGAACCAGGAAAGCGATCGCCGATGCGATTTTGCAACTGCGCGATCGTGATGATGATTCGCTCGTCACGCAGCAGCAGGTCGTTTCGCACGGTTGGTCTCTACGAGAGGTCAGACACTCAAGTATTCTTCGATGGCTTCCTGAATGATCGTTGTCGATGGATCGACGTCTGTCCAGAGTCGGAAGCAGCGGGCGATGGTCCCGATCTGTCGATCAAGGGACGAAATGACCGAATAGCCTTTGTCGGCGGCGTTGCAAATTTCTTCGTTGCCATCGGTCAGGTCCACAATCAGCGTCGAACCGTCATCGTCGGGCCATTCCTGTATATCCAAAGGCACGTCACCTTTAGGGCCGGGCGACAAGACAATGATATTCGCTGCAGCGACCGATTCGATGGTTGGAGCACGCGTCGACAAGCTGATTTGATCTTGGACAAGCAAGTCTGCGGGGAACTTTTTGTTGCGATTTCCCAACCACAAATAGTCGTCTACTGATTGTCCGTGCTGTTCCAAGTGGCTCTTGATGGAACGGGAGAGCCACTGCCCGTGTGCGTCTGCCGCTTGAAATACCTGAGGCTGTTCTGCATCGCGATAGAGACAGTCTAGGTGTGCACCGGCGTATTCGTCCGGCGGAACTTCATCTTTCCAAGCACCTGCGGGCATCGACAAACTGCTGTCCACCAGCACGCCTCGATAATTCAGAACCTGCAATCCGTCGATCGCTACCTGGCAGTCTTCCGGAGCGACTTGAAATGAGGTGACGCGGAATTCGATTCCCAAGGACTGCAGTGCCAACTCGATCGCCAATTGCGATGGATTTCCTGCGATCGGATTGCCGATCACAGCGATGAGTGGTTCGGTATGACCGTCCATGAAAAGCCTGCGGGCCAGGAAGCAGCATGTGCGAGGGAAGCAGCACGCGTGAGGGAAGAAGCTTTGAGAAACCCTATTCTCCAGACAAGTTGGACAAAGGCAACCTCCAGGGCAGAAGCGTCATCTTCAGAAAACGCATGTCAAAACGAGTGGAGATCTCGCAGGTGTCGTCATCAGATATCTTGCGTTACCACGGAAGATCCGTCTTTAGAGCGTCTATTTGCAGAATTTACGTTTTGCTGTGGTTTTTCGCGACAGATCGATGGGTTTTTGGGCACTCACTCATAGAGACCACCATGACAGATTCGTACGAGCGATGATGTATTCCCGTTGGTGCTGCAGCTTCACGCGGTACAATGAGTCAACCTGACTAGAGGCTGTTTGCGGAATGGTTTCTGGAAATCAATCAAGGGAGAATTCGTTTGGCTAAAGGCGATCATTTTTTTGTTTGGCGGCGTCACTTAGGTGTGCCGTTTCAACATCATGCCATCGACGTGGGCGATGGTACGGCGATCCACTTCACCGACGGCAAAGGTGGAGTTGCAGGGCCCGGCAGCAGCACAGAGGGTTTCGTCGTGATGCACACGTCGATGTCAGCGGTGACCGCAGAAGGACAATGCAAACCACATATCGTCGAGCACGCTTCGCCACTTGACGCAGAGGAGATTGTCCAGCGAGCGATGAGCCAAGTGGGCCGCAAAGGTTACCACTTGATGTTCGATAACTGCGAGCACTTTGCGACGTGGTGTGCTGTGGACCGTGAAGAGAGTGGTCAAATTCGAATTGCTTGCGAACGGTTGGCTGCGACCAGTGTCAAAACGATGGCGGCTAGCACCGTCCGATTTGCGTCGCGTCACGGAGCCAAGCGACTTTTGCGAGGTGCAAGCGGCTGGCTACTGTTGGCCGAAGCGGCTCAATGGGCAACCGAAGCAGGCGGGCATCACGTGGGTCTACGCGATCCCAAGCAGCGTCGTAACGCAGGTCGCGCGGTAGGTAGCATGACGGCACTGAGTCTGGGGGCCATCGGTGGCCCCGTCGGCATCGCCGTAGCTGGATCGCTCTGGGTAGCCGGGGAATTGGCAGGAGAAGCGTCTAATAAAGTCTACGAACAAGTTCGCGACCGGCGACTGGCTTCGGCAGAGTGAGGGCCCTTCTCGGGCAAACGCCAAACTGGCAATTAGTTTGCTTGGCGCTCAATCAAGTCCATCAAATCGGCTGTTGGTTCGCGAACCGTTATCACTTGCGATTGACCTGATGGATTGTTGCGATCTCTAACAATCACGATGACCTCGCGATCTCCCGGAGCTAACACAGGTCGCGATGTGGGCTGAGGTGCTGTCCTGAGGTCAAGTGGCATCGTGGCGGAAGCTTGACGCACTGCGCTTGTTCGTGGCGATTGGATCGTTGGTGTGTTAGCAACAGCAGCGATTCTGGCTGCAGGTGGGCTAGTCGTTCCCGGGTTGGCTGTTCGAGTATTCGTCGCGGCAATCGCGTCGCTGCCTTTGTAAAGGTTCGACAGATTCACTCGATCCAATTGCCATTGAACGCTACCCGGGCCCGTGTAGATCCCCAGGTCGCCTTTGTAATCGGCTGCGTTGCAGACACCGACCAGCCGGCCTTGTTCATCAAACAATCCGCCACCACTTCGACCATCGACTGGCGCTCCGGCGATTTCAATATTTGATGCGCCTAGATGCGTGTCGTATTTGTCAACGCCCGTGATCCGCGTGTCACGCCGAGTCGGGTCATCACCGCGGTCGCAGCCGAAGCTGAAAACCGGCTGACCGGTGCGTAGGGTTTGGCCAGCCGTCAGCAGTGGGACTGGTTGAACAGGAAACCCAGGTCGAATGGCAACCAGTGCGATATCGCGGTTCTCGGAATCGTAGTCAATGACTTGACCTAAAACTGTTTTGACTCGGCCACCGACGAAGAGATCGACTTCGATTTTTCCTTTGCCTTCGTTTTCGCGAAATAAGTGTCCGCATGTCAGAACGAGAGCTTCTTGTTCGTGTGTATCAACAATGGTTCCAGTGCCCGCACCAAAACCGGTTGCATCGTGTACTCTCAAGCGAACGGTGGCTGCTTCGGCCCGCTGGATCGCGCTGGCGATCGAGACATTAGGCATTGGTTCGCCGCGATTTGACGCTTGCGCCGCGAAGTCTCTGGCGGGTGCCGCAGCAAGCGTCTGCTGAAAATCGCCACGGCGAAGGGGGGCCAGTCGGGTCAGCGGAGCACTGGGTTCGGGCGCACTAGATGGTGCGGCTGGGCGAAGTCGTGCGGCTGGGCGAAGTCGCGCGCCAGTGTCGATCAATCGCCCTTGTGGATTGATGGACAAAGCCGCCAGTAGTTCCGATGCGGATTGCATGCCAACCAACCGAGTGACTTCTTTACCACTGCTGACAACAACAAAGGTCGGGGTTTGCCGGACGCCGTAGCGGCGTGCCAAATTGGGTTCCACGTTGACATCGACGTGTCGAACCGGGACACCCTGACGCTCTAACTGGGCCAAAACAGGGTTCATTGCGAGACAAGGTCCGCAGTGTGCCGATGAAAAATCCAATAGAACGGCATCCGAGGCACTGACATCGCACGCCGGTAAAGCGATCGAAGCCAATAAAAAAGCGGTCATTGAGCTGGCTATTCGCCCGAACATTCCATTCTTCACGCTCGTCCCTCCATGGACGTTTGTGGATGAATAACGGCGGACCCGAAATTTCGCATCCTGCGATTCGGAGGTCTGCCGCGAAGTCAGATGGGGTTTCGAGCGGATAGTGCGGTAATGGGATCACCAGGAGCAAGGTCAAAGACGATTCTGGAACCGGAACTTGAGACGTTTTTGAGTTTCACGGGCAGAATTACAGAAATCGTCGCCTTGCTAGTGTGAAATGACTCCCTTGCGTACAGTCGTCCCGGCTGCGGTTCCGTATGCGATCCATTGCGGGCTGACGTGAATGCCCTGTCGCTGATTACAATCCGCGTTCCAATTTACTCGATTATTTGATTGATTTGATGAATCGTCGCATCCTGGTCACCAGCGCTCTTCCGTACGCCAACGGTCCGATCCACATCGGGCACTTGGTCGAATACATCCAAACCGATATCTGGGTGCGTTTTCAAAAACTTATCGGCAATCGCTGTGTCTACGTTTGTGCTGACGACACGCACGGTACCGCGATCATGATCCGTGCTCGCAAAGAAGGCCGTAGCGAGGAAGAACTCATTGCGGCAATGAGCGAAGAGCATCAGCGAGATTTCGATGGTTTCGGCGTCCAATTCGATCACTACGGCAGCACCAACAGCGAAGCGAATCGCGAAATCTGTGGTGAATTTTGGAAGTCACTGCGTGCCGCCGATTTGATCGCCGAGCGTAGCATCGAACAACTTTTCGACCCGGAAGCAGAAACCTTCCTGGCCGATCGATTCGTTCGCGGCACTTGCCCGAAGTGTGGCAAGACGGATCAGCCCGGCGATAACTGTGAATGTGGTCACACGTATCGGCCGACCGAACTGATCGATCCCAAAAGCACACTTAGCGGTGCGACACCCGAAATTCGTGAAGCGACACACCTGTTCGTTGAACTGGAAAAGTTGCATGGTTTTTTGCACGAATGGATCGATAGCAGTAACGCACTTCAAAGCGAATCTGCCAACTACCTGAAAGGTCACTTCCTGGCCGATGAGCTGCGTGATTGGGACATCAGTCGTCCAGCACCGTATTTTGGTTTTGAGATTCCGGATTCCCCGGGCAACTATTGGTACGTCTGGTTTGATGCGCCGATCGGCTACATCGCTAGCAGCAAAGAGTGGTGCGAAGCGAATGGCGAAGAGCTTTCGGACTGGTGGCAAAGTGAAGATTGCGAAGTCCATCACTTCATTGGCAAAGACATCACTTATTTCCACACGCTGTTCTGGCCGGGCATGTTGAAGACTGCCGGTTACAGCCTGCCAACCAAGGTGCACATTCACGGTTTCTTGAACGTGGACCGTGAAAAAATGAGCAAGTCCAAGGGTACGCTGATTTCCGCGGCGACGTATTTGAAGCATTCGTCGCCAGAGTATCTGCGATACTTTTACGCGACCAAACTGACATCGCGAGTCGAAGACTTGGACCTAAGCTTGGACGAGTTTGTCGAAAAGGTGAACAGCGATTTGGTCGGTAAGGTGGTCAACCTAGCCAGCCGCGTCGGCAAGTTTGCCAACAAGACCGGATTGTCGGTGACTTACCCGGATGATGGCGGGTTGTTCGAGGCGTCCGCCAAAGCGGGCGACGATATCGCAGCGGCTTACGAAGCGTGCGATTATGCCAAGGCGATGCGATTGATCATGGAATTGGCTGATGCAGCGAACCCGTTCGTTGAACATGCCAAGCCGTGGGAAATGAAAAAGGACGAGGCGCGACAAGACGAACTACGCGATGTCTGCACGGTTGCCTTGAATTTGTTCCGCCAACTCACGATTTATCTCGCACCGGTGTTGCCGACGTTGGCGGCGCAGTGCAGCGATTTATTGGGAGACGAGATCCGTTCGTGGGATCAAAGCAAATCACCGCTGCTGGGAACTCCAGTTGCGAAATTCAAACGTATGATGGACCGAGTCCAAAAAGAGGATCTGGAAAAGATGATTGACGAGAGTAAAG
>CAYUGI010000153.1:0-16287 GCA_964444105.1 uncultured Pirellulaceae bacterium
GAACCTTGTCCGCCCGAGTTTCTGCCGCGACCACTGCGTTTCTTTTTCGCCATGTTTCATCCAGAAGAGCTGACCAATGCCGTATCACGTGATGAGATCGTTCGCGAAAGAACGAATCTCACCCTTTTTGAATGACCGGGTCGTTGAGTCAGCCTGATTAAAGAAATACCGCATCGTGAAAATTGGAACGATCATCAAACAGGACGGCGGTAACGTCCGATCAGGGATCAACAGTGAAATCAAGTTGTGTAGTTTTTGGGGGCCGCTGGGGAGGAAAGAATCATCCTTCGATGAATGAGCTTTCTAAGCACGGCAATCAGATTGGATAGCAAACGTCAAAAAGTTAGCCAGTTGAGATGAAGACACCAAAGTGATGGTCGAAGGCATTGGTTTGAATGCACCTTATTGAATGCACTGCGGCGACGCATCGGTTGTTTCAGGCCGATTGGTGCGGAGAATTTTCCGTGCCACTCTTTTCCATGCTCTGATCGGCGGCAGAGCGAGCGGCCTCATGAGGCGGCTCTCGATTTGGTTAATCAGTCCACTCGAGGAATGATTCATCCGGTGTCCTTTACACTTCAAAAGGAACTGCCAAATGAACCAATGGATTCGACTAAAAAGCCGGTCAACTCAGTCTGACTCGGGTTGATAGAAGAACAGGGTTCCCAGAGAAGGACAGAATCAAAACATTCGTCCAGGGGAAGATTCTCGTCAGCAAGACGCAAATCTGTCGTGTTCAGCCGAAATATAGCCTTCTGCTGGCTTTTGTCAAGCAGCAAAACCAAAGTTCGGGGGGTAGGGAGAGCAAAACCAGCAAAATACGACTGGCGTCAAAGTCAACGCAATTTGTACTTTCCGATCAAGCTGCTAGGTCGACGACGCCGAAAACAGACGATGTGACGTTGGATTTAGCGACGATTTACCCACAAATTAAGACGACCATAGGATTTAGGCTCGATGCGTACTGCCGCCAAACTACGTGCCGCTATTGTGCTTGGCATTTGCTCAATTGCGCTTTTGACCTCCGGCACGGCCAATGCCCAAATCGCATGGCAAACCAATCTCCAAGCAGCACACGCTCAAGCAAAAGCTGAAGGCAAATTGCTGCTGCTGCACTTTTACAGCGACAATTGTGTCTACTGCGATCGACTGGAGGCCGGTTCATTCAAGTCGCCGCAAGTCGGACAGGCGATCAACACAAAGTACGTCCCTGTCAAAATCCACGGTGGCAACAACGCTCACCTGACAAAAATGTTCAAGGTCACGAAGTACCCCACCGACGTGATCGTCGGACTTGATGGAGCAACACTTTCTCACTCGGTTAGCCCCCAAGAGCCTGCTAGATACGTGGCGATGTTGGCGGGAGCCACTCAGTCTAAGGCACCTAGTGCTGCCGATGTATCAGCTTCACAGGCTCCAAAAAGCCAAGAGATCAGCATGCCTGTCCAAGTGCCAACTCAGACCGCGGCGGCTGGACCCCAGGTGAATCAGTTCGCCGTAAAGCAAACCGAAGAACCAAAGACGGCCATTGCTCCAACCAACAAATCCAACAGTGCTGGAATACCAGCGAAAATGGTTTCTGCGAAAACAGTGACCAACGATAAGCCCGTGTCACCCGAGGCTCCTTCCTTGAAGCCAGAACTTGCCATGCAAGGTTTCTGCCCCGTCACAGTGATCAAGAAAGACCAGTGGGTTGAAGGCAACCCAAAATTGGGTGTTATCCACTTGGGCAAGCTTTATCTGTTCGCTGATGCTGATGCCATGGAAACTTTCTTGGCCGATCCCGTTCCCTTCACTCCAGTACTGAACGAAATTGATGTCGTTCGCTACTTCGAGGAACGACGCATCGTTCAAGGCAAACGCGAGTGGGGCTTGAAGGATCCAACGCACAACCGAATGTTCTTCTTCGCTGACGAAGCGGCGATGAATCACTTCTGGAATGAGTACGAACGTTACACAGGCCCGGCTATCAAGGTGATGGAAAAAGCCGTCCAAGACGCGAACCCCGGAACCTAAGAAGGCAGCGCATTGCTGCAAAGCTCGCCGGATGAGCTGGCGAATTCTGAACAAACGTAAAGCTTGGGCTGAAATCAGCCCAAGCTTTTTTCGTTGAATAGAAGAGTTTTATCGCAAAACCGGCTAGGGGACGAGAAAGCAACGTTGAACCAGCCTTAACGACAAAGCTGGCTCGCGTCCTTTTCTCTTCGCCAGGCACATCGAATGAACTACGTCGCTCGCTTCTCCGCCAGTCGCCTACCTTTCGCGTCAGACTATCTAAAAGCGGCTTCCCGGCGTGCCAGACGGCGTCAAAACCAACAGCGAATGGTCAAGACTCGCGTTCGTGGAGGGCAGAAACTGGAAGACCGCAAGTTGTTGGCAGGCGACGTGATGGCGATGGACCATGCGGATCATCAGGATGATTCGACCGATACAACCATGGTGCATCACACCCCCAAAATGATGGCGGAAATGCAGGCAACTTTTGATTTGGTCAGCTTGGATGATGTGACAGCTACGGCAGTGAAAAGCGGGCGTTGGCTTGATGGAGCGACTTGGGGCGGAGCAGATAAAATCCCGGCCGAGGGCGATCGGGTCCGCATCCCTGAGAACACCGTGGTCGTCGTCAACGGCGAGATCACGACTCGCTTACGAACCGTTCGCGTTGACGGCACACTGCGATTCGCCGCCGCCCGCGACACCGAACTTCACGTCGACACGATGGTCGTGATGCAACACGGCATCTTGAAAATCGGTACGACCGAGCGACCGATCCACGAAGGTAAAACCGCGAAGTTGGTGATCGATGATTTCGATGGTGGTTTCGAAACTCGAAACACTGAGTCGCCGGACTACGATCCGTACAAACTTGGCAACGGGCTGATCTCGCACGGTCGCGTTAGCATCGTCGGCGTTGCGAAAACATCTCACGCTACGCTAGCAGCCGATCCCTCGGACGGAGATTTGGTACTCGTTTTTGACGCCCTGCCCGCCGACTGGGCAAAGGGGGACTCGATTGTGATCGCCGGTACTAACAGCGACGCAACTGGCCATGAATCGAGAACCATCGAAGCGATCGATACCGCTGCGGGCAGCGTCACGTTGGACTCCGCATTGGGCAAAGACCACCACACGCCCGACCATACCAAACAGGGCGTTTCGCTGAAGGTTCACGTCGCCAACTTGACTCGCAACGCGGTGATCGAAACAGCTGCCAAGGACCGGGGCACCACCGGACTCGTTGGCACACCGGAAAAAGAAGGCGGTGCATTGCGAACGGGTGATTCATTCGACCGACGCGGACATGTGATGTTCATGCACAACAACGATGTCGAAATTCGCAACGGTGGCTTCTACCATCTTGGCCGCACCAACAAAGAAATCCCAGTTCACGATACCCACACCGATGACGAAGGTGATTTGGTGATTGGAAAGAACCCGCGTGCTCGATACCCGATTCACTTCCATCGTGCTGGAACCGGCGAAAGTCCTGCGATTGTTTCGGGCAGTGCTGTGTCGTACACGCCAGGCTGGGGATTTGTGAATCACTCTAGCTATGTCGATATGACTAGCAATGTTTCCTTCGATGCGACGGGCGCTGGGTTCGTGACCGAAGCGGGCGACGAACGCGGTTCCTTCGTTGGCAACCTGTCGATCTATAACAAGGGCAGCGACATACCTATCAATCGCCGCAACGCCGTTGATGACTTCGGCCACGGCGGAAACGGATTCTGGTTTCAAGGCACCGGAATCACTGTCAATGACAACGTCGCCAGCGGCAGCAAGGAGACAGGCATCGTGATGTGGCCGATCGGCATTGACGGCCTGGGTGATACCGTCCGCGATGTTACGGTCGAATCGTTTCAGAACAACACGATCTACGGCAGCAAGGTCGGTTTTCTATTAGGCCAACATCAGCACGCTGGATCTCACTTCGTCGGCACGAAGGCATTCGGTGTCGAGCATGGCTTGGAGTTTTTCTACGCAGAAGGCGCATCTTATAGTGACACGATGATCTTTGGCGACCTGGATAACCCAACGGGAACCGGCATCAAGATGCAACATCGTTCCGGTCCGTACTCTTTCAGCAACACTCACGTCGAAGGTTTCCAGCGGGGTTTTGAAACCCCACGAGATGCGCAAGGCAACGTGATTGAGAACGTTTATCTAAACAACATCGAGAACTTTGCTCTGATCAATGGACGCCGGCACTCGGCACTGGAACTAACGATCAAAGGTGACGTGCAATTTGGTGAGATTGACGCGGATGTCTTAGACGGTCGGGAAACGTTCGACTTTGTATTGGAAGAGAGCGAGTCGAGTCCCGAGATTGCACGTTACAACCAACTGATCCTGCCTTACGAAGTGATCCTTGACTACGACGGGTTGGAAGATCCTCAACGTGTATTTTTCCGAGAGCAGCAGCGTAGCAGTCATGTCGTCTGGCCCAGTTCTGCGTTTGAAGACGCGAAAGTTCACCGATCGAATTCGGATGTCCCGATGGAATTGCGAGACTTAACGAACCGTCAATTGAAAGACAAGTTTGACGGCCTGACCGCAAGCGAGCGTGCAGCATTGCTGACGATGCTGGCGGGGCCCAACCAGGATGTCTTCGAAGATGCTACGGAGTTTGACTTTGCATTTGGCGGTGCCATTCGTCCTGCCTACTCAGAGCTAGACTTCCCCGCGCACATCAAGAACGGCGGGTTACTAGCGCTGACCGAAACCGATGTCGCTGAGATGGACTTTGCAACCGATGGCTTTCTTCCGACGATGCACTCGCACGACATGGCCATAAACCATTCGATGATGGCCACCGAAACGGACGAAATCGTTGAAAGCCTTGTCACGCACTCGCATCCAGTTGCTTCGGTGACGGACACCGCCATGCTAGACTTGACGGCGGGAACTTCCGCACCGGTTTCGCCAGCAAGTAGTTCGCTTGATGACGAAACGAACGAGCATCGAATGAGTTCCGATGCGACGGACTCACTTCACAGTGCAATGACGCTGATGTCTGACTCGGTACTCTCGTAGTCTGCAAGAAAGAATAGCCGGGGAGCTAACACCGGCACTGATTGAATCACCTGGATAGACCGTCATGTCAAACCCTGATGTCGCTCGCTACTTTGCCTTGGCTCAGCCCAAGTTGCGCGCGTTCATCCGGTCCATGGTGTTTAATTCATCAGACGTCGATGACATTTTGCAGGACGTCGTCGCGATCGAAAACTCTGATCGATACGACCCTTCGCGTTCATTGGACGGATGGGTGTTCGGCATCACGCGAAATCGCGTTTTGAAATACATCGAAAAATCGAAACGCCAAAAACTCAGTTTCTGCACCGAAGTGGTTGACGCTTTGGCCGAATCAGCCCAGACCGATAGTGACTCGGACTATTCGCTGGAATTGCTGGGTTCGTGCTTGCAGAAGCTCGATCCGGAAAAACGCGAACTCGTCATGCGTCGTCACCAACCTGGCACAACTGCTAGGCAATTGGCACAAGAAATTGGCTACACCGACACTCGTATTTGTCGCTTATTCAATTCGGTTTATTCATCTCTGATGAAATGCGTCCAGAGACAGCTTGCCTGATATGTTGACCCAAAAAAGCCAATCGCGACTGAGAGAGCTGTGCGGAAGGACTCGTGATGAATCGATCACGCCTGATGAGTTTGCCGAATTGGAGCAAATGCTGCTGAGCGATTCCGATGCGGTGAAATACTAGCGTCGTTTCATGTCGATCTGCTCAGGTCTTGAGCAGATGGCAGCAATTGAAACGGATTCAGAGTCGGAACTTCAGGAACTAACGGCTGCGGCAATCGGCGACTACGACTGGACGGAAGCGGAAACTCGCGCGATTAGCGAACCGAGTGATCGCGTGGGTTTTCCGTTGCGCCATGTCACAATCGCGGTGGCTTCGCTTGCAGCGATTGGAATTTTCGCAATGTTCATGCTCAGTGGGAATCAAACTCCGGCTTCATCGGGTGTTGCGCAACTAATCCAGACACAACAAGCAGTCTGGTCCAGCACCGAGTCCCTTGGCGAGGGCGACTACGCCAAGGGTCACTTCAGTCTTCGCAGTGGTGCGGCAATGTTTCGCTACGACAACGGAGCCGAAATTTTGGTGCAAGCACCGGCGGACTTTTCGGTCGACCAGATCAACGGCGCTGCGATCGCGAAGGGCAGAATGTCGGTCTACGTGCCGCCCGCTGCAAAAGGATTTCAAGTGACAACACCATGGGGAACCGTTGTCGACCGAGGAACACGTATCGGAATTTCGACGGGAGGTGAACTCAGCCCACAAGTCCACGTTTTTGAGGGTAGCGCCGAAGCGATGTTGTCCGGTTCGGACGACTCGCAATTGCTCTTGCAAGGAGAAGCGGTCGCAGTGGATCCAACTGAGTCGTCGTTTGAAAAAATCGCTGCCCAACCATTGTTCTTCCCTCGTTCGTTGAATGCCATCGACGGCTTGCCGAAGGTGTCGGGGGACGTCGTGATACTGGTTTCACCGCCGAAATCGGTTCGACGCACATTGTTTGAATTTGCAAGTAACACGAATACCACCGTATTTGCTGAGAAGGTAAATGTCCGACTGAAAGAGGATCTGAAGGTTACACTCGATAGGCCAGGCGTGGTGGATCGCGTCGAGTCGGACAACGCGACGTTGCCTGCAGGAACGCGAGTCGACAGCTACCTGCTGCACTTTTCGATTCCAATGGCTAGTCGGCGAAGTGAAAAGCACTTCGTCTCGAAAGGCACTTTGACTTTCCCGGCGAAAGTTGTCGGTGTGCTGTCGTTTCGATCGGGGAAAACCAACAAGCTTTTTGCGCATCCCGCGACCGACTATCCCGGCGATACACAAACGGGATTAGAGGACGACAAGCAAGGCAACGGTCAGGATCGGCTTGAACTTCGTGACGATGGAAGAACGTTGGACTTCGAATTCCACGTGCGTGGTAAGTCTACCGAAGGCAGCACCGACGTTGTCGATCATGTGAGAGTTCTTGTCGAAGCATCTTAGATACAATGGGCAATAAGATCCCAACTCCTTTTACGGCCCCGGTCCTGGCAACGGATCGTCAAGGCAACCCAGAGAGCAACGACTAGTGAGCAATGAAATGCACCGTTTGAAACTGATCTCCGTCGCAGTCCTTGGCTGCCTGCTCGTTTCCTCTGCGAATGCTGAGACCGCCAAGAAACCGAACATCGTCCTGTTTTTCGTGGACGATTTTGGCCAGCGTGATCTCTCTTGTTACGGTAGCACCTTGTATGAAACACCGATCATGGATCAGCTCGCCGCAGACGGCATGAGGTTTACGAACGCGTATTCCGCCTACCCTCGATGTGTCCCATCTCGCCAAGGCTTGCTTTCGGGAAAGTACCCGAATCGTTTGGAATCGGAGATGATCCGATCGGGCAACCATGACCATCATCTACCACTTTCAGAGACGTCGTTCGGAGAAGCGTTGAAAGAGCACGGCTATCAGACTTGCTATATCGGCAAATGGCATTTGGGCCATGACGGCGGCGACCCGGGGGCTCAAGGTTTCGACACGGTTATTCACTCAGGATCCGCTGGTGCGACGCATAGCTATTTCTCGCCATTCCCCGTCGAAAAAGGCAACTCGGTCGTGAACCCTGTCTCTGGAAAGGACGGTGAGTACCTAACTGATCGACTTACCGATGAAGCTGTTGCTTACGTCAAGTCTCGCGACGAGGAACCGTTTTTACTGGTGATGGCGCATTATGCGGTACACACTCCGCTGGAAGCCCCCGAGGAACTGAAAAAGAAGTATCAAAAAAAGCTGCGTAAAGCAGGCATCGAAATCGGTGGAAAGAAAGTCGATCCGGATCTCATCACCGATCGCCAAGGCACTGTAAAAACAGTTCAGAACAACCCAACTTACGCTGGCATGGTGGAAAAAGCCGACGACAGCTTGGGAAGGATACTTAAATCGCTCGAAGATAAAGGTGTCGCCGAAAACACCGTCGTGATTTTGACGTCCGACCACGGCGGACTATCTACACGAGGATCAAGCAACAAACGCGCACTTGCCACATCGAACAGCCCGCTTCGCCAAGGCAAGGGTTCCATCTTCGAAGGCGGAACACGGGTGCCGTTGATCGTCAAATGGCCCGGGCGTATCGAAGCTGGTGATGTCTCGGATGCTCAAGTCACCGGCACAGATCATTACCCGACCATGCTACAAATCGCGAATGCACCGCTGATGCCGAAACAACACGTTGATGGCCGAAGCTATTTGGCAGCCTTAGAAGGAAAGCCCTATCAACGCGAAAAAATGTTCTGGTACAAATGGCAGGCCCGCCCCGACAGCACGGGTGATACGCGAGCCTTGTCGCTGATTGATGGCAACTACAAAATCGTCCAGTGGATCGACGAAGACTTGGTCGAACTGTTCGATCTGAGCAAAGACGAGAGCGAACAGAAGAACTTGGCCGAGCAGATGCCGGACCGCACCCGCGACATGCTGGCGACGCTGCTAGAAATGGAAGAGCAGCAAGGAAACCTCCGCGAGAAAGGCCGCAAGGCTCTTGAGCGTCGGTTGGCGAAGAAGAAAAAGTAAGACGCGAATGGCTTGGATCCAAAGAACGAGCCCACTCAGGCCAGCGGCCTGGAATGGTCGCGGCGCGCGAACCGCGACCATTCTCATTCTTCGGCGGCTCCGAAATCACTTTTGTTGCTTGAACAACTTGCCTAGTTGCTTCAGCATTTCGTGAAGTTGCTCGTGGTTCGCGGCAACGTCCTGATGTCTCTTTGTCATTTGCACGTGCTTTGACTGAAAGTCCGTGTGCTCTTTGGCCAGTTTCGCGTGGTCTGCATCGTCGCCGGCGTGATCGTGAGCAGCAATTTCGTCTGCGTGATGCATCGCGTGATCTTCATGGCCACGGATTTCCTCTTCGTGTTCGATCAGGTCTGCTTCATGTTCGTAAATTTTCGCTTGGATCTTGGCCAGCAGCGCCAGCGATCGCATGTGTTCCGCTCGCCAATGCGCATGTTCGGCTGCCCATTGATCGTGCTGCCTATGCGCCGCTTGATGTTCTTTGGCCATGCCGGCATGCTCGTCCGCTGAAACAACGCCAGCCGTTAAGCAAACCAAGCAAGCAACGAGGGAGTTTGTTTTAAGAGTTCGATTCTTCATGGTCAGTTCCTGTTTGGGATGGGTACACAAAAGGCAATAGTAAATCGCAAGCGAGCAAAAACGTTCGCCCTGCTGTCCAATGTGAAACCGAACAGGGCGTCCTATGAACGGCATTTTAGCGGTGGCACTGTAATCCGAAAGGGAAAAACGGGATGTACGCGCAACCAAGACCGAGACTGAGACTGATTCCAGCCAACGAAAAACCCAGCCCGCTGGACTGGGCTGGGCTGGGTAATTTGCTGGGCCGTTGGCCGGCAACTCGGATGTGAAAACCTAAGCTTTCGCAGCTGCGACCACCGCGTCGGCGTTGATGCCGAAGTGCTCGTAGACTTTGTCGTAAGGGCCGCTGGCTCCGTAACCACTCATGCCGACGAACTTGCCTTCGCTGCCAATCCAGCGATCCCAACACATACGAATGCCAGCTTCGGCTGCGACTCGGTTGGTCACTGCGGGTGGCAAGACTTGGTCCCGGTAAGCTTGGCTTTGCTCGGCGAACAAATCCATGCACGGCATGCTGACAACGCGAACTTTCTTGCCTTCGGCAGCAAGCGTTTCGGCGGCTGTGACACAAAGGCCAAGTTCGCTGCCGCTGCCCATCAAGATCACATCCGGTGTGCCTTCGCAGTCGGCCAGTACGTAACCACCTTTGGAGCAGTTGTCGGCCGACGCGTACTTGGTGCGGCACAGGGTTGGCATGTTTTGACGTGACAAAACGAATGCCGACGGATGATCATCGATCTGCATTGCCGTTCGGTAACACTCGGCGACTTCGTTGGAATCGCCTGGGCGGAAGACGTACATGCCAGGAATCGCTCGGCAAGCAGTCAAGTGCTCGACGGGCTGGTGAGTCGGCCCGTCTTCGCCAACGCCGATGCTGTCGTGTGTAAGGATGTAAATGACCGGCTGGTGCATGATGCTGGCCAATCGCATTCCGCCACGCATGTAGTCAGTAAAGACAAAGAAAGTCGCACCATAGGATCGCAGCCCCGAAAGTGACAATCCGTTGACGATGCCAGCCATCGCGTGCTCGCGAATGCCGAAGTGCAAGTTGCGTCCGGCGTACTGGCTGGGTAAGTACTCGCCCGCTCCGTCGAACTTCAGGTCTGACTTATTGCTGGGAGCCAAGTCAGCGCTTCCGCCGATCATGAACGGAATGTTCTGAGCGATTGCGTTGAGAACTTTGCCGCTGCTGTTTCGCGTCGCGTCGCCTTTCTCATCGGCGTCGAATACAGGGATGTCTTTGTCCCAGCCGGCAGGCAATTCGCCATCGAACATCGACTGCAGTTCAGCTGCTTTTTCGGGGTTGGCCGACTGGTATGCCTTCCACGTGTCGGACCACTGCGAGTAAGCCTCTGCACCACGTTGGCCCAAGTTGGACTGGAAGTGCTCTTTGACACCTTCGGGAACGTAAAACTTTTCCTCCGGTGGGAAACCGTAAGCCTTCTTGGCCAATTCGACTTCGTCCCAACCCAGCGGTGCGCCGTGGGCACCATGCGTGTTTTGCTTGTTCGGAGCACCCCAACCGATGATGCTTTTGACGACGACGATGGTCGGTTTGTCGTTGCAAGCTTTGAATGATTCGACGGCTTTCTGCAGCTGTGCTAGATCGTTGGCGTCGCTAACGTGAACGACGTTCCAGCCCATGCCCTCGAACTTCGCGCCGATGTCTTCGCTGAAAGCCAGATCCGTGTCACCTTCGATCGTGATCGAGTTGTCGTCGTAGAACCAGCAAAGGTTGTCCAGTTTTAAGTGGCCGGCGACCGAAGCGGCTTCGGTTGCGATGCCTTCCATCAAGTCACCGTCGCTACAAATCACGTACGTGTTGTAGTCGAACAATTTGTGGTCGGCGGTGTTGTAGTTGGCGGCGAGCCATTTTTGAGCCATCGCCATACCAACGCTGTTGCTGACGCCAGCGCCGAGCGGGCCGGTCGTGGTTTCGATTCCCGCGGCTTCTTTGTATTCAGGGTGGCCTGCACAAACCGATCCGATTTGGCGGAAGTTCTTGATGTCTTCCAGCTTGATCGATAGCTCGTCGGCGGAGACTTTGCCGGTCTTGAAATCGACCGCTTTGACGCCCGCGAGATGAAGCGTGCTGTAGAGCAGCATCGATGCGTGACCGCAGGAAAGCACAAAGCGATCACGATTTGGCCATAGCGGCTGGTCCGGGTCATAGTCCATCGCGTGGTTGAACAACTGATACGCGATCGGTGCCAAGGCCATCGGTGTGCCGGGGTGACCACTGTTGGCGGTTTGGACGCCGTCCATGCTCAAGGCGCGGATGGTATCAACGGCAGTGTTTTGTATATCAGTCGATGCAACGGCCATCAGCGTGTTCACTCGGGCAAAAGGAAACGAAATACTCACTCTTAACGTATGCGAAATCGTAATGATTTACGGGGTTATCGGGAAGGGCCAGCGAGAATTCTTGACAAGCTACAGCAGCACGCGTCACATCAGGTCGATCACATCTCGGTATCCTGCTCGTGAACGCGAAAATCATTCAGAAACGACTCCAGGAAACGAGACCTTTGCAATTTCCTCTGGCGAAGCCAGGAATCAGACACAGGAACATTGGCACGATGATGAGATTTATCTACCCGCTGGCGTTATTGGCTTGCTTCCTGCCACAGGAGCAGCACACCGCTTTCGCCGCAAACAACACCTCACCTGCTCAGCCTAACTTCATCGTGGTAATGGTTGATGACATGGGATACGAAGGAGTGAGTTGCTTCGGGAATCCGTATTTCAAAACCCCCGAAATCGATCGGCTTGCAGCAGAAGGCATGCGGCTGACAGATTTTCACTCGTCAGGGACCGTTTGTTCGCCCACGCGTGCTGGTTTGCTGACTGGACGGTATCAGCAGCGGGCTGGGATCGAAGCCGTCATTCATCCTCATTCAACCCACGCAGAACATCGCAAAGGGCTGAAGCCTGTTGAAAATACGTTTGCTGAATCGCTTCGTGACGCTGGGTACGCGACAGGATTGATTGGCAAGTGGCATCAAGGTTACCCCGTGAACTCCGATGACTACCATCCTCAAGAACACGGCTTTGATGAGTTCGTGGGTTATCACAGCGGCAATATTGATTTCGTCAGCCATGTTGGTGACCACAATCTGCACGACTGGTGGCATGGACGCAAAGAAACGCGGGAAGAAGGCTACAGCACGCATTTGATCAATCGATATGCGCTCGATTTTCTGCGGAGGCATGCGAAGTCAGGCAAGCCGTTTTGTTTGTACGTAGCTCATGAGGCGATCCACAATCCCGTGCAAGTACCCGGTGACGGCGTCAGGCGGACAGAGGAGAAATGGGATCGTTGGAAATGGCGCGAAGTTTCCGAATCCGAGCGGATCGAAAAGTACCGTGGCATGACGATGCCAATCGACGAAGGCGTCGGTCAACTCAGGCAAACGTTGGTCGAACTTGGAATCGCCGAGAACACACTCGTGTTGTTCTTCTCTGACAACGGACCTTCGGGTGATTTTCCCAGTGGCAGCCCCAACTTGCGAGGTGGCAAAGGATCTGTTTACGAAGGCGGACACAAAGTGCCAGCGATCGCTTGGTGGCCCGGTAAAATCGGGGCTAACTCCGTTTCCAACGAGCCGCTGATCAGCATCGACGTGATGCCGACACTGCTTGCTCTAGCAGACGCGGCGAAGCCGGTACGCAAGCTTGATGGTGTCGATATTTCGCCCGTGTTATTCGATGGAGCGTCGTTGCTGAAACGACCGTTGTATTGGGCTTCACTGAGCAACAACGGCAATCGTTCCGAAGCGATGCGCGAGGGCCCCTGGAAATTGACCGTTCATCATCCCAAATCAAAACCCGGCACGTTTGAAAATCCAGAGGTCCAACTTTTTCACTTGGAACAGGACCCTCAGGAGAAGAACGACCTATCGGCAGAGAACACCGACAGGTCTGCGGCGATGCACGAGCGACTGAAGGCTTGGTATTCTGAAACGCAAACCACCGCAACAGAGCAAATAGGCGGCTGGTTAAGCAGTGACTAGCTTTTCAGATCCCAAGAATCCATCTCGCCGAGCATGTCGTGGTTGGCCATGTCGAAATTCAGCGGCGTCAGCGTGACGTTGCCTTTGCGTAACTCGGTCAAATCCGTGCGCTCGGCGGGTGGTTTTTCCGGCTCGCTCCATAAGGCCCAGTAATAGTCGCGGCCGCCGGGGTCGGTGCGTTTTTCGTAGGAGTTGCCGTATTGGGCAAGGCCCATGGGCACGACTTTCAGTTCGGCAGGTGAGAGCGTCGCAGCGGTTGGGATATTCAGATTGAATAGTTTGCCTGCCGCATCGGGTTGTTTGACCAGCCCGCCAATCACGTTGCGCGCGATCACTGCGGCGGACTGAAAATCGGCGTCTTCGTCGTATTCCAACGACACTGCCACGCTGGTGATTCCAAAAAAAGCCGCTTCGATGGCTGCCGCGACCGTGCCGCTGTAAAGCACGTTGATTCCGGCGTTCAACCCGCTGTTGATGCCGCTGACAACCAGATCAACGGGGTTATCGCGAAGCAATTCGGTGATCGCTAGCTTGGAACAATCCGCTGGAGAACCCTCCACGGCCCAAGCCCAGTGGCGTCCGTCGCGGTGAATGGATTTGCAGGTCAGTGGGGTCAAATAAGTGATCGAATGCCCGACCCCGCTTTGCTCGGTGGCCGGGGCGATCACGACGACTTCGCCCAAATGACGAAGCTGTTGCTCCAAAGCAGCCAGTCCAGGGGCGAAAACGCCATCATCGTTAGTCAGCAGGATTCGCATAAATCGTTGTCCCGTCAGGCCCTGACGGGATCCCGTTTGAGAAAAGTTGTTTCGCTAGGCCCTGGCGGGACTTAGTTCGCAATTCGTTGTTCCGGCAGGCCCTGACGGGAAGCAGTTTGACAAGTAATCGATCCAGTGTGCATTACGCGAGGGCCTCGCGCAACAACAGGGCGCGTAACAACAGGACGTAACAGCTGGAAATGCATCACGGCCCCTTGGGATTCGCACTGTCATTTTCTACACTTCGGGATTGCACTTCGCGACACCTCTTTCATCCCGCCGGGTAAGAAACAAAGCGAATGGTTGGATCAGACACCCTCTCCGCAGACCACGCCGACACAACCGCCGAAGCTCTCACTGGGCAGCGCGTCGTCGTTTTGGATTTCGGCTCGCAATACGCACAGCTGATCGCACGCCGTGTCCGCGAACAGAATGTTTACTGTCAAATCGTTCGCCACGACTTATCGGCGGATCGAATCGCAGAGCTAGCCCCCAAAGGCATCATTCTCTCCGGCGGCCCCAACAGCGTTTACGAAGACGGCGCGCCAAAATGCGACCCAAAATTGTTTCAGCTGGGAATCCCAGTGATGGGCATTTGCTACGGCATGCAGTTGGCCTGCGAAGCTCTGGGCGGCAAAGTCGACAACACACCCAGCCGCGAATACGGTCGCGCGTCGTGCAAAATCACCAACCACGAAACACTCTTCGACGGATTGCCCGAAGAGATGGAAGTGTGGATGAGTCACGGGGACCAAGTCTCCGCGATATCGGACCAGTTTGAACCGCTCGCTCAGACCAGCACGTGTCCTTACGCGGCGGTCAAACACCGCGAACTGCCCATCTACGCGATGCAGTTTCACCCCGAAGTCACGCACACTCCTCAGGGTGGGCAAATCCTGCGGAACTTTGTCATCGGAGTGTGCGGCTGCGAAGCCAGCTGGCAGCTAAGCGATTTTGCCGAAGCCACGATCGCTCGGGTCCGCGAACAAGTCGGCGACCGTCGCGTGATCTGTGGGCTCAGCGGTGGCGTGGATTCGTCCGTCGTCGCAGCGCTTCTCTACAAAGCGATCGGTTCGCAGCTGACTTGTATCTTGGTCGACAACGGTCTGCTGAGAAAAAACGAGCAGGACATCGTCATCAATGAGTTCAGCAATCACTTCAAGACGGACCTTCGCGTGGTCGAAGCCGAAGATCGTTTTCTGACATCGCTCGCTGGCATCGACGAACCGCAAGAGAAACGTCGACGCATCGGCCACGATTTCATTGAGTGCTTCAAAGCCGAAGCCGAGAGCATCGAAGACGCCCACTTCCTGGCTCAAGGCACGCTGTACCCCGACGTCATTGAAAGCGGTGCCGATCCCGACGGGCCTGCCGCGACAATCAAGCTTCATCACAACGTGGGCGGATTGCCCGAAGAATTGGGTTTCGAGCTGATCGAACCGCTGCGGGATTTGTTCAAAGACGAAGTTCGTCGCCTTGGTTTGGAATTAGGCCTGCCGGAAATCTTGGTTTGGCGTCATCCTTTCCCGGGCCCCGGCCTGGCTGTCCGTTGCCTGGGCGAAGTCACCAAAGAAAAACTAGACGTGCTTCGCGAAGCTGACGCGATTGTTGTCGCTGAGATCGAAGCTGCCGGGCTATACCGCGAGACAAGTCAATCGTTTGCCGTTTTACTACCGGTGCAAAGCGTCGGAGTAATGGGTGACGCGAGAACTTACGACAACGCGATTGCTGTTCGCAGCGTCAACACAGACGATTTCATGACGGCCGATTGGAGCCGTTTACCGTACGACTTGCTGGCCAAAATCAGCACACGCATCATCAACGAAGTTAAAGGAGTCAATCGGGTTTGCTACGACATCAGCAGCAAGCCGCCTGCCACGATTGAATGGGAGTAAAAGAAACATGGGTCAACAATTTATCTATCAGGTCACCGACCTGACCAAGAAGCACGGACAGAAGACGATTCTCGAAGGCGTCAATCTGGCGTTTTATCCCGGTGCCAAAATCGGTGTGCTTGGACCAAACGGCGCTGGCAAATCGACGTTGCTAAAAATCATGGCTGGCCATGACACCGAGTTCGAGGGCGAGGCACGACTGTCCAAAGGCTTCACCGTCGGTTACCTGGAACAAGAACCGCCGCTTGATCCGACCAAGACCGTTTTTGAAAACGTTCAAGACGCCGTCGCCGATCGCCAATCCGTTTTGGATCGGTTCAACGAAATCAGCATGATGCTGGGGGACGTGACCGACGACAAACAGATGACGAAGCTTTGCGACGAAATGGCAAGGCTGCAGGACGTCATCGACACGCAAAACCTGTGGGAGCTGGATCGCCAAGTCGAAATGTCGATGGCGGT
>CAYUGI010000154.1:0-15864 GCA_964444105.1 uncultured Pirellulaceae bacterium
GGGATCGATTGTCCCGGCTGATAGGTCAATGTTGTCACCGAAGTGACGTTGTCAACGATCACTTCGATTTCTACGCGTACTTGGCCTGGCCAAACGCAGTTCGCGCCCGTTGGGCAACGCGAATCTTCTATCACGTTGGTGAGAGTCAGTTGCAAGCTTTTGGTTGTGTTCTGAGCTGGCTGGTTCAGGCTGATATCGAATGATTGGTCAATGATGAACGGGATCGATTCAAGTCCGTCCTGTGAACTTGACTCGGCGATTCGGTTGATGACTTGCAAAATATCGTCCGGCGTGATGTAGTCGTCTCCGTTCGTGTCACTGTAGAAGTGAAACTGGCGAGCTGTGTTCTCGATGGCTGCTTCGATTGACTCGGTGTCGATTGCCCCATGGTCGGCGATCGTATTGATGACATTCAAAATGTCGCGTGGGGTGAGTTCACCGTCGTCGTTGATGTCAAATCGGTCACGCGCATTTTGCCAAACCAAGTCTGGGTCGATCGTGGTAACAGCGCTGATCAACGTGCCCACTTCGTTGCGTGCTGTGTAACTGACGCGACTGGGCGAAAGTCGACCACTTTGGGGCTTGAATTGAAGACGCTTGCCATCAACCACGGTCACTTCTCCTTCGCCATCGACCAGGGATGCGGCCAGGATTTCAATCACCGAATCAATATCGATCTTGTCGTTCTCCGTGACATCGACCAAGACTTCTTCATCAATATTCGTTTCGACGAAGTCATCGGCACCTTCACGCTGAAAATCAAGCGACGCCATCACGCCATCGGGCTGCGTCAGGTGTGTGACTTTCAGTTGGCTTTGTGAAAGTGAATACAGGTAATCGCCAACACGCATGGCACGATCGGCGCGTGAATCAAACTGAATATCATCAAGCGGAACGATGACGTTCTCTGCGTTGCTATCCGCGTTGATTCGGAAAGTTGCCACAGCCGACTGTTCGCGTGTTGAAAAGATCGGGGCATTGGGATCTTCGTCGTCAATTTGCGTTCCGCCATAAACATTGCTGTAATAGGGCAGTGCCAAGATTCCTTCGCTGCCGAAGAAGCTGATCGCATGGTGATCGTGCAGATCAAACGGGCTGCTGCCGGCAAACGGCGAGAAAGTGCTGCGTCCACCGTCGAATAGGTAGCGGTCCTGCAAAGCGGGATTATCTGCATCAGCGACATCAAAAACAGAAACCGTCATGCCTTGGTAGAGTCCGGTGTCTGGATCGGCGTCACGCCCCACACCTACTACTTGTGTGTCATTCAATACGTGCAAGTACTGAGAGTAACCAGGGACTTTTAGCTCACCTCTGACAAGCGGGTCAGTGGGATCCGAAAGATCGAGGACAAACAACGGATCGACTTGGCGGAAGGTCACCACGTAGCCTCGTTCGCCTGCAAATCGAACTGCGTAGATTCGTTCTCCTGGTGCCAAGCGGTCCGTTGCGCCAATGACATCCAGGTCACTTGACGACTGCTCGAGAACATAAACACTGCTGCCAGCGGGTCCTCCTTCACGCGGTGACCACGAATCTTCCGTCGCAATGCGCAGATTGCCTTCAAATTCGCTTAGCGAGAAGCTGTTTTTTAGCGTGCCTGGAACGGCACCCGATGCAGCTGCCACGACAGTCCCGTCGTTCTGCAGTTCGTAACGGTCAATCACCGTCGAAATTGTCGGAGGCTCAATGATGAAGTCGAGGGTGTCGATCAGAGTTTCAAGGGGCCAGTGAGTCTGGTAGTCGGTCTGTGTCACATAGATCGATTCGGTCGTAACCAAAATCGTTGACCCGCCTTCGTTGATGTCCCAGTCGATCGATCCGCCCACGTCGAGCGACGTATCAAAGGTGAGAATATTGAGCGAATGGCCATTCAAAATTCCAGTGTCGAGCAGATCAATCGATGCGGATTGTCGCTCGATAAAATTTCCTTCGCCATCGTAAATAGACTGCGATGGTGTCGCGGTCTCAACCAGAGAGTCTCGCACGCGATCGAGATACTGTTGGCCCGTTTCGAAGAATGCAAATTTCCCATCGAAGGCATCAATCGATTGATGCTCAGGAGTCGAGCTGCCGTACTGATCGGTGAAGAGGTACAAAGAACCAGCGACACGTCGCGCCTGTTTGAATCGACCATCGATTAAGGTCGTTGAAATCGTCTGTATGTCCGCCGCGTCGCTGACATCCAGGGTAGTCAGAACTGTGTTGTCGTCGCGTTGTGCGATTACAGAAAGCCGGTCGTCGGACAGGTCCAGCGAAAGAACTTCGTCAGCAAAAATCTTGCGAGAGACAATCACGGGGTTCGCCGGCGATTGAATATCGACCACGGTCAACATGTTTTCGCCATTGTCATCAGTGCTGGATTGACTTGTGCCAGCACCAAAACGCGGTAACCCAATCCACGGAAAAATATCCCATCCCATCCAATTGCTATCTTCGGGTGTGGAAAGCACGTAGAGGTAGTCGCCGTCGGTTTTGATGCGATCCGATTCATCGACTTCGGCGATTTGGTTATTGGTTCCCGACGTGTCCTGAACAGGCGCTTGCTCAGCGATATCTAGCCCGACAAAGTCGTCGAATCGATTTTCAAAGTGATAGCCGCGCTGATAACGACTGGTGCCGACACCGAAGTAGAATTGATTTTGACTAACAGCCCGTTGGAGTAATTGCTGCTGCAGTTGTTCTGGCCAGAGTCTGTCGGCAGCTTCTTCGTGGACACGAATTTGTGTGTTACCCGTCGCGGTATATCCGTCCGTATCGATCACCGTGTACTGGACGGTGTGTACACCCATAAAACCGTCTGAAGGCGTGTAGAGCAAGTGTTTGCCATCGTCCGAAATAGCAACGTTCGCGTCGTCTTCTACAGAGATCGACTCAACGGTCAGCTCAGGGTACTCTCCGATGTAGTTGGCGTTTCGTAAGTCGTTGCCCAGAACGTCTAAAGATAGTTGACCGTCTTCGTTGAGTTGCTCCTGACCGATTTGCATCGAAAACCAGTCATCCACGGCTAGCAGAGGTTCAACGACATTGATTGCGATTTCAGTCACGTTCGTTTTGTCAGCGATGGTTGAACCGTCGGCGCTGGTCGCATCTGGCGTGACCTTTACTGAAATCAGGTCAACGCCGACAAATCCAGGTTCAGGCTGATACAGGATGTGCGAGCCGCCATCTTCGGGGACAGTAATGCTTCCGTTCCCTGAATCGATGACATCGACCGTGACGGCGCCACCGTCATGGAAGGAATACGGGGCGTTTCGATTCAGATGAATTTCCACGGGAGCCGGTTCGTCACGGCGAACGGTGAATTCGTCGTATGCCCAGTCGTGGATTGGCAACGCAGCATCAGCTGCCAGCAGGCGTCGTGATTCCAAACTCTCCAAGCGTGCGCGTCGACGATGTGAGGTGCGGGCACGTCTTCTCTGAAGTGGTCGTTCCATCAGATTCATCGATTTGCTCAGTCGAAAGAGTGGGACGTCTGCATTCGGACCATTTTCTATGCTTGGGCCATTCAACGCTATGCTAGAGTGCCAAAATTGCAGCATTGGAGGCCAGAGCCTTGGACCCGTGCTTTTGGATGCTGCCCAGAGGAAACGATCTCATGAATTACGCGGTTTTTGCGTGATTTAGTGTGAGTCCTGCACCAGCGGTGTGCTTCGGGGCATAATAGATCATCGTCTTTGACATCAGCGGTTATTCCTTTCCGCCAAATTTTGACCCACGAGCTTTTTGATGTACCTGCGTTTAGCCAAACGATTCTTGACCGAAACCGACAAGCGTTTGCTGGCCAAGGCGGTTTGGATGCTAGGCGTGAAGGGCTTGCGAAGTGTTCATAAACACAAGCGTCGGCTGAAACGCGGTGAGTTCTTTCCGCCGTTCTTGTACATGTCGGTGATTAATAGCTGCAATCTTCGCTGCCAAGGTTGCTGGGTGGACGTGGCGGAGAAACAGCATCGAATCGAATTAGAGGCCGCTAACAAAACCATTGCTCAGGCAAAGGCGATGGGCAATAGTTTTTTTGGGATCTTGGGCGGCGAGCCATTCATGCACAAAGATCTCATGAAGATCTTTGAGCAAAATCGTGACGTCTATTTTCAAGTCTTCACGAACGGTCATTTTATCACTGACGAAGTCGCCGCCAAATTGAAGGAGTATGGAAACGTCACGCCGCTGATTAGCGTGGAGGGCACCGAAATTATCAGTGACACGCGGCGCGGTCGCGGCGGCGTGTTGAGCCAGACGATGCAGGGACTCGAGACAGCACTGAAGCACAATCTACTTGTTGGCGTCTGCACCAGCGTATGCAAGTCGAATATTGACGACCTAGTTAACGACGCTTGGGTGGATCGACTGATTGAGATGGGCGCGATGTATTGTTGGTTTCATATCTACCGTCCGGTCGGACCTGAGCCCAATCCGCAGCTCGCGCTGTCCAGCGAAGAACAGCGGCGTGTTCGCCAGTTTGTCGTCGATACGCGAGCGACTAAACCGATCGTTGTTATCGATGCGTATCACGATGATGCGGGGAATGCACTTTGTCCTGCCGCGACAGGGTTTACACACCACGTCGGACCATGGGGCGACATCGAACCGTGTCCTGTCATTCAGTTGGCAACCGAGTCGATTCACGACGAACGACCACTCGCCGAAACATTCAATGATTCAGAATTCCTGCGTGACTTTCGCGAGCTGACAGCGCAGCACACGCGCGGTTGCGTGATTATGGAACGCCCGGATTTGTTGATTGACTTGGCGGAAAAGCACGGCGCACGCGACACGACCGTACGCGGCGCGGTCGTCAAGGAACTAGAAAACGTCACGCCCAGACGAAGTCAGTATCAACCAGGCGATGAAATTCCCGAACGCAGTTTTGTTTATCGCTGGGCAAAGAAGTATGCGTTCAATGACTTTGGTTCTTACACGAAGCACTTCGATCTAACCAAGTACCAAGATCCAGATAGCGATCGGCCAGACAACGAGCCGCCGGTCGCTGCGAGTGCATTGCCCGTTTTGCAGGATTGAGATTCGGCCTTCCAGCGGGCGGTAGCGCTGGATCGCGATTCGGAGCAGTGAGAGTTCGAGAGATTTAGTGCGGCTAATGGCGCAGAATTGCCCAGCTTTGCTTTAGCAAGCAAATGGCGAGACATCTGTCTTTACGCTGGGAGGTGCGTTTTCTATAGCTGACCTTTAACTGCGTCTACATGCGCGATCATAGATTTTGTTCTAGGAAGATTCCAAGGAAGGACCCTCGGCGTGGCAAACGAATTACTCACACAAGCTGATCCGACACTGGCAGACCCAGCGTTAGCAGATGAAGCACAGTTTGATAGTGCACTGAGTCAAATGCAGGAAACGGCTGTTGAGACGGCCGACCAGTTGATCGGCGGTGACTTTTCACCATTGATTGGCTTGGCATCAACCTATGTGTTGCCTGGAGCGATCGCCCTTGCCGTACTGTTCTTTGGCTATCTGTTTGCAAAGTACATTTCGCGGGTTGCCAGTCGTCCGGTTTGTCGTCGTGTTGATGAAACGCTGGGCAAATTTTTGGATCGCGTGATCTTCTACGTCATCATGGGTGGCGTGACGGCTTTGGTGATGAACCAAATCGGCATCAAGATGAGCGGTGCTGCTGCGATTGTCGCTGCCATGGGTTTTGCCATTGGCTTGGCGTTTCAGGGAACACTTAGCAATTTTGCTTCGGGCATTTTGCTGATGGTGTTTCGCCCGTTCAAAGTGGGCGACGTTGTCAATGCAGCGGGCGTCGTCGGCAAAGTAGACGAGATCGACTTGTTCACAACCGTCTTGGATACGCCTGACAACCGCCGCATCATTGTTCCCAACAGTTCAATCTCCGGCGGAACAATCGAAAACGTCAGCTTTCATCCCCATCGTCGCGTGGAAGTGTTGGTGGGTGTCGACTACACGGCGGATTTGAAATCGACTCGCGCGGCGTTGCAGTCCGCTGTGGATGTATTTGAAGCTCAGACGGTTCAAGGTGACAAACGCGGTGCACAGGTCATCTTGAGCAACTTGGGTGACAGCGCCGTGGAGTGGAAAGTGCGCATGTGGGTTGCGTCAGCCGATTACTGGGCGCTTCACGAATCGCTTGTTGGAGAAGTGAAAGAACGATTGGACTCATTCGGCATTGGAATTCCGTTTCCGCAGCTTGATGTGCATATCAGCCAAGCCGATACAGCGGCGGTCGCCGACAGTTCGGCGCGAAAGCGTCCGCGTGCACGCACTTCACTGAGTGGCAATCCCAGCGCAGCGTAGCGCTGGCAATCGCGCCTGAGACATGTTTTGTCGTGGCTGGCAAATCAATGCGATTTTGCGCAAAACAAGCGCGCAAACAGAGTTGCGTCAGCATGCCGATCAAGTGAAAAATGGTTTCTTTTTTTGATTCGATAAAAACGCTTGCGGTTGCCTATTGTTGTTGCTGCAAGTGAGTATCATATCCGCGAATCAGTCGGCACAGCTGGATGTTGCCGATCACTTATCGCGGAGCAAAAGCATGTGGCAAACCAGTCGAGGCGAACGAACCCTCGCTGGCGCTGAAGCCGAAGTCGTCGCACATGCGGTTGATACGATGGTTGATACGTTGACCAGCTTTATCCACGACGACGGAACGGACGATGATTGGGAGAACATCGCTGGCTACTGTCAGTCGGGCATCGCGGTGTATGACGAACTCCCCCCGACCAGGCGAGTCGCTTTGTTGCGACAGGTCGCAGAGCATCTTTTGACGGCAACGAAACAAATGCTGCCGTTGTCAGCGTACGCTGAGGCGGCGGTCGCGGCAATTTTTGTAGAGTTGCGTGATCAAGTCACGATCGAAATCGATTTGTTCCCGGACGGCCCTGACGAGCTATTGGATGATCCCGAGGAAAATGTCACGTGGCGCGAGTTGGTCTTGGCGGCGTATCTGGCCGTGAACAGTATCGACATGGATTCCTGGGAGCCAGAAGAAGACCTACCTGATCCGCTGTGTGTGGATATCGAGGCGTGGGGCTGGGTAATCGATATGCTTGCGAACGCAATTTTGTGGGATCGCGATTTCGAGATGGCGGGTGATTTTTTGGATGCCGAGCCGAAAATTTCGCAGCAGCGTCGTCGCTTGCTAGGGATCAGCGATGATTACTTCGCTAGCATCGTGCCTGATCCGCGAGGGACCGAGGTCTTCCGGCTGATTTCGGAAACGCGATCGATCGTTCGTGCGAAGCCTCGCTAACGATTTTCCACTTGATCTTGACCTCTGGCAATCGCGACACTCCGACGCAGAGTATCTCGCCCTTCGCCATGTCGCCCTTCGCCATGTCGCCCTTCGCCATGTCATCGATCGATGGACAAGCTAAACCGAATTCTACGTCGCTCGCATTGCTGCAATACGCACCATTTAATGGCGATCGATGCGCTGCATTATGTTCAAACACCGGCCGGCAAGCGACTGGTGACTTGGTTGCAGCGCTATCATCGTCAGTATCTAAAGGGCGCTGATGACCCGGACACTCGCATCTGTGATTTCCAAAATCAAATCATCCACGTGGAAGACGGTTTTTGGGGAGGTGGTCCACGCGTCGCAAGGCAGTGGTACAACCGACTACTTGGATACTTGGCAGAAAAACGATACGGAAAAGCGGCGGAGGCCGCGGGGATCCTAAGTCACTATTTCATGGATGCATTGCAACCGCTTCATACCGGTGAAACGCGGCGCGAGGCAGTCATTCATGCTCCTTTGGAGCGAAGCATCTACTACTGCTACGACGAAATCCGACAGCGTTGGAATTCTAATCCACTTCGAGAAGTATTCCATTTGCCCGATGGAAACGACTGGCTTAGGGAGTCGATGCTGCAAGGTGCGAAGTATGCGCACGGAAGGTTTTCCCTGCTGGTCAATTCCTATCGCTTTGATGCCGGCATCGATGATCCAATCGATGGATTGAACGATATCTCCCGGGCGGCTTTGGCAGAATTGTTGGGACGCAGCGTGACCGGATGGGCTCGCGTGATTGAGCGTGCTGCTCAGGATACGGAGAATTTGTTGCGGCATCCGCTGCCGGTTGCCAGTCACACGGTTCCATTGACATTAGCTGTTGCGGGTAGTCCGTTTGGTTGGTGGCGTCGGCGGAGCTTGCAGTGTTTGGAGGATCGTCGGATCAAAGCGTTGGCGAAGGAGTATCGGCGAAAGGGATACTTGCGAAAATATCTTCCCGATGAAGTGGATATCAAACAGCGAGTCAACCAAGTACGCCGTGACGAAAAAATCTATCAAATGGGCCTCGCCAAACGCGCCGGCCAGCGAAGGAATCGGCAACAGGAAGTAGAAGCCGTTTTGGCTAACGGGAAGACCTCCACGGCGTCCCAGACGACGAGTCAAGCGGCTGAATCGGCTGATGTGCGGCCAATCGATGGTCGGTTGATGGTAGCAGCGGGTTGTTTTTCGTCTGTGCAGGCCGCTCGCTTGGACGCAGCCCACCTGCACTGCGAGCTCTTGCGTGTGTCCATGACTGAGCTGGGTCAGCGCGTGTTGCGAGGAAAGGCTGCACCATCATTTCAGGACGTCCGGCACTTCATTGACCAGGCCAACGCGGATTTGACCAAGACAGCCGCTTAAGACGTCCGATTCCGTCGCGGGTTGCTATTCGTATATCCTGTAGTCGCGGGCGGACGGCTCGACAGATTTGAACTGGTAGGCGTTTGATACTAACGCTGACACTCTCTGATCGCGAAAAATGTCCGCCGTGAATTGTCTATCTGATTTCGGGCGGAAACCTCTTTGAAGGACACATCGTTTGATGCGAGCATTTGAAGCCACTCAAGTTTTCTTTGACGTTGCCGCTGCACACATGGATTTGGAGCCAGCGTTTCGCGAGGCTCTGTTGATGCCGCAGCGCGAAGTGCAAGTTCAAGTTTCGATTGAACGCGATGATGGAAGCTTGGCGAACTTCGTCGGCTTTCGAGTTCAGCATGACAATAGCCGAGGCCCGATGAAAGGAGGCCTTCGCTATCACCACGAAGTCGATTTGGACGAAACGCGGGCGTTGGCCAGTTTGATGACGTGGAAGACGGCCGTCGTCGATCTTCCCTACGGCGGCGCCAAAGGTGGGATCGGTGTCAATCCGCGAGAACTTTCGCATCGTGAGAAGGAACGACTTACACGAGCGTTTGTTGATCAGATTCACGACATCGTCGGTCCTGATGTAGACATCCCTGCTCCCGACATGGGCACCGATCACCAAACGATGGCCTGGTTCCGAAATCAGTGGGAGAAATACCACGGGTTTCAACCGGCTGTCATTACCGGCAAACCAGTCGAACAGTACGGTGCGAGAGGGCGCGAAGAGGCGACCGGTCGAGGCGTTGGCATGTTGACATTCAAACTGATTCGTCGGCTAGGACGTAAGCCTGCTGAAACGAAAGTGGCGATTCAAGGCTTTGGCAATGTGGGATCACATGGTGCAAAATTCTTGCATGAGTCCGAGTTTCCGATCATTGCGGTGAGCGACACAACCGGCACTTACTACGACCCGAAGGGCTTGGACATTCCAGCGTTGTTCCATCACCGTATCGAGCATGAGTACGGACTGTTGGAGGGCTACACCGATTGTGAAGTATTGCCAGTCGATGCGCTGATGGAGTTGGAAGATGCCGAGGTACTGATTCCGGCGGCGCTGGGTGGTGTGATCACCGAAGACAATGTTGATCGGATTAACGCCAAGATCATTATTGAAGCTGCCAACGGTCCTGTCTTGCCAGAAGCCGACACGCTGCTTGCCGAACGGGGCGTAACGGTGCTACCGGATATCTTGGCGAATGCTGGTGGCGTGACAGTCAGCTATTTTGAATGGGTGCAAAACCGCCAGCACTACCGGTGGACACTCGATCGGGTGCGTCAAGAACTTGACCACACCATGAGCAGCGCGTTTGAGAATGTTTGGCAAGTGTCGCAGGAGAAAGAGGTCTCGCTGCGCACGGCTGCCTACATGATCGGGATCGAACGAGTGCAGCGCGCCACTGAACTCGCTGGACTGACTTAAATCAGTCCAAGCAACACCAGCCGATGGCGGTTGCCTTTGGCCCTGAACAAGCACCTGTCGGTTAAGACAGGTTTGTAGCAAACACCGTTTAAACAGAGAGAGAAAAGCCTTGGAGATTTGGCCAGCGATTGATTTGCGTCACGGAAAACCGGTGCGTTTGCGACAAGGAGACTATGACCAGCAAACGGTGTTTGGCGACGACCCGGTTGACTTTGCCAAACGTTGGCAAACCGCCGGAGCGCGGCGGTTGCATTTGGTGGATCTGGATGCAGCACGTGGTGACGATCCTACTGCGAACCGTGAAGCGGTACGTCGCATCGTTGGCGAAACCGGCTTGCCATGCCAGATGGGTGGCGGCGTGCGTGACGAAGAGACGATCGAGGCACTGATCAGCCTTGGGCTAAGCCGACTCGTTGTTGGTTCGGCTGCATTGAAGCAACCCGAGTGGTTTGCCGGTATGTGTGATGCGCATCCTGGAAAACTGGCCGCTGGAATTGATGCTCGTGACGGAATGGTAGCGACCGATGGATGGTTAGAAACTAGCACAACTCCGGCCATTGATCTGGCCCAGGATCTTCGAGAACGCACTGACAACATCGTAGCGATTATCTACACAGACATCGCTCGTGATGGCATGATGCGAGGCCCTAACTTCGACGGCTTGGCGCAGATGGCTGGAGCTACCGACATTCCGTTGGTCGCCAGTGGAGGCGTTACTACTTTGGATGATGTTCGCAAACTGGTGACGATGGAGATGCCAGCCGCGATCGTAGGCCGATCCATCTACGACGGTGTGATGAAGTTGGAAGAAGTGCTTGATGTTGCTGGGGACCGCTAAAATGCTTCGCTCGATCGGCCCCATCCTTGCCGTTTGTTTGTGCTTTGTTTTTGTCACTGAAGTGGTGGCACAGAAGGTGAAGCAACTGCCTCCACCGGGCATCGAAATCGATGGCGAAGTGCGAGCCAAACTGACGAAACGAGTTAATACGCTTCGCGAGACGTTGAAGGGTGCGGTTAAAACATCAGCCGATTGGGAAGCTTGGCATCCCGATGTGGAAGTGCTGATTCGCGCCGTCGATATGGCACTTCGATACAACGGGTTTTACAAAGAGAAGGAACTCGCCGTCGCGAACGGCTTGTTGGATGAAGCCGATCGAAGGATTCACGCGGTCAGCGAGAACAAACGCGGTTGGGAATTGCGAACCGCGAAGGGCATCATTTCAACAGAGCCAACGCTGGTCGTTGGCGGTTTCAAATCTCGCATTGATGATTCCGTACAGCCTTACGGATTGGTTCTGCCAGTAAATTTTGATCCCGCGAAAACCTATCGTCTGGATGTTTGGCTACACGGGCGCGGAGACACAAAGCAGGAACTTGTTTTTTTGGCTGAGCGAATGAACAGGCTTGGCCAATATGCCCCCGCAGAGACGATTGTGCTGCACCCGTTCGGTCGGCACTGCAACGCGTTTAAGTTTGCCGGCGAAACGGATGTTTTTGAAGCGATCGAGCACGTCGCCGGATTGGCAAAGATCAATCAACGCCGAATCGCGATGCGTGGATTTTCCATGGGAGGCGCCGGTGTTTGGCATTTGGCAACTCATCATCCTACGAAGTGGTTTGCGGCTAATCCGGGTGCCGGGTTTGTGGATACGATCGTGTACCAAGGCTGGGGAAAAGAGCCGCCATTTGAGATCAATGGCACTCGCCAGCAGTTGCTGGGGTTGTACGACGTGTTGCCTTGGGCCGCCAATTTGCAGAATACCAAGCTGATCGCCTACAGCGGTGAAGTGGATAAGCAACGGCAGGCTGCGGAAAGGGTGTTCGCGGAAGGCAAGAAGCTCGGTTTCGGTTGGGACCATGTGATCGGCAAAGAAATGGGGCATAAAATCAATCCTGAGTCCGCTGTGAAAATTGATTCAAAGATTGCCAGCTGGGCGGAGGAAATCGACGAGTCGCCGCGAAAAGAGATTCATTTCAAAACCTACACGCTTCGCTATTCCAACGCAGATTGGCTGACCATCACAGGCCTTAAGCAACATTGGCAACCGAGCAAAATTGATGCACAGATCACTGACTCCAATACGCTAAAGATCTCGACCGAGGGCGTGACGCATCTGGATTTGAATTTTGCCCGCTCTGGTTGGCCGGGCAAAAAGGAAGTCGGTTTGAATATCGACGGTGAAAAGTTCTACATCAGTGACACGGGTGATGCGGAGGGTCTGCAGTGTCAGCTAGTACGAACGGAGCAGTGGGAGCAAGTGGTTGGGGAATCGACCGAAAAGCGTAAACGTCCAGGGCTACAGGGGCCTATCGACGATGCGTTTTATGATCGCTTTCTGTTTGTCTTGCCCACGCGGCCATCGGGAAACGGGGTGGTCGAACGTTGGGTAAAGCGAGAAATGGAGTATGCGCAGAAACGTTGGCAGCGTTTGATGCGAGGCAAGATTCGAGTGGTGAAAGACATCGACCTGACCGATCAGCAAATTGCGAATAACCATCTGATTTGCTTCGGTGACTTTTTGGGCAATCAGTTTCTCAGTCGCGTATCGCATCAATTGCCGATTGTTTGGACACGCGATGAGTTGAAGTTTGGTGGAAAAGCATACGACCCGGCAACTCATGCTGCGGTGATGTGTTATCCGAACCCGGAGAACCCCGGTCGTTATCTAGTGATGAACAGCGGGATGACTTTTCGAGAGTTCTCCAACGTCAGCAATTCAAGGCAGATTGCAATGCTCCCTGATTGGGCAATTATGAAAGTCGATGATGAATTCGATGATCACATTTTTGCCGGAGATGTCGTCGATCAAGGTTTCTTTGACGAGCAGTGGGATGTGCAATAGTTGCCAGTAGGATTTGAGCTACTTCTTCGCGACCACGTAGCAGATCCAACTCGGATCGCTTGGCGCGACCTCTCGTCGTTCCCACTCTCCATCACGCTCGGGATCTTCGTCTTCGTCGATTTCCCAATAGATGTGGCTTTCACTGAAACCCGCTTCTTCCAGCATCTCGCGGACTTCGGGAATCGTCCAAAATCGCCAGTGATATTCGAAGGCGTGTTTTAACTTGCTACCGTCGGGGAACTTGAAGCTGATCGAGAAACTGCAGTCTGCCGTGATCGGATTGAACGCAATTTGCGTCCAGTGATACTTGAATCCGTTCTTTCCTTTCTTGATCGTGCGTTTATCGACGAAGTCTTCGACAAAGCACTCACCACCCCCCATCATGTCCATCACCAGGATGCCGCCGGCAGCTAGATTGGCCCTGGCGATCTTGAAGTACTCGATGACTTCGCTGCGTGTCTTGAAAATCCAAAACGAGAAATTCTGCGCCGCCAAAACATCAACGGTTGGCTTGTTGCGTTTGCGAACATCTTGTTCAAGCAATCGTACGCGTTGCTTTTGCTCCGGGTTCAGCTTGCGAAGGTTATGGTCGCGTCCCCATTGAAGCGTCTCGCCGCAGAAATCGACGCCCAGTGCTTTGCGGCGTTTGTCACTTTTGACCCATTCACAGCAGACAGCAAACGTTCCGCAGAAGTCTTCACGCAAAGTAAGCGGTGTTGATTCGTGGAAGTCTTGATAGGCCTTCACGAAGAACTGGACTTCGTGGTCCGGCGTTTGAACCGATTTTTCGTAGAGCTTGAATTTGTCGGCCCGATCGGCCATCGTCGATTTGCCGGACTTCGTCTTGGATTTGGACATGATGAGTGTTCTGCGCTGACCAGGGTGTTTGGCTAAGTGGTGTGTGGATTGTATCGCTAGCGATGTAATTTGCGCAGCGGGGCTCTGGTTGCCCTATTTGGAGCCTGCACATAAAGCAACATCGCCGCATGCATTAGTGGTGTGCCCAACCGCGATCGGCGAGCAATTCTTGGCCTGTGATCGCCGTGCTGGCTCGACTGGCCAGGAAAAGAGCCACGTCGGCGATTTCTACTGGCTCGATGAGTTGGCCGATGCACTGTTGCTCGCTGAGCATCTGACGAACTTCGTCGGTGACGAATTGCTTCCGTTGACGATCCGTCATGATCCAGCCGGGAGAGAGAGTGTTTACCCGAATGTTTTTTGGTCCAAGCTCCCGAGCAAGCGACCGTGTGAGCCCGATGATACCGGACTTCGTCGCCACGTAAGCACTCATCTGTGCTGGCGAAAGGTGATGCGTGATCGACGAGAAATTGATCACCGATCCGCCGCCGCTGGGGATGTACTGGACAGCTTGTTGAATCGCGATCACGTAGGCACGAAGATTGAGCGCGAAGACGCTGTCCCATTCCTTCATCTTCAATTCATCCAACGCAATGCGTGGATCGCGAGCAGCGTTGTTGACTAAGACATCAATGCTCTTGTCACGCAGCGCG
Organism: uncultured Pirellulaceae bacterium; assembly: GCA_964444105.1. Classification (GTDB taxonomy): domain Bacteria; phylum Planctomycetota; class Planctomycetia; order Pirellulales; family Pirellulaceae; genus K23-9. The sequence continues at coordinate 14,383 of CAYUGI010000154.1, forward strand.
ACGTGATCGATCCATTGACGAAGATCAGCTTCGTCGGTGAGGTCGACAGGCGAGAACGTTGCAAGATTTTTGGTGTCATCTTGCAACGCGATTCCCGCGTCGGCGTCGATATCGCAGAAATGAACACGCGCTCCCTGATCTGCAAAACGCCGAACCATTGATTCACCGATTCCGTTCGCGCCACCGGTGATCACGACGACCTTGTCTTTCAGGTCATCGTAAGAGGCAACGGAGGGCGTTTTCATCATTGGGTACGCGACAGCGATTCTACTTAACGTCGACTTTACTTAACGGCGAGAGATTCGCTTGGCGATCGCTGCACGCGGCAGCGGCATGATTTCCGCTGCACCGCCTGGATTGTAAAGCAGGTCATCGAGACTTGGTTTACTGTCAGCGTTGGAGTACTTCACCAGGTAAGCGCCAATTTGGATTCCACCTTCGTCGTAAACCGGCGGCCAAAATTCTTCACCACGAATCGCAAGCGTTTTGGCAAGCAGTCGTGTTGCACGGCCCGAAAAACCGCTTAGAACCATATCCAAACGCCCTAACGCTTCGCGGAAAAGATAGAACACCAAAGCGGTGTCTTGATCTTTGCCACCAGCGTAGGCCCAGGTTCCATCATCTTTTTCGTAGTAAAAACCTGGCTCAGGTGCATCTTCGTTTTTGCTCAGTCGCATACCCGCGGATGCTCCATCTGGCTTGGGATCTGATTCGCGATAGCGTAGGAAGAATGGACACGATCGGGCTGAGACGTCGTCTACGTCATCTTCGGTCACGAATGGCGAACAACCAAACGCGTCGGAGAACACCAGCTCGACAACTGGGTTACTTTTTACACTGCCGATGCAAACCATTCCGCGGTCCCCTTGGGCAGCGGTGAAACCTTCGAAAACTTCGGTCGCGCGCGCACGAGCGTCTTCCAAAGAGACTTTGCCAGGGCTCCAAACCAGGGTCTGCTGAAGGGAATCCGGCATCGGTACATCAGTCGGTTTTCCGTCGTCGCCTTCACCCGCATGATGCTTGGCGGCGCCGCCCAAGGTGGAAACACCATTGAGAAGTTCACCTACCAAGACGGAGTCACTGGCGATGACAGCCGCGTTGTCATGCCCGCCTTCAGTTTCGATTTGACGAACCCCGACCACGATTTCGATATCGCCGCGACGAGCTAGCAGTTCCCAGAAATTTTCCGCGTTGACTGCGAACAATGCGCCGGGTAACTGATCTGCCGTGGCGTAACCTTGATCAATCAGGTAGTCGCACAGTCGCGACAGTGCGTCTAAGGGAATGTACTTTGCTTCGTTCTTAAGGAGCGAAGCAACTTGGTGCCGATCCAGGCCCGTGTGTTCGACGATCGATTTGATCGTGCCAGGTCGTTTGCGTCGGTCCGGTGTATGTCCTAGGAGTTCCGCTAGACGGAATGCATATCTCATCAGTAGTCGTCAAATCAAATAAGAGGAGAAAAGGTGCCGTTAAAGGGGCTCG
>CAYUGI010000155.1:0-15697 GCA_964444105.1 uncultured Pirellulaceae bacterium
GCCTGCTACTAAAATGTTGCAGGCACAGTCCCTGTGCCGCCTGCCTCAAGCACTCCCCTCGATGTCCGCGCGGAAAAAGCCAGAACCGCAGGCGGGCGGCAGAACGGAGTCTGCCTGCTACTTTCTTGCGGCCGAAAGGATTCGTTTGTGACCCGCTAGGTCTTTGATGAAGCGCAGGTCTTCTAGTTCGGAAATTTGACCGACCAGTTCCTCGCAAGCGTCAGCGATCATGGGGCTCAGTTCGATAATCAAACGACCACCTGAATTCAGGCGATCGTAAGATTCGCCCAGCAACCGCTTGATGATCTCCGTTCCGTCGGGACCCGAAACAAGCGCTTCGCGAGGTTCGTAGTCGCGAACGCTTGGAAGCAAATCTTCGTATTCAGTTTCGCTGACGTAAGGCGGATTGCTGCAAATGAGATCAAACTTGGTCGGCGATTTGACTTCTTCCAGCAGATCGCTCTCGACAAAATCGATGCGTGAATCGACTTTGTGTTTCTCCGCGTTCCAAATCGCGATTTTCAGTGCTTCGCTGCTTTGATCAATCGCGGTGACCTGCGTTTCCGGTAAAGTCGCTGCCAGCGAAATAGCAATGGCTCCGCTGCCCGTTCCGACGTCGGCGATTAGCAGTGGTCCATCGGTCTTGTTCATCGCCTTGGCACAATCGAGTGCTTCGATGACCAGGTGCTCGGTTTCAGGCCGTGGGATTAAGACGTGCTCGGTGACACGAAACTTCAAAGAGTAAAACTCTTTGTAGCCGACCAGTTGAGCGACCGGCATGCCTTCGCCGCGACGGCGCACCATTTCACGAAACGCCACCTTCTCTTCTTCCTCGGGGACTTCTGCAAAGGCAGTATAAAGTTGGATGCGTTCGCAGTTTCTTGCGTGGGCAAGTAACACCTCCGCGTCGAGCCTTGCTGATGGACTGCCGCGTTTTTTGAAGAAGTCCGTCGTCCACTCCAGCAGTCGTAAGACTGTCCAGGCTTCTTCCTGAGTGTCGGACATGGTTTTCGCTTCGTAGACGGTTTTGAAAGAGAGTCTTGGTTGGTGTGCCGGCCTTGGCCGGCCTGTGTCATGCGAAGCCGCCTAGCGGCGAGGCACCAAAGATCAGTCGACCATATCGCCGCGGAGCTGGTCGCGGTCGTATTCGATCAACGCATCGGTAACGGGTTGGACATCGCCACCGATGACTTGATCCAGCTTGTAAAGCGTCAAGTTGATACGATGATCGGTGAGGCGATTTTGCGGAAAGTTGTACGTGCGAATTCGCTGGCTTCGGTCGCCCGATCCAATCAAACCTTTCCGTTCTTCGGCTTGCTTGGCGGCTTCCTCTTCACGTTTCTTTTCGTAGATACGTGCCTTTAAAACACGCAGGGCTTTGGCCAGGTTTTTATGTTGGCTCTTTTCATCTTGGCATTGCACGACGATGCCGGTTTCGTGGTGAGTCAGTCGGCAGGCTGAGTCCGTCTTATTGACGTGTTGCCCGCCAGGTCCCGACGCACCGTAAAAGTCTTTGCGATAGTCGTCGGGTTTCAGATCGATCTCGATGTCTTCTGGTTCGGGCATGACAGCGACGGTGGCGGCTGACGTATGCACCCGGCCTTGTGTTTCCGTTTCGGGCACGCGTTGGACGCGGTGACCACCGGACTCGTACGCCAAATCGCGGTAGACGCTTTCGCCTTCCAGCGTGAGTGTGATTTCTTTGAAGCCACCCATCTCGGTGGCGTTCATGTCCATGATTTCGGTCTTCCAGCCTTTGCCTTCAGCGTAGCGACGGTACATCTCGAACAAGTCTCGGGCGAACAAGGCAGCTTCATCACCACCAGCTCCGGCGCGAATTTCCATGACGCATCGGGTTCGGTGGCTATCTTCACCACCGACTGTCAGCGAAAGCAGATCTTCCCAGAGAACTTCACGTTGACCACGAAGATCCGCCATTTCGGCTTCCGCCATTTCGCGTTCTTCGGAATCATCAGCTGCTTCTGCCATTTCTTGGCAGCCGTGAATCTCGTCAGTCAAACGTTTGAATTCGCGGTACTTCGTTGCGACTTTGGCTAACCCACCATGCTCGCGCGCGGTCGCGCTCATCCGCCCCCCGTCTGCCAAGACTTCGGGGTCGGACATGTCGCTTTCAAGCTTCTCGAAACGAGCAAGCTTTTCTTCCAGGGTATCGCGAATGGTGCTCATAGCTGAAGTTTACCGGTCGCGGGCAGGATGTCACAGTAGCCATTCATGTCGCAGGCACGCGCCGTCGTGCCGTTCGCGTACGACGGTCAGTGCTGGGCATGGTCATGTGCATGGTCATGTGCATGGGCAGGCAGCACGACGGAGAGTGCCTGCGACATTGTTTGCTGGACAAACAAAAAAGCCGCATGGAGATTTCCATGCGGCTGATTCGTTTTTGAAGCGTTGAGGGAGCTACTTGCTCTTCTTCTTGGCTGGCTTTTTCTTTTGAAGGCTGCCGTAAGTACCCGCAGCAAATTTCTTCTGGAACTTGTCGATCCGACCAGCCGTGTCAACAAATTTCAATTTGCCGGTGTAGAACGGATGGCAGTCGTTGCAGATGTCAATTCGCAGTTCTTCTTTAACGCTGCGAGTCTGAAACGTATTTCCGCAACCGCAGGTCACGGTCGTGTCTTGATAGTTAGGGTGGATTCCCTCTTTCATCGCTCTTATCTCTTAAGTCTGGGGGTGTTGTCGGCTGGCAAAGTACAGCCTCCCGGGCCACGAAAGATACGCTAAATAGCGTGTTTTGGACAAGGCCTAAGCATCCTTTTGCGTGAAATGCGGTAGTTTTGGACAACCGAAGAGCCTTTTGCCGATGTCTCGTACAGAATTGGCCCGTTGGAAGTAGTTTAGATTGAGGGACACGCATGCACCGATTGGCTAGGTTAGTCTCGGGCGTTTGGCTAAGGAGAGACTGGGAGATGCCCAGATTCGCAAATGAACCTTCGATCTTGTCGTCACGTCTGTTTTCATTATGAACCCGTCAGAATTCAAAAAGGCAATCCAGAAAAATGCACGCCACCGGCGGCGCGTGGATTGGTCGCTCACGCCGGAGCAACGCATGCATCGATTTGAAATTCTTCAAGTTGAAGCGATGAAGTTGTTGGCGACCAATCCCAAAGCGATGGATGAATTCATCAGACGAAACCACCACGCCCGTCGGATGTCATCTGCGCGGCAACTTGAAGCCAAGCTGTTGAGAGTTCGCGATGAGTAAGGCTCATCCACTTGGCTTGGTCGATCAGTTCATTGAACGTGGCATGCAGTTGGTTGTCGTTGGCGGCCACGCCGTGAATTTTCATGGATACCTTCGTGCGACCGAAGACGTCGATATTGTCTTTAAGCGAACAAGTGAAACGGAGCAGACGCTTCTTCAAACACTCCAAGAAAACGGAGCCTATTGGATCGGTGATGACATCGATGCCAAAACAGGGCTGGAGTCCGTTCATCCAGTTACGATGTCGTACATCCAAAACACACGCTTGATGATGTTGGGATCAAACGCGGGTTGGCTTGATCTCTTTGATTTTATTCCAGGCATGCCCAATGAACCTTTGGATGATCTCTTCGCGACTGCTGTGTATGCAGAGGGTCGGCCTTTTGCTAGTCTCGATTGGATCAAACGCATGAAGCGAGTCGCCGGGCGACCGCAAGATCAGCTTGACTTGGATAATTTGCCCTAGCAGTTTCGATGGCATCGGACGATAAAGCTGTGCGCGTCAACTATTTCACGATCCGCCAGCAACGGTGGATGCGTTTGTTGCGGAAGTCTTCCGGGACGGTTTGTTTGCTGATTTCGTGAACCTGCGTCGCGGGGACCGATGCGGGATCAAATTTGAAACGGCGGAAGTTGTTGGAAAAGAAGATGATGCCGCCTTTGCGAACCAATGGCATCAGTTGGTTGATCAGCGGAACGCAGTCGGTTTGCACATTCCAGTCTTCTTCGGTGCGTTTACTGTTGGAAAAGGTCGGCGGGTCAAGCAGAACGACGTCGTACATTTCGCCCGGTTGATGTTCCGTGATCCACTGTCGGACATCGGCGGCAATGTAGCGATGATCGTCACCAACGAAACCGTTGAGCTTCATGTTTCGTTTTGCCCACGCGAGATAATTCTTGGACAGATCGACTGTCGTCGTGCGGCGAGCACCACCAGCTGCGGCATAGACGCTGAACGATCCGGTGTAGGCGAACAGATTCAAGAAACTCTTTTTCTCACACGCATCACGAACCATTTTTCGCGTCACGCGGTGATCTAAGAAAAAACCGGTGTCGACGTAGTCGCTCGGGTTGATCAGAAATTTCAAGCCACCTTCGTTGATGATGTATTCGGTGCGTTGTTCATCAAGTTTTTGGTGCTGAGTTGTGCCTCGCTGCCGCTCGCGCGTTTTCAGGTACACGTTTTCTTTGGGGATTTCCAGTGTCTCGCCGGCCGTTTTGGCCATCAGTTCCAACCAGCTGGCGTGCTGCGACGGATCGCGTTCGTGAGGACGCTCGTACTCGGTGATATGCAGGTAATTTTCGTAGCGATCGACAACCAGCGGAATTTCTGGCACATCGCGTTCATACAGTCGAAAGCAAGTGATGCCGCGTTTGGTAGGCCACTTGCGCAAGTGACGCGCGCGATTGGTCAGTCTCGCTCTGAACAGGTCAGCTTGGTGAAGAGCTTTGTCATCCAGGTGGCCAAACGCGGCTGAACCAACGGCGTGTACGTACGGCTTAGGTTTGGGGGACTCCGATTCACGCGCCTCGTCGTCGTCTGTTTTGACGGTGGATTCAACGAGCGGTTTGGGGCCGTGGAATTGGAAGTAGGTGCATTCGATGCGTCCGTTGTAAAGTTTGCGTCGGCGATCGGCCTTCCGACCCATGGTCTTCTCGAACGCTGGGTACGCGGTCAGAAAATAGTGCGACCACGTCGGCAAGTGTCGCAGGACTTCGGGAATACTGCGGTAGAGTTCGTCCAGTTCCCAGTCGCGGTTTTCTTGTCCCGTATAGACGTTGCGGCCAGTGAGACGACGCCCGTAGGGAGGGTTGGTGATCAAGCATCCGAAGCGTCGTTTGCTTGTCACGTTTTCCATCGAAGCGTCTTGGAAATGGATGTCATCCGCCACGCCAGCTCGCACGGCGTTGTCTCGCGCGGCGCGAAGAACACGGTAGTCGACGTCGCTTCCGATGATGCGTTCTTCTAACGCGGGTAGTTCCGCGCTCTTGGCAGATTCGCGTGTCGCCTGCCAAACTTCCGCTGGGAACGATGGCCATGCTTCTGCGGCGAATTCACGAATCAACCCCGGAGCCATGTTGCGCCCGATGCGAGCGGCTTCGATCGGGATCGTACCACTTCCGCAGAACGGATCGATCAGCGGTTTGCCAGCGCGCCAAAAGCTCAGCAGCACCATCGCGGCGGCGAGGGTTTCTTTCAGGGGTGCGGTGGAGATGTCGGTTCGATAGCCGCGACGATGAAGACTGCGGCCAGTCGTGTCCATGGTCAACGTGGCCGTGTCTTTCAACAACGCGATGTCGATTTTTTGTTCGGCTCCCGTTTCGCTAAGCGTTGTCGTGGAATGATCGCGCTGAAGCGCATCGACGATGGCGCGTTTGACGGTTCGCTGAACGGCCGGGACGCTGGTTAGTTGTGACTTGACGCTCCGCCCGGTGACGGGGAACGCGGCATCGACCGGTAGAATTTCGCCCCAATTGAGTTCTTTGATCGTGTCAAAGAGAGCGTCGAAATCGGGTGCGGGAAACTCGGCAATCCGGATCAGCACGCGGTCGGCGGTACGCAGCCACAGATTCGCACGGCAGATGGTTTCGTGGTCACCACGAAAGTGCACTCGGCCGGATTCGCCGATGGTTGCGTCAATATCCAACGCCGCAAGCTCGCGTTTGACGACGGCTTCGAGGCCGAATGCACAGGCGGCGATCAGGTCGAATTTGGGGCTGGACACGAGTAATTCAGTCGATTCGGGTGAGATTTCTGCGTGAGGTTAGCAAAGCGAAGCAGAATGCCGTAGTCCTGACCCGTTGACCCGCGAGGCCCTTGCGGGTTTTGGGTGGAGTTCCGCCAGGGCCTGGCGGAACAACGGTCAACGTAGATGTCGGAATCGGCGCTGCTTTGGATCTTCTGTTTTTGTACGCTTGAACGCCCATCAAGCGGATTTCGTCGGCTTTCACACTATTCAACCTTGGAACCACTTCGTGTTTTTTAAACCCAAGCCTAACTTGAGCGATGGCGAGAAAGCTCGCGTCGAATTTCATTTGCAGAGAATCGCTGAGGCGATTGGCATCGAGCGATTGAAACTGCCTGTTCTGGGTCGCGATGAGTTGCTGCGGTTGAAAACACCTCAGGACATCGTCAATCGAGTTGGCGAACACCTGTCACACGATGTCAGTGCGATTCAGGTGACGTCTGTTTTGCAGCAAGCCGGACAATGTGGCGGCGGTGGCTGAGGCGGCGGATCTTGCGAAGGTCTCGGCGGTCTGCCGGGCACATACGACGCGCGTTCACGTACGATCACGCTTGAGTCGGAGTTGGAAAACGAGCGACCATTGGTGGCAGCTGCGATTATCAGCGGCGTGGTCAGTGATCTGCTTTACCAAAGTGATTTTGAATGGCCACACTATCCCGAATGGGTGGATTTGGCAGTGATTGGTACCGGGCTGGGCGTGCTGCGCAGCGGTTTCGCATTCGTTAAGAAAGCCGGATTGCATTGGGATTCGACGCAGTGGGCAGCGGCTCCCAGACCGTTTTTGAATATTCCAGCATTGGCATACGCAAACGCATTGGCGGCATGGGCCAGACAGGATACTTCGCCGTCTTGGGCAAGAGACCTGAATACGGAGATCCGACGACCCGTAAAAACCTCGATGAAGTACTTGGCGAAAACCGGTGACTCGTTTTTTCAGGTAGCGCCGGATCCAAAGTCTAATAGCGGCTTGTCCCAAGCTGATTGGTGGGAGCGTGCTGCTCAAGCCGAACCGTCAAGCCGCGTGATCGCGATCGGGCAGCTCAATCTGGACGGAGAGGTCACACCTGAGCAGCAGTCTGTCATGGTCCAGGTTCTTCAGTCAAACAATCGCTCCGTCGTGCTTCATGGCATTGCTGCAATTGAGCGAATGAACATCGACGGCGAAGTGATCGCGGTTGAGTTGCGTTCGTTGGTGAATGATCGTGATGATGAAGTGCGGGCGAAGTCACTCTGCACGCTCACGACGCTGGGAATGTTGGACGATGCGACCGTACAGCTAACCGATGAGATGCTGGAAAGCCATTTCAGGCACAACGTGTTCGCCGGTGTCTATGCGCTGAGCACGCTCGATTCGATTCCCGGATTCTTAATGCCATCGGTGCAAAGTGCTTTTATGCGAGCATTGAAGTCGTGCGATTACGAATTTGTTGGATTATTTGCGGCCGCCTACAAACGATGGTTTGATGATCCGAAGGCGAAGGTCGAAGAGTTTTTGCACGATTCACCCGAGCTTTTACCAATCGCGATCGATGCGATCGACGGAACGCCGCAGGAATTGGTGTCGTTGTAGACGTCAAACACCAAGCGAAGATCGTTTTGATAGCAAACTGTTTATGGATCGCAATTGCCCAAACGATCTATCGGTCATTCTGGCTGTGAATCTACTATCCGGGCTGCCTTTTCGGCACTTAAAATAGGTCTGCTGAAGAGCGGGCTGAAGCGACCGCGAGAAAGGATTCTCGATGCATGAACGGACGGAGCGAGCGATAGCTCGGTTGTTGTTCGTTTTCTGCTGCGCGGTGCCTACGTTTTTCACTTTCGCGATTGTCTTCGTCACATGGACGCCGTGGTATCACAATCGGCAACTTGCGGCACTCGAGGCGAACTGGTCACTGGAGACAGGACTTATCGTCACCATCGAAGATTTTGACCGAGTCTCGCCCTACAAGTGGTCTCTGCGCGAGGTGCGAGTTCACGAGCCAGAGACCGAGTTGGAAGTGGCTCACGTTAGGCAATTGGACTGGATTTGCGAAGACGACCGCATTGGCATTTCGATTCATCATCCCGAATTGCAATCGGCACAGCTGCACAGCGCGTGGCAATTGATTCACGATCGCTTTTTGTGTCGTCCCGAGCTGACAAAGGTTCCCGTCAATATTCGCACTAACGCTCTGACAGTTCACAGTAAAACCGGGTCAGTGACGATGCGGGAGTTAGATACATGGATCAGGCCAAGGCCCAATTCTGTTGAAGCGACGCTGCAAGGTTCCGTGGCGGGGAACAGTCGATTTCCGATCAACGTTGCGGTCACGCGTGATCGTAGCACCGATGAACCCAAGACTCTTTGGACATTGGAAACAGGTCCCACTCCCCTGCCCTGCTCCGCGCTGGCTGGCTATTTGCCGTTGATGAAACGGTTGGGTGCCGATGCCGAGTTCTCTGGTACGCTTCACTGGGAGTCGGAAAAGAACGGTGGTTGGTCGGTCGATCTGGGTGGCGCTCGATTCAATTCGGTTGATCTTGGCACTTTGTTTGAAGACTTGCCTCATTCGATGCGTGGCAAAGCGGATGTGACGTTTGACACTTGCCGGATTGTTCCCCAACAAATCGTCGACTTATCGGGAACCATTCGATCGTCCGGAGGCTGGATCCGTACGTCATTGCTTCAGGCCATGAACGAAGAACTAGGGTTCGCAGTCCAGCCTGAGTCGCTGAACGATCCCGACGGCGAAGTCTTTTATGAACTGTTAGCGCTTCATTTCGCCGTCAGCAAAGGGGACATGCAATTGACTGGTGTGTGCAATCAACAGGAGTACTACGAACGGGTCGCTCCTGGATTTGCGTTGCTAGGACGCAATGTTGGGTTGGCGATTTCTAATGGGGAGACGATTCCGTCAACCAGGCTGGCGCACGCTGTCGCGCCACAGCACAGTGAGTCAGTTCCGATCTCAGGACAAACAGCTGGCCTGTTGAATTTATTCGTGCCACCGAATCGCCCGAAATTCAATGTCGAGGGTCAATTGCCATCTTCGCGTATCAAACGGGTGGACCATTGGTCTGATTCCGGCGGTGGAACCGTCAAGCAGCGATAGTTGGCTGTCGCCGCTTCGCGGCTGCTGGTTGTTCGGTTTTCGGGACCGGGTGCTCACGCACCCGGCAATGTGCTTGCGGCCCTTCGGGCCTAGTTGTGTTCGCTTTCAGCCGCGAATGCGGCGGTAGCTCCCTGCCGGGTGCGTAAGCACCCGGGTTTTAGTCGTCTACAAAATTAGCCGCGTAGCGGCGACAGCAGTCGGTCCAGCACTCGCGATAGAGTGGATGGTCAGAGCAGATATCTACTTTCTTCGCACTGGAGATCGATTGTGGCTGGGACTCACCATCAATTGCTTTACCACTTTGTGTTCAGCACTAAGAATCGCAAGCCGTATTTGCAACCAGCGACTCGGGATAGTGTCTTCGAGTATCTAGGTGGAACTGTTCGAGGGCTCAAGGGAGTGCCGATTCGGATCGGTGGTTGGGTTGATCACGTGCATCTGCTGGTGAAGTTGCGTACGACACATTGCGTCGCTGATTTCATGCGAGATGTGAAAGCGAATTCGTCGAAGCACTTCAACGAGAGTAGCGGACTGTTTGCGAAGTTTGGTTGGCAGGATGGTTATGGTTGTTTCACGGTGAGCGCGAATAGCAAAGGCAAAGTGATTGCGTACATTGAGAATCAGGTGAGGCATCACGCAAATGAAAGTTACCAAGACGAGTATCTGCGACTGTTGGAGCTTTCAGGAGCTGACTATGACGAGCGATACCTGTGGGACTGATCGTGACCTCAGCACCCGAATTGCTATCGTCCTTTCAGGACTGTGCGGGTGAAGCTGGCGTGAACCGGTGGCTCCGCCACCGGCATTGGGCTGCCGCCGCTTCGCGGCTTAAGTGAATGAGGATACGGCTTAGCCGGCCGACAAGGAGCTGTCGGCGCATTCGCGGCTAAGGAGTAACGGGTGGTTTTCGGCTGAAGGCAATACCTGCCACGATGAAGGCCAGTTGGCTGACGACGAAGACGGTTAGCCAGAACAGAACTCCCGACGTGAATCCGTAACTGTGCTTGCCGATGCCAAGTTCATTCGTGCCGAACCAGCTCCACGCTGTGACGATGTTGCCACCGATGGCCAGGACCGAAAAACCGCGTGCCTTCACCATGCCGTCCCAACGTGCGTGCAGCATCAGTGCATTCCAAATCACGATCAGAAGCGCGCCGTTTTCCTTGGGGTCCCATCCCCAGAATCGGCCCCAACTGTCGTCAGCCCAAAGCCCCCCCAAGAGCGTGCCGACGAAGCTGAACAGGATTCCGAAGCAAGCCGTTCCATAACAGCAACGGTACAGTTGCTTTTGCGTGCTGTCCTTTGCTCCAATCCAATTGGTTAGCAGATAACCGATACCGAAAAATCCTGCGACCAGCGTCGCGACATATCCCAGCGAAACGCTGATCACGTGCGTGGTCAGCCAAAACTGTGTGTCCAGCACGGCTTCCAGGACGGGCATCGTATCGCCAGTGTTGAGGCTCAGACCATAGGCAACCAGCAACGTCAAAGTTCCGGCAACCGCCGCCAGCACGTTGCCAAGACCGCGACGATAAATTGACTCGATGATCAAGCCAAATCCAACGGCGGCCCAACCAATGAAGACAGCTGATGAGTAAATGTTGATGACCGGTGCGCGTTGTGTGATCAAAACACGACAGGCAATTGCGATCGTATGGATCACAAAGGTCACGACCAACATGCCCCAAATCGCGCGGCGTAGCCTTGGCAGTCCGGTTGCCAAGTAGGCCAGCCCCAGGACAAACGCGACGATGTACCAGATCATTGCTTGCCCGGTGGGCCACTTGGACTGCATCCAACGCTCCACGGAAACCAGTTTGGGGCGATACCCGGGGATGGGATAGCTTTGCACCGCAGCGAGATGCGATTGCACCGCTTTGTTGAACGAGGCTGGATCGTTGTCCGCGTAGGAGCTAATCATTTGGCCGAAGGTTCGTACGCCTGGGCTGGCTTTGTCTTCACCGCCTCGAATGCTGGCTTTAGCGTCGTCGAAAAACGCGGGTCCAAATGCTGCCCATTTTGGATTGTCGATCGCATCGGCCGCGACTTCTTTTGAAGGAGGGACGATATTGGGTGATCGCATTTGCTTCAGTGCACCCAGTCGCTTTTCAAGTTGATCCACCGCGAACGTGTCGGCTTGTTGACGTGTGATTTTCATCCGCTCGACAAACTCGTCCGGAATCTGTTCGGGAAGTGGCAGCTGAAACGCGGCCGAAGCAAGTGTGTAGTTTCGCGTGCGAAGGTCCAGTTCGATCAGCTTTCTCTCTTTGAAAGATCGATCCGCATTGTCTTTTGTGCCTGCCGTCTTGATCTGTTTATCGACGCGAGTCCAGTTTTCGCCGATGTCATCAAGCGAATACAGTTTGGATTTGCGTGCTGAAACACCCAGTTCGGATCGGACTTCTTCCGCATCGATGCGGAACATTGGCAAGTAGCGAATTTTGGGCTCGTCGATCGCGACTTCCATCAGCCACTGTATGGCGGAGAGTTTTTCTGCGTCATCACCGATACGAGTTTTGAATCCATCGGGCACGTTTTCCAACGGAAGCGATTCTTTGTTGCTCATCGCTTTGACGGCTTGACGAGCGTAGGCATCCAGAGGCATCAATCGTCCACCGAATTGGACGGGGATCGCGCCCGCGTTGTCGAAGTCAAAGGCAACATCGGACTTGCCTTCTTCATCAGAGGTTGCTGCGGCGGTCTCGACTGGAGCGGCAATTCCAAACGACGTCGCTTTCCAAGGCTGCAGCGATCCAAATGCGATCAAAGCAAAAACGGCCACGGCGATATAGACAGGCATCGCGGGCTGATCGGGCGTCAGTTGCTTGGCCATTTCGCGTTCTCGGCGACTGAGGAAACGCTGCAGTGTGCCGAAGAAATGGACCAACATGCCCAATGCTGTAATGCTGCAGGCGACGTACGGAATCAACCAGCCGGAGTTCCGTACCACCTGAAGACTGGTCCATTCTTTGCCACTGGGCAGCGATTCGTAGTTTGATTGGAAATACGTTTCGCCACGGAATCGAAGCGGATTGTTCATCCAGACGCGTTCGCGGCGGTCTTCGCCACTGGCCGGGTCGATGATGCGGATAAACGAAGAGTAATCCCTTGGCGTATCGGTTCCGCTGTAAGTCACGCGGCGGACGTCTTCCAATTGTACCCAGTAAGGTTTCACTTCACGGTGGTATCGCAATCCGACGCGATAGTCTTTGTCAGCGACGGTGATGTTGTCGAAATCATCGGGCGTCTTGGGGTCCAGCGACAAAGCCGCATTGTCTGATAGCCATTGGCTGACCAAGTGCGTGCCGAGCGATTCGTCGGACTCTTTGTCGAACAATTCAACATAGGCCGAAACGACGTTGATCGTGCTTTCGGTGCCGCCGCTTTTGCGAGTCTCACCTGCTTGGACTTCCAGCCCGTTGCCCTTGGTCGCAAGGTTGTCCGCAGCAGGCCGTTGTAGTCGCGAGTTTTCTAGGAACTTGACGACCTTCAGGTCCACCGGTAGCGACGGGTCAGAGATCTTTGTATCGTCGATCGCTGCTTGGCGAAGTCGGCTGCCGGGAACGGCGGTTACAACGTCTTCATCGCCGACCGTTTCGATGAATGTCAGTTCAACTTCATCCAAGTTAATCAGTGCGTTGCTGGACTGGCCTTCGACCAAGCTGAGACGTTGTTCCAGTTGTCGATCACCAAAGACAAACTGACCGAACATTAGCAATGCCACGCCAATGTGAATCAGCACATTGCCACCTTGTTTGGCAAAAATCAGTAGGCAACCCGCCAGCAGGATTAAGCCTGCCCCCAAGCCTTTGGATAACTGCCAAACGATTCGAAGCCCGGGGTCACCAATGCGGTAGTCGTTGACGACCGTGTACGTCAGGAGGCCTGCCAGGACGACAGTCAGAACAACCGCGGTGATTTTTACCAACCGATGTTTGGCCGACACGGCTAGCAAGGCTGCAGCGACCGCGCCGACGCCGGTTGCGAATTGAACACATCGCCAAAGGCCGCTGTAGCCCAGACTTTCCGGTGGGTTTCCTTGCAGTCCATCGGCACTATGTCCCGTCGAAACGATGAGGCCAGCGACGAGCGTGCCAAGCAGCATCAAACAGACGCCCGCGCCAAGTCTGGCTCCACCGGCATGCACGCGAAAACGAGTGGCTTTGGCAGCGACCAAGTTGACCATCAGCATCAAGCCGATTAAGGCACCGCCAGGAAATGGGATGCGTAGGTTTAGTCCGCGTTGCACAATTCGTCTCGCAAGTGAAGGTCCGTTCTTTTCTGTTCCTTTCTTTCCTACGCCCTTGGTGCCAGCCTCTGCCTGCAGCTCTTCTGGCAGAAGCTTGTCGTGCGGGAAGAATGCCTGCGGGAAAAAGTCATCCACGTGCATCATGGCAATCCACGACGTGAAGTACCGCTGTTTGACCTCGTTCATGTTCATCTCGTCCTGGGCAAGCGTGCCGACCAGGACAATTACTAGCGAGAGAGCGAACAGAGCAACGGTCAGCTTGAGCGATGCCAATGCCGACAGGATGCCCGAGCCGATCGCGGTCACGTCGTCCGCGGGAGTATCTTGAGCAAAGGTTGAATCGGACGCAGTAGCCATGAGTTTGCTTTTGGAAGCGTTGGAGGTTGCAACTTCTTTTATCTATTATTGCCGAAGGTCAAAACTTCAGGGACTCTAAGAATTTGACCATTGCATCGTTTTGATCCGCGACGGTCGCAGCTGGCCCCGTCATCTTGATGAACATGCTTTGTCCATTTTTCATTGGAACGATCGTCGCATCGATCGCTTCACCTTCGTCCGGATTTTCGCCGGTCAGTACGTAGCGTTTTGCGTCAATGTCTGAGACCGTGATCTCTTTTGCATCGTCCAATGCCTTGTCGACGACTTCGTCTGGGACATTGCCTTCTCGGATTTGCCCTATCCAACGTGCGATGTTGGGGCGCAAGTCGCCGCCGGCTGGCATGACCGTGACGACAGCCTCCGCGTCTTCCGGGCCAACATTAAAGGCGGCTAGTCGCATCATGCTCATCTTGCCCTTCCGCCAGCCGTCAGGCGTATCGAATTTCAACTTTGACTTTGGTTGGGACGCGGTTGATGGTCGACTGGAGGGGGCTGCTGTAGCTCCCCCGGCAAACGGAGCGTTTTTCATCTGACCGCCCGCGAACGGAGGTGCCATGGAACGGCCAGACATTGAACCGCTGGCTTGGGACGGATCTCCAACGATATCGACCCAGACGGATTCGCCATTGGAGGCCGCAATGTCGATCGGTTTGCCTCCCGCCCATTTGTCGTCGGAATCTTTCAGGCCCAGCTGGCCTCGCCAACGATTGACGTTCATCGCTACATAGCTATCCCAATTTTCTTGTTTGGTGAGATTGGAAATGCTGATGTCCAATTGCTTGCCCGCGCTGTCGCCTTCACCTAGGACATTAACATCGATTGATGCATAGCGGAACGGTTTTTCGCCAGCGCGACGCCAACCGTCGGGCAGTTCGCTTAAGTCAGGGTTTCCGTCATTGAACGTGACGCTCGTAACAAACGACTGAAATTCATCCTCGATACTTGCGATGGCGTCTTCGGGGCCCGTGACTTTGAAAAACCAAGCTTTCGATTCGTGCGGAGCGATCGCAGCGAGCATTCGGTCTTTGCCAGGAAGTAATTGCTCGGGAACTTTCGTGGGCACTCGATACGTCACGATCGGATCGGTTTTCTGGCAGCCGGCCAGCGTCGTCAGAACAATTGCGGTCAGAACGAGCGCACAAGGACCGAGTGATGGGCACCCAAAATAGACGCGGAGAGACATACAAACCTAGTAGCGAGCAGACGTGACGAATCCTTCGATCGCGGTAAGCAACGAGGTGCCAGGTGGAGCATGCCGTATTTGGCAGGCCGCTTGGCGTATTGCATGGGGGGACCGCGTTTTTGTTCCGTAAGTATAAACGTCTGAAGGTGCGGATTCGTACCCGCCTAAATTTGCACCGTGACAGCTTGCCGCGGGCAAAGCTGGCTCGCAGCAATGTTGCCTCCTGAGTGTTGCAGATTCCCGCAGAAGGGCATTTGTCTGCATGCCAGCGGACTAGCTAGCTTGGATGATTCATCAGCGCACGCTGGTGTCCCGCCTTCAGAGAGCGTCCAGCTTAGATCAGATCGGAATGCTAGCCACGGAGTGGCGGCGGAATGTAGCCTGGGGTGACGAAGGAGAGCGACAGCGAACCTGAAGGAACCCCAGGTGGCAATGCGCGAAAAGAACGCGGCTCCCTCGGCGATCGGCGGCTTTGCCGCCGAGGGGTGTTTCCGGTTCGCTTGGGTCAACCTGGGGCTGCACCTTGCTTGCTGAGACAAGCAAGGATTGCCCCAGGCTACATTCCGCCATTGCTCCGCAATTGATCTTGGGTGAACACAACCGATACGTTGGTTCACACCAAACGAGATGGCGACGCTAAAATTGCAGACGAATACCAACGACTAAAGCTGGACGCTCTCTTCAGGCGACCTGTGACTGGTCGAATCCGGCTGAAGCCCAATACCGCTACGTTAAGGAACGCTTGGATTTAAAATCTAACGCGAAGCGTTAGTTTTGATGTTGCGCAAGTCTTCACCTTCCCGCTTGCGGGAGGGTCGGACGCAG
>CAYUGI010000156.1:0-15680 GCA_964444105.1 uncultured Pirellulaceae bacterium
GCGGCAGCAAACGTTCCACGCTTTACGCTCCCTTCGGGCTTTGTCTTGAGCTTGCATTTTGTCTGATGGCTTACGCCACCAGCTAGGGTTATGTCGGCCTCCGACCTAAAGGTTCATCATCGACCTGTGTAGACACCAATGTCCTCAGGGAGAGTGAAGTTCAATTTGCAGGCCAATCAAAAAAGCAAAATCCGCTACGACGACTTCTACATTTGTGAGCCGCTGGCCGTGAGGCCACGGGACTTGCCTGCAATAATAACCGACGCAATTCCCTCACAAGAATCCACGACGACGTTACCCGCAAAGAGAGCGAATCACCGTACTCCATTCCGTTTCACTCATGCCCGGAAATCGAGTCGTTGGCTTGAGTCGTTAGGCTGTGATGCCGCAGGTTGCTCGCTTTCTGATCGGCCACTGGGATCAATGTCATTGACATCGCTCTGCGAGCGTTTCGATTGGCTCTCTAGCTGCCGACCGTCCGCGTCACGTTGCCCAGCGTGTTCGCCTTCGTTGACCGAATGCGATGCTTGGTTGTCCTTCACGCTGATATCAGCGCGCGACAGTGGTGTGCCATTCGTCTCGGTGGAATCAGACGCGTCTTTGGCTCCGGTGCGGTGTGCCCCGGCGATGGAGGACGCTGAATGGTTGGGTTGAATGTTCATGGCAGGTTTGATCAAACGCAAAGCCGACGTTCAAGACCAACGTGGCGCGCTAACGAACCGTCCTTCCGGGTAGAATTCGATCAAGAGTCTGGCCCACCCCATCACGCGAACTTCGTTGTACGACCGGAGCATCAAGCGGTCCCCGAACGTCAACGGTCCAAAGCGTATAGTTTTGTTTTCGTAGCGGTCGAAGTATCTGCGTGAACGCGTTGTGCGGACTGACTTGTGTATTGAACGTCAAATCCAGTTCGCGACGTCGATCTAATGTTCCGCCGCCTTGCAGGGCAACCAAGTCCCCCCAAAGCTTGAGGTCATTGAATGTGATTTCGTCTTCTACCAATGAAAACTCAACGTCGGCGTCCGTGAACGCGACATCCTCGGTAGCCTTGATGCGCAGCAAATTCAATAGTTGAACCAATAGCGGCAACTGATAAACGTTTGCATCGACTACGCGTGCTGAACCGATTCCTTTCAACAACTCTGTGGTACCTAACAGGCCTTCCAATTCTGCTTGGCCGTTGATCGTGCCGGTCATCTCACTTTGCCCCTTTCCAAGTTCGGAAAGCAAGTCCGGCACGCGACCGTTATTTAGCAAGAGGGAAACATCGAACGCACCGGACGTAAGGACGACATCGCCTTTCAGCTCCACTTCGCCGCCGAAGATTTTTCCACGAATCTTACGACTGCCAGCGAAGGCGCCCGGAGAGACTTGGGCGAAACGGTTCTGCGATACACCGAGCGGAGGATGGATTGAACGGTGCGAATCTGTCTGCAAGCTGACTTGCATGACCGGCTGCGGATCGGCCCCCAAGCGTAGTTTTTCGCCGACCACCGAATACGGCCCGTGAATACCAGTGACTTGTAAATCGTCGATGTGCATCGAATCAATGCGGACGACGCCATTGGCTCGCACGCCTCTTTCATCCTGAACGCCTTTGGACGATAGTTCGCCTCGCAGGTCGTGAACCGGGCCTACGTCACCAATGCGGTTTCCTTCTAATTGAAACACCACATCCCAGTCAAAGATCGGATCGGGGTGTGAAGCGTCAGCAAGGAATAGATTCACAGGGCCGCGGACACTGAGCGGACGCCGAAGCTGTAGCTGATACATCGCGCTGCGAAGGTCTGCTGGCAGCGCGGCGATCAATTCTGCGTCAGGAGAAATCCGACTCCCACTGTCGATTCCCAGCGCGAGCCTCCAACGCCCCGATTCATCTTGGGCACAACCACCCTTTGCCGCAATTCGGGTGCCGCCGTGTTTGGCACGCAACGAATAGATGCTGACGCGACTGCCATCGTAATTGACATTCGCATCGGTGATGTCGAGTCGATACGGGAGACTGGTCGGCTGGATACTCAGCGTCCGGTTGTCCGTGCTGGCCGTTTGGTTCTCCCTGCCCGTGACATTGAGTCCGATTGGATCGCCGGGAGCAGACTGCGTCACGACGACCTGCAAATCATCCAAAACTCCGCTCGGTGAGATCCCGTCCCAAGTGTCGCGCGCGGTTGGCGGAAGCGAGGCTCGGAGTGATTCGTCCATCGGAATGTTCTTGGCCAAGAACGTCAGACGCATGCCAGAGTTAGTTGGCTGCGAAAAACTATCGTTGCGATACGGCTCCAAGGGGGAAGGCATCGACATCGGTGTCGCAGAACTCGCCAGCGCGCGTTCGAGTTTGGGCATCCAGTAAACACCATCACAGGCGATTTGACCGGCGTTTGCGTTCGTGCCCGTGAACCCAAACATTCTGACTTCCTCATCAACGACTTTAACTTCACCGTTGACGTTGTACAGCGGATAGGGAAACAAGCTGTACTGCATGTGCCCATCGGCGACGCGAAAGTCGACTTCGCGGTGGTTGATTCCATCGACGTCGGTTTCAAACTTTGCGCTCGTCAGCTGGACCGTTCCACCAGCGTTGAGTGACCGCACAAACTTCTCCAGCTTGGACGTCGGTTGGCCCCGAGCCGTTAAGGCGCGCAGCATGGTAGCATCGATCGCAATTGGACCATGCGTTTCGACTTGGAAGAACTTCACTGGCGTGACTTCTGGACGCGTCGGCAACCGAAATCCGCATCGTAGCGGCCGTCCACCAATGCGGCCATTGATCGACTTCGCGAACGCAATGGAATCTCGAACCGCAACTCGGCCCACCAACTGTTCGATCGGATAAGGAAATTTTGCATAGCGGACACTGACGCCTTTGCAATCGATATCGGCATCGGCAACCCAGCGACCGTCTCGATAGAATACCGCCGCGTTTGCGATGTCAATCTGACCGCTCGGTTGCAGGTTTTCCCACCCGCGTCGCATGCTTGCGGGAATCGAACGCGCAAGCCGATCGTCCAAATTCAAGTCGTTGATCGATGCGTTGAAACGCGCAGAGTTCGGCCAACGGTAACCATCGATCGAGCCCGATGTGATTCGGCAGATCGCTCCCCCGCAGCTTCCTTGCATCCCCTGAATCGTTAGTCCACTGGGCCGGCAAACGAGCTTGCCGCTTAACTGGGTGAGCGTTTGGGGCAAGGCCGGATGATCAAAGCGGCCTTGGCTGACGGCAGCGGTCAATCGATAGTTTGTATTGGCAAGCGTGTTGTTGACGGCTCCGTTGGCAAGGCTTTGGTCGGTTTCGACTGGTGGTTGGTGAGTCAGTTCCAGGTTGATGTCGCACAGACAATCCAGCCCACTGGCGAATTGGAGCTGTCGTTTCGCGTCTTCCGGCAACGTGTTTAAAAGGGCTGGCCCAAGATGCGCGGCGTTCACTTTGGCGGCCAGCTGGAATCCGTCTCGAGAACCTCTCGCTTGTACATCGATCGATCCCAGCAAATCGCTGGTACCCAGCAGCCGCAGAGTTTGAATTGACGAAAGGGTCTTTGCCTGTGTTGTGGCTTGGGGCACGACGGCGGGTTGATTGGTCAGCAGAAGTTCGGAAACATCCACTTCAAACGGAGACGAAGTTCCCGCTAAATCGATCAAACGCACTTGAGCGTCCCGGACTTCCACGCGGGGCGCGGCGGGGCCCATTACTGGTAGGGGCCAGAGTTTTGCGACCGATGGCTTGCCGTCACTTTCCAGCCAAGTCTGAACGGCTACGCCTTCGATGACGACGCGGCGCGTCACAAGAGGACTCTGCTTTTGCAGCAACTTTTGCGGGTCCGTGTTCGCAACGACGGTCAGTTTGCGAATACTCAGAATTTCGACGGGTACCTGGGATTCAAATCCCCATGACGTCGTCTGCGATAACGTGGTGGGGTCGGTGATCCGCAGGTCTTCAAAAACCAATCCGACGGACGGCGAGTAGCGGCCCCGACCAACCGACACTTGGAACTGCGGATAGTGTTCTTGAAGTGTCAGTTGCAGATAACGTCGCGCCTGTTCGCCAATGGTTTGCGGGGCGATCGTCTGCACCGCAACGAAACCGGCACCCAGGAAAAGCGCAAGCCAAAACAGCCCGGAAAGTATGCCCGTGCCTCGTTTGCTTCCTTCGGCTTCCTTGCCGTCCAATGAATGATCTTGCGTAACGGTGGACCAGTGAATGATGGCTGGATATTACGAGGCGAGCCGTCCGCTTAACCAGTCCAAAACTGCCATAACTGATAGATCCAAGGGGACTGCCAAGGCGTCTCTAGTGCGAACGACATCGAAAAGACACCCGCACACGCCAATGCAAGCAAAGCGGCCCTGCGTTTCTGCGCGACAGCCAACTCGTCGATCGTGGGCGTGATTACGACAAACCAAAGTGGCGTGAACCACAACATCCAACGAAAACAGGCACTCACGCCCCCGTAATTTCGATCAATCGTTGGCCTGAACAGATAAAAAAGAATGCAAACAAGGGTCGAAGCCGCGATCACGCCAGCCAAACGACGAAAGTCGCGTGGTCCGCGCCGAGTGCTTCGATAGAATCCCTGCGGAAGCAAGACCCAAAGTGGCGTGATCGCAAAAATCCCGTAGTAGCCAAACAACATGTTGAACAAGTAGACGATGCGCGAGGGCTCACCCAAGTCGACACCTTTTCTTTTCCCATCGTCCCAATAACTACCGGGGTAGTCATACCAGTCTCCCCAATGGTTCAAAGACCATTGATCCGAACCGGGGGCCTGTCTCAAAGAGAACAAATCGTCTTGGTCGGACTGCACTGCCCAACGATCAGCTTCTCCCGACGTTGTGATTGAGATCGTTGTCGAAGCACCAATGACACCGGCGTCAGCCAACGTATTTTGAATTGTTTCATTCGAAGGCTGCTGTTGCGATGGAATTGTGGCGACTTGTTCTCCATCACTGCGGTGCGCGTAGGCAGGCCGAAGTGAACTGTGTGCGATGAAGTTCGTTGCAAAAAACGCGATCGCAACGACCGCAACGCCACCGACAAAGGGGGCGACCGCTCGCTTGGAAAGTTTGTGGACGAGATAGATCCATCCCACCGTCATGCTTAAGGCCGGCAGTTCGTTGGCGACGGCGAATCCCGCAGCGAGCCCTGCCAAGACCCAGTATTGAAGTGGCAAATCGCGAAGTTCGAACGGCTCTTCTTCCAACAGCTTGTCGGCTGCTTTCATGTACAGGTAACAAACAATCGCCATCGCCATCGCAGCGGGCAGGTGATTATTCAGAGTCACGGCAAACGCCGTCAGCATGGTCCCAAAACACGCTGCCGTCGCTGTGAAACGTCGGGACCATTCGCCTTGCCCTATCATTTCGATGCAAGCGATCAGATACCACAGGAAAACGCCCATCATCGGCAAATTAACCAGCAGCAAAATCAACCGTGGCACATAGATCGGCTGCTCCGTCATCGACAGCCCGTCAAACTGGTGGACGAACCAATAGACACCGGCGACCATGGTCGGAAAGAGCGGTGGCTTGCTGCTGTAGTAATGAAGTTTCCCGTCTTCTCCGCGGTGACGCACCATATCAATGGTGTACCAAGGGCGTCGCTTTTTCTCGTTAGTGAAATTGACCAAACGATCGATTTGGTAGGTGCCGTCTTCCACCAAGGCGGCGACCGTACACCAACGACTCCGATCGTTTGCGCTTTGGAATGCCGTGTCACCCTCTTTGCTGGTGATCGAACAAATGCGTCCGGCAATCAAGCAAAGCGTCACGCCAATGATTAGCACGTAGTATTCGCGGCGCGCCCTACGTACTTTTTCGTGTTTATGCATTTTCGTCTGTTCTCTCAGCGATGCTGAAAGTAGGTGGATTTGATTGGCGAGTCAGTGCGACAATAAGCTCCGCGACCAATCCTGACAACAACAACTGTGCCCCCAACAAGACGGCCAAAATGCAGTAGTAGAAGACGGCTCGCTTGTGAAGCTCGACGTCATCCAAAGGGTCTTGATTCAAGTGCGTGATGATTCGCATAAATGTGAGATACAAAATCCCTAATCCGCCCATCGCAAAACAGCCCAACCCGATCGAACCCACTAAGTGCAACGGACGTCGCCCGAAACTGGTCAGGAAGTAGACCGTTAGTAGATCCAAGAATCCTTTGATCAACCTTGAAACGCCATACTTGGAATGCCCAAACTCTCTGGCGTGATGCTCCACTTCGATTTCGCTGACCTTCCAACCGTGCGATGCGGCCAAAACAGGAACAAACCGATGGTGTTCGCCATACAGTTTCACCTGGTCAAAAATCTCACGCCGATACGCTTTGAATCCGCAATTGTGATCGTGAAGGTTGACGCCAGTGGTTCGACTAACCAACCAGTTGAACACTCGGCTAGGCAGAACCTTGTGCCACGGATCGTGACGCACTCGCTTCCAACCACTGACGACATCAAAACCCTCGTCTAGCTTCTCCAAAAAGCGTGGTATCTCACTAGGGTCATCTTGAAGATCCGCGTCCATGGTGATCACGATCTCGCCCGTCGCCGCTTCGAATCCCGCCGCCAAAGCTGCCGCCTTGCCAAAGTTTCGGCGAAAACGCAGTCCTACCGTCGTCGCGTTTTCATCGGACAGCTTTTGAACGATCTGCCACGTGTGATCGCTTGATCCATCGTCGATAAAAACAATTTGAAAGTCGATGGAGTGATCACGGCAGACCGTTTCAATCTGCGAATGAAGCTTTTGCACCGTCGCGCTTTCATCCATCATTGGAATAACGAATGAGATTCGGCGATTGCTCACAATGCGAGACCCAGTTGCAATGGTGTTCGCCAGCAAAACTGGCGCACTAGGAAAAGCCCAACTAGAAGAGTCCAACCTGCCTTCAAGCGACTGCTGTCTAGTATATTTGTTCAGCTCTCAAATGTCATCCCTGGCGGATCATTCAAGTCGCAAAAGTCGATGAACGACTCGCCAAGTGCTTCGCCCTTCTTTGCAACCACAACCACGCAAGTGCCGCACAGATTGCTTCGACGACGATGAAAAGCAGTCGTGCCGCGATGGCTGCTAACAACGCGTGGGATATCCCGATCGTTGTGGCTAAAACCGTCGTCAGTACAAGCTCGCGCACACCAGCGCCTCCTGGCAAAAGTGACGCGAATCCGACCACCATGGCTAGGCCGATGGCCGCCGTTGATACGGCGAACAATTGCAGCGAACGAGGCTGCATGACGCCTGGCACGATCTCCTGAGTGATCTCTGATGAAGCAACTTCGGCCGAAGGTATTGCAGTGACCAGGAAGGTAAACGCAGCACCAATCAGCAGCCACGAGACGAGCGAGAACGCCCATCCCAAGACAAAAAACTTCACGCTCCCACTATGCGTGTTGTACAGAAGTTTACTAGTCGGAAATTCATCAGCCTGACTATCAGCTTCGGTCGGCTTTGTTTTCGAGACGGCCGCAGCGACGCGAGTCAGCACTGGAGGCAAAGTAGGTAAGCTGGCAGTTATAGCCATCGCAATCGCGATCCACATCATCCAGTTAGGAACAGGCAGCCAGCAGATCACGACGCCTGCGACGGCGGCCCCGACTGCCATCATCAGCAGTGTCTCCATGAATACAGCCACGGTCGCGCATTTTACTGCGACGTTTTCCTGAGCAAGCGCGCCGGCCCGCAGGACGATGACCATGGCTTTTCCCGGCACGTATTTCCCTGCATGGCCCAACAGCTGGGCAGCGACCACAGTGCTTCGGCGGGGGTTTTCGCCAAGCGAGCTCAACGCCTGGTGCAGGACGAATCCGGGCACGAAAATCCCCACCGCGTAGAGGACCGCAGCTAAACCGATTCGCCCCCATCGCAGATTTTGCATTGACGGAACCGCCGATTGCAAAGCTTCTTTTTGCGAGATCAATTCAATGCGTTTGCCTTCGTCGAACTCCGCTTGAATCGATTCTTCCAAAGCAACGATCGCCTCTTGGACAACGCGTTTTTGCTGCTGCCATTGGTTGACAGCCGACTTTGATGCCCAGATCAATCCGATCACCACCAAGACAGCGACCAACCATTTCGCGACGCGGATCAGTGTTTTTCGCTGCAAAGCCATGAGGTCTCAAGTCAATTTGATGATCAGAAATCTTGCCGCAGTGTAGAGCAAACAGTCACTCGCAACGCGGCAGTATCGAAAGCTGCCGAAGCAGAATTTTGACTGTCGCTGTCCTTAGTCTGTTCAGCATCGACCCGATCGTCCAGAATTTGTGCCCGTAGGTGTGCGACTTTTTTACCCACCTTTGAATTTGCGAACAGAGTATCGAGATGTCACGGAAAAAGAAGAAAGGTTCTGCTAAGTCAGAAACGGGCAGCAGTTCTGATGCGACCAGTGATCCCGCCGACACGTCAAAGCAGAGTCGTGGGGACGAATCAGCTGAGCAGCAAGTGGCCGCGCCGCGAGCGAAAACAGCTGGCGCATTTGATACCGACGCCGCGATAAATAGCTTGTTTGCGCAGCTACCTTCGCTATCGCGAATCATGTCCGTCGTCATGCTGATTTTTGGCATCGTCACGGTGGGAATCTTGTTCTACCGCGTGATGGCCGTCTTTTTCGTTCCGCTTTTTATGGCGGCGGCTCTTGTCGTCATCTTCCATCCCATTCACGAATGGCTTCGCGACCGACTTGGTAATCGTCCGCGGACTGCGGCTGTCGGGACGACGCTGCTTATCCTGCTGATTGTCTTGATGCCAATCTTCGCCGTTGTGTCTGTCGCGGCGACTCAGTTCACGGCGTTGGTTAGCCAAGCAGATTTCAATGACCTGACCGAAGCAGTTGAACGAGCAAGGAACCAATTCGGGTTGAAACTGAAGCATCCCGAACAATTTCGGCAACTCGACCAGTTGGCGGACAGCCTGGACAGCCCGGTAAATTCCAAAGAGGCACTGGCCGAGATTGCTAGGTCCAAAGACCTGCTCGCCTATTTACAAAAGGACGTGGACGGACCCGCTACTTCGCAAGCCAAAGCCGATTTCGCGCGGGAGCGTCTGGATGAATTCGCTGCCGCGGTACGTCGGAGTGCCGAATCGACCGACCCCAAAAGCATTAAGTCGCAAGTCGATGACGAAGACCTTTTTCATAAACAAGGTGTCGTCGCGTCGGCATCGATTCGTGCTTGGATGCACAGCAAACTAGGTGGATCGTTTCGTTCGCAATTAAGACTGTTGGCGAATCCAAGTGAATCTGAATTTGCCAGTCTTCTTCGACGCAGTCGCGAAACACTTCAGCCCAGGTTTGTGAAATTGACCAGCGCTACCGGTGCGATCTTGTTGAAATCGGGTATCGGTCTGGTGATCCTGGTTATTTCGGCCTACTTTTTCCTCGTCGATGGACCGGCAATGATCCAAACCCTGATGCGTCTGAGCCCGCTGGACGACAACTACGAGCGGCAATTGCTGACGGAGTTCGACAAGACCAGTCGAGCCGTGGTGTTGGCTAGCATCGCCAGCGCGATTGCGCAAGGGATCCTCGCGTCGATTGCATTTTCGATCTGCGGGCTTCAGTCGATCGTGCTGCTGTTTTTAATTACGTGCCTGATGGCATTGATCCCTTTTCTGGGGGCCGCGTCCGTTTGGATTCCCTGCGCGATCTATATCGGCGCGGTCGAACAAGAGTGGGGCTATGCGATCGGCTTAGCCATTTTTGGTGCCTTGGTGATTTCATCGATCGACAATGTGATCAAAGCCTATGTCCTACAAGATCACTCGCAGATTCACCCGCTCTTCGCATTGTTGAGCGTCCTAGGAGGCGTGCAAGTTTTTGGTCCGGTCGGAATACTCGTCGGCCCCATGGTGGTGGTCTTCTTGCAAACGCTGCTGGAGATACTCAATCACGAACTAGGCACAGGTGGAGATCTAAAGCCCAGCTAGGCCAGACCATGCATCAGCACAAGTGTCGGTGTGTAGCGTTTAGACGGCCATCTTAGAACGATCGGTCGATGGGGCGAGGCACGCAGTAGACTAGACGATTACCCAGGGCGGCACCAAAGCTTGTGGAACTCGCATTGGTTTGCGCTGGGCTATGTTGCTTAGCCCCTGTTGCTTAGCCCCTACAGGGCAATTTGCAACTCACTCAGCGAGTGATCGCTGTTGTTTATCAACGGCCTAAGTTGAACGCTCTCTTTAGACGGCCAAGTAATCGAACGTTTGTGGTAACGCCTAACGCCATCTACGTGATCCCTGAAATTACTCTCCCGCCTAGCGACAAGAAAGCGCCATTGGGTTAGTGCTTTATCACAGCTAAAACTCAGGGTAGACGCAATTAGGTTGTTGCGATCGAACCGTGGCTAGCGCAAAAACGGCTAACCAGAACATCTAGCTGT
Organism: uncultured Pirellulaceae bacterium; assembly: GCA_964444105.1. Taxonomy (GTDB): domain Bacteria; phylum Planctomycetota; class Planctomycetia; order Pirellulales; family Pirellulaceae; genus K23-9. Next base: position 10,356 of record CAYUGI010000156.1, read on the forward strand.
GGCACAGCACTAGTGCCAGTCCACAGCATTCATCTTCGCCATCGCCAGCATGAGTGCGTGCGTGCCATCTTTTGCATGGCCTTGTGCGGAGACTGCTTGATAGAACTGGTGAGCCATTGCCAGACCGGGGAGCGAGAGCTTCATTCGAGCAGCCTCTTCCAAAGCAATGCCCATATCCTTGATGAAGTGTTCGACGAAAAAACCTGGGTCGAAGTTTCCGTCAATGATCCGGGGTGCCAAATTTGAAAGCGACCAACTACCCGCGGCGCCCGAGGAAACACTTTGCATAACCGTCGGCAAGTCCAACCCCGCTTTGTGTGCATAGAGCAGGCCTTCGCAAACAGCGATCATTCCGCTAGCGATCAGCGTCTGGTTGACCATTTTGGTGTGTTGACCCAGCCCTGGTCCTCCTTGATGAACAATCGTTTTGCCCATCAATTCGAAGAGAGGGCGAACGCAATTAACTGCCTTGTCTTCTCCCCCAATCATAATCGACAACGCGGCGTTCTTTGCACCAATGTCGCCACCGCTGACGGGGGCGTCTATCGAAGCGACTCCCTTCTCCGCAGCCAAGGCGGCAATCTCTTCGGCGAGTGATGGTTGACTTGTGGTCATATCGACAATCGTCGTTCCGTCTTCGCAGCCCGCCAGGACACCCGTTTCCTCATCCAGGATGACGCTGCGAACATCCGCCGGGAATCCGACGATCGTGAAAACGACATCACTCTTCTGGGCGACTTCGCGTGGCGACCCCACCAACTTCGCGCCAGCTGCAACCAGTTGGTCGGTCTTGCTTTGCGTTCGATTAAAGATTGTTGCGTTGTATCCGGCCTTCATCAAATGGCCGCACATGCTGCTGCCCATGACGCCGGTGCCGATCCATCCGATTCGGGTGGATTGCGGATCCATCTGCCTGTCCATCATTCTGCGTCTCGGCTACCAGCGATGCTCGGGGCGTTCCAGGATTTCACGCAGCAGCACGGCTTGCTGGATTCCCCCTGGTTTGGTCAACAGTTTCAGCAGCTCTTCGGCCGGGCTTCCGCCCGCGGCCAACGCGGCGGCTGAATTCGCTTTGGCTCGAGCCGCTTCGGCTTCCTTTTTGGCAACCTTAGCTGCGGCCTTGGCTTGCGTCGCTCTTTCGTTGGCTTGACGCTGTCGCGTATTTGCGGCAACGGCCTTCGCACGTTTCGCAATCTTCCTTGCTTCGGCCTGCTTGCGATGAAGCTCCGCTTCGTTGTCCGCCCGATTATCACGGACGACTTCGGCCATAACGACCTCATCATCTCGATTGCCGACGTTCCGTTCGGTGCGTTGATCGGTGTATTGCGGCGGAGCAGGTCGTGGCGGTGGAGGCTGGTTACCTTGGGGGCGTCCGCCAGCTGGCTGACCGCCTCCCTGATGCGCAGCTTTTTGCTGGCGGCGTTCAGCGGCTCGGCGAAGGAAATCTTCTAAGTCACCCGACATCTTGCGTCATCCGTGGGAGAGTTTCTGGCGAATGATTACTGAACGGACTTTACTGCCGGTGAGGAATGCAGCGTTATCAGACCGCAACGATTTGTTAGTCGTCGTATTGTTAGTCGTCGTATTGTTAGTCGTCGTAGGTTTCGCCGGTGTCGCGCGGTGTTCCGGCAGCCGCCAACGACTTTCGCATCTCCGTGTCGGCGCTGACGTTTTGAAGTTTGTAGTAATCCAAAATGTGCAAGTTGCCGCTTCGGAACGAACTCGCCATTGCTTCGGGAACCGCCGCTTGTGCCAACACCAAAGAAGCTTTGCTCTGTTCGATTTTCGCCTGCATTTCCTGCTCCTCGGCGACCGCCGAAGCACGTTTGCCTTCCGCGCGAGCTCGAGCGACCTGTGTGTCCGCTTCGGCTTGGTCGGCTTGCAGTCGAGCGCCAATGTTGGCCCCCACATCGATATCAGCGATGTCGATCGAGACGATCTCAAATGCAGTTTGTGAGTCCAATCGTTTCGCCAGTACGGCTTTACTGATCACGTCGGGGTTCTCCAAGACAGCCTTGTGGTCAGCCGCCGAACCGATCGCACTAACGATGCCTTCACCAACCCGTGCGATAATCGTTTCTTCGGTTGCACCACCAATCAACTGCTGAAGGTTGGCTCGCACCGTGACCCTTGCTTTCACCTTTAACTGGATGCCGTCTTTGGCGACTGCATCAAGTGACGGTTTCACCGCACCGCGTGGAGGGCAGTCGATCACCTTGGGGTAAACGCTGGTTTGCACTGATTCCAAAACGTCTCGGCCAGCCAAGTCGATCGCAGTCGCTTCGCGAAAGGTCAGCGAAATTGTCTTCGCCTTTTTGGCCGCGATCAACGCTCGAATAACTTGTTGGACATTTCCACCCGCCAGGTAGTGAGCTTCCAACGCACCACTTGTCATTTCAGGATCAACCAATCCAGCTTGGGTCGCCATGATTTTGCTGCGAACGATTTGACGCGTATTGACCTTGCGGAACGTCATTCCCAATAAGCTGAAAATCGTGATGTCTGCTTTGGTCAGGGCAGATTGAACCCAAAGACCAAAATAGCTCGCAAAGATGAATAGTCCGACAAGCAAAACCACAAAGACGACTAAGGCCGCAATCAGCCCGAACATCGTCGCGTCAGAAATGCCCTGACCCAGTGGGAGCCGAGCGACTGGCAACGCATTGACGACATGGGTTAAGGAAGCTGGAACCACAGAGTCCGCGGCGAGGTCGGTGGCATTCAGGAGTGTAAACATCGTTGTTGGTGCAATCCCTTATGTGAAACGGCTGTCGGTCACGTCGCGAGTTGGAAGCAGCGGCTTGAAACGCTCCTCGTGTTCGCCTTAATAATGTCCCGGCGCAAAAGGCCCGTGTCAACCAAGGCAGCCATTGCCACACGGCAAATCACTTTTTGACACAGGGAACTTTGGTAGCCCGAGAACACAATGGGAACCACTTTTGAAGCTGGGCTATTCACAGCCGAACTCTACGACAACAGCGACGGCATACTGACTGCTAAGATGGGCAGGAGAAGTTTCGGTCTTCGTCATCTGGAGTTTTTTTCTGTGCCAAGTCGCTATTTGATTCCCCTGGCCGTTTTAGTTGTTGCGTCTCTCCCGTCTCAGCCGATCGCGGCAGAGCAGGCTGATGTAATTGTCTACGGCAACACATCGGCGGGTGTGATCGCCGCAGTACAGGCCGCAAAGATGAATCGCACCGTCATCCTGGTCGGCCCTGACAAACACCTGGGAGGTTTGTCGTCGGGTGGTTTAGGTTGGACCGATTCAGGGAAAAAGGAAACCGTCGGGGGACTTGCACGAGATTTCTACCACCGCGTTTGGCAACACTACGACGATGACGCCGCGTGGAATTGGCAACCGCGTTCCGACTATGGCAATCGAGGACAAGGCAGTCCAGCGATCGACAAAGACCAGCGGACGATGTGGATTTTTGAACCCCACGTGGCCGAGCAGATTTTCGAGTCTCTCGTTGCAGAAAACAACATCAAGCTCTACCGAGACGAATGGCTGGATCGCAAGACAGGCGTCAAACTTGATGGACCGGCCATCGAAGAGATACGAATGCTTAGCGGCAAGGTATTCAAGGGTAAGCGTTTTATCGACGCGACTTATGAAGGTGACTTGATGGCGGCAGCGAACGTGGGCTACCACGTCGGCCGCGAAGCAAACACTGTCTACGACGAAAAATGGAACGGCGTCCAAGTTGGCGTACTGCATCATAAGCACTGGTTTGAAAAGCCGATTGACCCTTACGTGACTCCTGGAGACTCGAGCAGCGGAGTGCTACCGCGCGTCAGCAGCGATCCGCCCGGCGCGAAAGGTGATGGTGATCATCGCGTCCAGGCTTATTGCTTTCGCATGTGCTTAAGCAACGATCCCGAAAACCGAATCCCCTTCCCCAAGCCAGTGGGCTACGACCCAGCGCAATACGAATTGATGAAGCGAGTTTTCGACGCCGGCTGGCGTGGAACGTTTGGAAAATTTGATCCGATTCCCAACCACAAAACGGACACCAACAACCACGGCCCTTTTAGCACCGACAACATCGGCATGAACTACGGCTATCCCGATGGGACCTACGACGAGCGTCGAGCGATTATCGCCGAGCACGAGGCCTATCAGAAAGGGCTCATGTATTTCATCGCCAATGATCCGTCGGTCCCTGCGGAGATTCAAAACCGGATGAAAACTTGGGGGCTCCCCAAAGATGAGTTCAAGGACAACGGCGGCTGGCCGCATCAGATCTACGTTCGCGAAGCCAGACGCATGATAGGGCAGCATGTGATGACGGAACATGACTGCATGGGAAATCGCGAGATCGTTGATTCGGTGGGAATGGGATCCTACACACTGGATTCGCACAATGTTCAGCGTTACATCAAAGCAGACGGCAAGGTGCAGAACGAAGGTGACATCGGCGTTCACCCAGGTCGACCGTACCGGATTTCCTATCGGAGCTTGGTGCCAAAGAAGAGCGAGTGCACGAATTTGTTGGTGCCTGTTTGCATCTCGTCATCTCATATCGCGTTCGGTTCGATTCGGATGGAGCCCGTGTTCATGATCCTGGGCCAGTCGGCTGCGACGGCCGCAGTGCTTTCGTTGGAAGATGACATCCCGGTTCAAGAAGTCGCCTACGCGGATTTGCAGAAGCGATTGGAAGACGATCAACAGGTGCTCCAGTTCGAGGGGCCGTTTGTTGCTCATGGTGGCATTGACCCGACGAAGCTTGCTGGGATCGTGGTAGATGATTCCCAGGCGAAGAAAACTGGACACTGGCGCGGCAGTCATTCCGTAGGGCCCTTTGTCGGCGAGGAATATTTGCATGACAGTGGGCCAAAGAAAGTACTCAGCAAGATCCAGTGGAAAATTGACCTGCCACGCGAAGGGAAGTACGAAGTGAGAATCAGTTATTCTGCCAATAAAAACCGCTCCACTCGCGTGCCGGTTGTTGTCGGTGAGAAAACAGTTGTCGTGAACCAACGCAAAACGCCGACGCATGACGGAACTTGGGAGACGGTTGGTGTCTTTCCTTTTGGTGAAACAGCCACCATCGAGATCAGCAATCAAGACACCGATGACGGTTATGTCGTCGTGGATGCGATCCAGCTGATTCCAACGCGTTAGCCCAGTCCCAACTTAAGTAATGCGAAGCGGTAGTTTTGATGTTGCGTGAGTCTTCACCCTCCCGCTTGCGGGAGGGTCGGACGCAATAGCGGCCGGGGAGGGAAATGCGCAGAGTAGACGGGTTTATGCTGAGACACTGGATTGACCCTCTCCTTATAGCATCTCCCCAGTGATCGGCGTTGAGCGTGTTTGCCATCGCG
>CAYUGI010000157.1:0-15653 GCA_964444105.1 uncultured Pirellulaceae bacterium
CCCTGTTCCACTGCGGTAGAGTGATTACCCGGCACGAACACCTTGGTCGCGATGTCCAACTCCGAATACCATTCAAAGAACGGCCTCGCTTCCGGTTCATTCATCCAAGCGTTCCCATGCGTCGACTCATCGCCGCAATGAATCACTAAATCGACATTGGGAACGGTCAGCTCCCGATGTCGATTGTGAGTGTCAGAAATGAACCAGATTTTCATAGTAAATACAAAGAGCAAAACCGTGGAATGAGAATACGAGCAGTGCGGAGTCGACAAAAGCGCTCGCCAACTCAATTGACGATCGAGCCTGTGCCTTAGGTTCGCTCAAACACCACATTATGTGTCCGTGCCCTGTTTGCTAAAACAGTCATTGAACCGGTAACACCAAGTTCGTGACATTGAGGGCAAGGCGTGCGAATTCTTAATCTTTTAGTGCAGGTGAAAGTTGTCTGGATACTTGCGGCACTAGTGCTGTCGGGACCCGCAGCTTCAGCGGATGAAAAGTCGTTGACGGCCGAGCCGGAAACGATGCCAATTGAGCGATTTTTCAAGGAGATGCAGTTACTCGCGAGGCGAGTTCCGGTCGGAAATGCAAAACTGGAAAAGGAGGATTCGCTCGCAAAGCTGCGGGAGGAGATTCATGCGGAGTTCGATGGCGTCATCCTCGAATACAAAGTGCGAATCACATCGGTTGACTGGCGAAGTGACTTCGCAACCATAAAAACTGAGTCGCCAATTCGGAAGTACAAGCCTTCCGCAAGAATGCCGTTCACATTCACGATGATGCAACCATTGAAGGCGTCACTGTCTCGTGAGGAGGCGGCCAACCTGAATAGGAGAAAGCCGCTTCGCTTTTTGGGCACGCTCAAATTTCTTGAAGGCAAGAGCGTCATCCATGGCCAGCAACCAAAATTGTTCTCAGCTTTTTGGATACGTCATGAGCTATACAAACCTTTGAGTACAGTTGGAGCGTTTGTGTCGGAGAGTTACTCGGTTTTCATCGGCGACGACGAAGTATTCGCGGTTGTTGCCGAGCCGGCGGCGGAGTGATGGCCAACGATCCTCAGCGCAGCGGATGTTTGGGATTCTTTTTGAAGCTGGTCGGTATAGCACCGGGTTCGAGACAAGGGCGTGAACGGAACGAGCTGCCGTACCGCCTCCGCGACAACTTCCTCTCGCCGGCCGAGCTTGCGTTCTATCGCGTCCTGGAGCAAGCTGCCGGGCAAAGCTACTCAATCAACAACAAGGTGCGATTGTGGGACGTGTTGTACGTGCCGCGCAGCGAGGAAAGCCGCAAGTTCGAGAACAAGATCAGCAGCAAACACATTGACTTCCTGCTCTGCGATCCAACCACGATGCAACCATTGCTCGCCATCGAGCTCGACGACGCCAGCCACAATCGCAAGGACCGCCAAGACCGAGACGCATTCGTCGACCAAGCCTCGCAGCCGCCGGCCTGCCCATCCTGCACATCAAAGCCGCTCGCACCTACTCGATCGCAGAGATCCAGCAACAGATCGCCGCATCATTGCAAAGGTAATTGCGACACAGAGTGACGTAGCTGCAAATTTCGTGGGAAGGCAGATCGCCAGAGCGTCTATTTCCCAACCTCCGGCAGGACGCTAGCAAATACCTCCTGTTTTCTGATAGAATCAAAGAAATGTTCCGCACCAAGGGTTGCATTTCCACGTGCATTAGCGCAAGAATCAGCGATTAGAGTCCGACCTTTTCGGATTCGCAATGAATATTCATTTGAAGCGCTCATTCCTGCCGATTAATCTCCTAACCCTGGAGAAACACCCTAATCGTCGAGGAAGAGTCATTTGGAATCCAATCAACTAAGTGACGGAACCTTGCCAACAGAAATCGTAGAGAGTGTTCGCGCTGCGCTTGAGCAGTGGAGTGAGCCTAACAATGAGGCGCGAAGCCGATTTGAGGCGGGCCGTGGAAATCGTGAGCAGCGTATTGCCGAGGTGGAGCACATCGTTGCCGACTCTAAACGGTTGACGGTTGAAGATCTCTCAATGCAAATCAACGCGGTTGACTGACTGCAGTGATCAATGAAAATCCAGCGTGGGCAGCTTGGATACGCTCTTTCGAGGTAGGCGAGATAGAATCCGCTCTTGAGCTTGCGCCTTCTCCCTTCATTGGTGACGAGAGGGCGTTGCGGCAGCTTCGCTATGTTGAACGATATGCTGATTCGATTGGATGCAAATGTTTTGCGATCGAGCAGAGATATATCGATCGAGACTACATGGAAGACCACAGCGTTTTCTACTCGAAGTGTTTGCGAGAGTATTCCAATTTTTGCCGTCGCATTCACTTCTTTAAAGCGTCTGCTGACGAAGTGATTTCAAAGATCGGGGAATTTCAGGAGAACGTATATGGCAAGACTCAAGATGAGTTCTTCCAGCTCTCTTCATCGCTTTCTGAATCGCTGTATCTTGGGTTTTCCGTCGTCAAGCCATTGGACGGCAGCCCAGTTGGGCGAACCGTATTGGCTTGCTTGCCAAATCGACAACCTACCGACAACGGAGAGATACTTCGGAATTATGGCGGTTGCATGCCATACCATGCTAATTTCCTCGGCGCGCGATGGACGGTTCGTGGATTGGCGTTTCAGCAGCAAGACGTTGGAGTCAGCGCATGTGCTACAACTGCCATTTGGTCCTCGCTTCACAAGGCATCTGCCCATGAAACGATCGAACCTGCGACGCCCGTGGGGATTACTCAGTTGGCGACAAGATTCTCTTTGTCGGGCGGCCGTTCGATGCCAGCAGGTGGTCTTGAAATCGATCAAATGTGCGAGGCGATTCGCGCTTCAGGTCTCGCGCCTTCGCTTTTCCGTGTTCGAGGCAATCGAGACTTAGCGAAGTTTTTGATTCGGGTCGCCATTCATTCGGGGCACGCCCCTATTCTCCTGCTGAAGAATAAGGACGCCGAAGGTCATGCTGTAACCGCGCTAGGAACAAAAACGATCTGTGATCCGGACGATGGGGTCTCAGTAGCAACTAGCGAGACTTCCGTACTCTATGTCCATGACGATCGCTTTGGGCCAAACATTCGATGCGATCTTGGCACGATGGACCCGGGGGATGCCATAGCAATGTCTGCCAATGGCCAGACCGAACAATCACTAAAGGTCTCGATTACTCCCCCAGACTCAGAGAAAATTAAGAACGATTCTATCGAACAGTTTGACGACTGCGGTATCGAAGGCTTGGTGCCGGATAACGCTGTCACTGGAAACGTCGATCACTGGGAACTCATGCACGTCCTGATCCCAGTTCATGCGAAAATTCGACTATCAATTGTTGACTTGCGAACGTTGGAGGCTCGTATTGGCGAACTTGTCAAAGACTTTACCACCACCTTTCCGCAACTGCCGCTTGGCGATGACTGGGGACAAGACATTGCGTTCGATACACAGATCATTCGAGCCTCGGAATACACAGTTCAATCGCTTTGCTCCATTCCACCTTCGCAATCACGCTCTGCAATACTTTCCGAACTCATCTGCTCGCTAAACCATCCTCGCTATCTCGGTCGCATTCGTATTCTTTCACGACAATTCAGCCCCATTGATTGTCTGTTTGATACGACAAGCACGTATCGGAACATCCAGTGCCTGGGAATTATTGCGGCTCTCGAAAAAGACGATTTAACTGGCCTGCTGATTGACTACCTCCGGACCAGCACCGGCACCAGATAAATGGGGTGCAATTCTAGCGAACTGCTTTGCAGCCGATTTAAGCAGTCCAAGGACGCGGCACACAGTCAAGACCCAGCAGCCAAGTGAGCATGTTCTGCCTCAACTCAACATTTCGCACATCAATCTTCAAATGCTGCCGTTGGAGTCATTCGACGAGTCGTCACGACGATTGTTTGAGGAATCGGGTTCCCCCGGCCCAAGAATGACGTCAATTACACGTTTCAACAATGCGCGGAAAGTCTTTTCCCGATACCCGACGACGAACGCCAGGATGCGGTAGGGAAACAAGTCAATTCCGTCGGGTATCTCGGTCAGCGATTCCGAACTTCCAAGCGCAACGATCGTTCGCAGCATCAAGTAAGACATCATGCCAAGAATGGCTCCCATGATTGGGCGACCGAGATGCCAAAGATTGTATTTTGATTCCCAGGAATCCTGGTACTGAAAGATCGCTTGTAAGCTAATCGTGATCGCGCCTACCGCACCGAACCAAAGCATTTCGATGGGAACATCGGCGATCGTTCGACTGCCAACGTCAAGCAAGTTGAACGTATAGGCGAAAGCGCCTCCCAACCCCACGCACGAGTAACCGATTGCGACATAAAAGATGGCCCTTTGCGACCACTCTGCAGGATCTCTGATCATTGCCAATCTATTCGTGAAATCGTGAGTTTGAAGTCGCCCCGATTGTACCCTATCAACTAGTGGAATCGCGCTGGCTTGAACCCAGCCGTTATTCCCCCCCCAATCGCCGAGCGTTGTGGCGTCTGGTACATTCTTTTCCCAACCACAATGCCTGTACTGTCCGAGACAAGCCACGGCCTAAACTGCATGATGATCTATTCTTAGCCGCGATCTCAAATGGCCAGGTAGGAATGAAGTTCAACGAAGATTCGCGAGTCAAGATTCCGGCGATTTTGCATCTGATGCGATTGGGCTACGAGTACCTTTCGTTAAAGTCACTCGCGTGGGACGAATCAAGCAACATCGTCCCGGCGATATTTAAGGCAAGTCTAGCTCGCATCAACCCGAATGCATCACCAGACGCCATTGAGTCCGTTCTAACCGAACTCGGCTTGTTACTGGACAATGAAGACTTAGGCAAGGCGTTTTACGAACGCATCACCGAGACATCGGGATTGCGCATCATTGACTTTGATGACTTTGACAACAACTCATTTCATGTTGTCACGGAATACACATGCAAAAATGAGGACGAAGAATTTCGCCCGGACATCACGCTCATGGTCAATGGCCTGCCGTTGGTGTTCATCGAAGTCAAGAAGCCAAATAATCGCGACGGCATTCTCGCCGAACGGCGAAGGATCAATGTTCGATTCCAGAACCCAAAGTTCAAACGTTTTGTGAACATCACCCAGTTGATGATGTTCTCGAACAACATGGAATACGATGACGACTCACCCGAGCCGCTCGAAGGCGCTTTCTATGCCTCGACGTCGTACCGGACACCAGTGTTTAACTATTTCCGCGAGGAAGAAAGCCTCGACTTGGAAGCGTTGCTGGGACCAGTTTCTGACGAAGCGGAGGACGTTGTCCTGAAAGATACCAACCTGGTCAGCATCAAGCACTCAACGGAGTTCGCAACCAACAAAGATCCGGAAAGTCCAACCAACAGGCTTTGCACCTCCCTGTTCTCACGAGACCGGCTGAAGTTCTTGCTTCGTTTTTCAATCGCCTACGTCAAAACCGAAGGTGGGCTTGAAAAGCATGTCATGCGATACCCGCAGATATTTGCGACGAAAGCGATCGAAAAGGCACTCCAGCGAGGAACCAAGCAGGGCATCATTTGGCACACCCAAGGCAGCGGTAAGACAGCATTGGCTTATTACAGCGTTCACTCGCTTACGAGTTATTTCAAGCAGCAAGGCATCGTCCCAAAGTTCTATTTCATCGTGGATCGCATCGACCTTCTTGATCAAGCGAGCCGCGAGTTCCGCAGTCGAGGGCTGATCGTTCACAACGTCAGTTCTCGTGATGAGTTTGCGAAAGACATCAAGTCCAATGTCGCGATCCACAACGCTTCTGGAAAACCTGAAATCACCGTCGTCAACATCCAACGGTTCAAAGACGATCCCGATGTCATGGCGATCAACGACTACTCCGTTGATCTTCAGCGTGTTTATTTTCTCGACGAAGTTCATCGCAGCTACAACCCAGAAGGTAGTTTCCTTGCGAACCTGAATCAATCTGATCGAAGTGCCATAAAGATCGGTTTGACGGGGACCCCGCTGCTGAACGCTTCCTTGTCGGTGAAAAAAGAAGGCCAAGAAGAAGCAGAGAAGAAGGAGTACAGTTCCCGCGTCCTATTTGGCGACTATATCCACAAATACTATTACAACCGGTCCATTGCCGATGGTTACACACTAAGGCTGATTCGCGAAGAAATCGAAACAAAGTACAAGCTTGAGCTGAAGGAATTGCTGGAGCAAATCAAAGTCCTGAAGCAGTCCGCGAATCGAAAGCAGTTGTATTCCCATCCAAAATTTGTCGAGCCAATGCTCGACTACATTGTCAGAGATGTTGAACAAGGTCGAGTCGCCCGCAACGACTACACCACTGGCGCGATGGTGATCTGCGATTCAGCGGACCAAGCCAAAGAGATGGCACGGATTTTTGATAAAAAATACGGTTCCCTCGTCGTGGATGACGACACGAATGTCACTACCAACCCCACCGCGACGGGACTCACAACCTCGTCCACGACCGATTCCATCGCCGCAGAGGCGTCTCCCGGTTACCAGGTTGCAAAACAATCCGTGACCACACACGCCTTGATCCTGCACGACGTAGGCACCAAGAAAGAGCGGAAGGACCAAGTTGAAGCGTTCAAGGAAGGCAAAATCGACATCCTTTTCGTCTACAACATGCTGTTGACCGGATTCGACGCTGCCCGGTTGAAGAAGTTGTACGTTGGGCGAGTCATCAAGGCTCACAACCTTTTGCAGGCGCTCACGCGAGTCAACCGCCCGTACAAGTCTTTTCGCTATGGCTACGTCGTCGATTTCGTCGATATCGAAAGCGAATTTGAAAAGACTAATCAAAGCTATTTCGACGAACTACAGTCCGAACTCGGCGACGAATTGGAGAACTACTCCAATCTCTTTAAGTCAGAGGCAGAAATCGAAACCGACATCGAGCTGATCAAGGATGTTCTGTTTCAATTCGATACCATCAACGCTGAAGTCTTCTCGCAGCAGATCACGCAAATCGAAGATCGCGCTGAAATGCGAGCGATCATCAAAGCGTTGAACCTCGCCAAGACACTTTACAATCAAATACGGCTTACCGGCCAGTACGAGCTGCTGGCCAAACTAGATTTCCGAAAGTTGAACGCGCTTTCCATTGAGGCCAACAACCATCTGGCTCTTTTGAATCAACGCGAAGCTCTGAAAAATGCCGACGACAATTCCAATTTGCTGAACATCGCATTAGAAGACGTGCTGTTCAGTTTCCGCAAAGTTTCTGAGTCGGAAATGATCATTGCCGATGAACTTCGCGAAACGCTACGGCGAACGCGCGAAGGTTTGGCAGGCAATTTCGATCCGCGAGACCCCGAGTTCATCACACTAAAGGAAGAGCTCGAGCGACTGTTTAAAAAGAAGAACCTCGCCGAGATCACGCAGGAGGAGATGGAAGCCAACATCGCCACTCTCAACGAGATTGATGCCAAAGCGAAAGAAGTCGAACGCAAGAATCAGCTGCTGAGTGCCAAATACGCCAACGATGAAAAGTATGCACGTTTGCACAAGCGACTGCTCGAAAAGGGCGAGCCGACGGACAACGAGCGCAAGTTGTTTGAGGCGCTATCCGACTTCAAAGCGGAAGCCGACGCACAGATCGCCCAAAACGCTCGCATCCTCACCAACGAAGCGTTCGCCAAGGCCGAGATGACACGATTAATCATCGACGCATTCACGACAAAGCGAAACTTGACACTTACACCCACACTGACCCGATCCATCATCGCATTGGTCATGAAGGAATACATGGATGAATTTCACGGACAAACCAGCGCATGAATAGCCAGGACTTTAGAGAAAAAGCCATCACGTTGGTCGATGACCTCAAAGCGGTCTGTGCCAGTTACGGGCTCGGAAATGATGGCAATGAATTCAAGATCATCACTCAGGTGTTTTTGTACAAGTTCTTGAATGACAAGTTTGCCTACGAGGTCAAGAAGATTGATCCGTCACTGGCTAAGGCCGAATCGTGGGAAGACGCCCTCAGTGAAAAGTCAGACGACGACTACGAAATGCTGCTCATGCAGCTCGGTGCCAGTACCGCCAAGCTGAACCCAGAGCATTTCCTGGGCATACTATGGGGGAAACAGAACGACGACAACTTTTCAAAGCTGCTTGACGATACGCTGCTGGGAATCGCCGCTCTGAACACCGATATCTTTTCGGTGATGACTAACGATGGCCAGAAAATCATCCTGTTTGATGCTGTGACTCAATACGTTGCGTCCAAACGGGATGACTTTGCCAAGGCGCTGATAAATAAACTGATTCCGTTCAGCTTTGAGCACATCTTTGAAGAGAAGTTTGACTTTTACGCATCCTTGTTTGAGTATTTGATCAAGGACTACAACAGCGACAGTGGCGGCAAGTACGCGGAGTACTACACGCCTCACACGGTTTCCAAGATCATGGCCCAGTGCTTGGTCCCCAAGGGGGTTAAAAACGTGTCGTGCTACGACCCGGCGGCGGGTTCGGGATCGTTGCTGATGAATTTGGCACACGCGATTGGCGAGGATCGTTGCACGCTGTACACACAGGACGTGTCGCAAAAGTCGTCGAATCTATTGCGATTGAATCTGATCCTGAACGATCTGGTTCACTCGATCCCCAACGTGATTCAGGGCAACACGATGTTGCAACCGTACCACAAAGCGGATGACGGAAAGGGACTACGGAAGTTCGATTTCATCATCTCCAATCCGCCGTTCAAGCTGGACTTCTCCGACTACCGCGATCAACTCGATTCCAAAGCCAATCAAGACCGATTCTTTGCAGGCATTCCCAACACGCCCAAGAAAGCCAAAGACAAAATGGCGATCTACCTGCTGTTCCTGCAGCATACGATTCACTCGCTAGCGAAAAAGGGCCGTGCCGCCGTCGTCGTTCCGACCGGCTTCATCACGGCACAGTCGGGGATCGCCAAGAAGATCCGTAAGCATCTGGTCGACAACAAAATGCTAGGCGGCGTGATCTCAATGCCCAGCAACATCTTTGCAACCACCGGAACAAACGTCTCGATTCTGTTCATAGACGCGACGAACAAAGGCGACGTGATTCTGATTGACGCATCGGGATTGGGAGAGAAGGTCAAGGAAGGGAAAAATCAAAAGACTGTCCTGAGTAACCAAGAGCAATCGCACATCATTCAGACTTTCAATGAAAAGGCTGCGGTCGATGACTTCTCAGTGGTCGTTTCATATGACGAGATTGAAGCCAAGAACTTCTCATTAGGTGCAGGGCAGTACTTTGAAGTGAAGATTGAACACGTGCAAATATCCCATGCCGAATTTGGTTCCGTCCTCAGTGCGCATGAACAATCTCTAAACGACTTGTTTGCAGCTTCAAGAACGTGCGAGGCACGTTTGATGAAGAAGCTCAAGGGGCTAACACATGGCTCATAAGTGGAGCTACAAGAAGCTCTCGGCCGTTTGCGACCGAATTGGCGATGGGCTTCACGGCACCCCAATCTACAAGGCGAACGGACCTTACTATTTCGTCAATGGCAACAATCTCGAGAACGGATTTATCCGAATTACGAAGGATACAAAGACAGTTGGAGACGAAGAATTCGACTCACTAAGAGTCGATCTTTCAGACCACACACTACTGCTCTCTATTAACGGCACTATTGGCTCTATGGCGTTATATCGCGGTGAACCAGTTGTGCTTGGGAAAAGCGCTGCGTACATCAACTGCCGCGATATTGATCGGCGGTTTTGCTACTACTATTTCCAGCTTCACGGCGTGATCAAAGCGTTCTACAACGTTGCAACCGGATCGACGATCAAAAACCTTGGACTGGGTTCGCTTCAGGACTTTCTAATTCCTGTGCCGTCAAAGTGCGAGCAAGACGGCATTGTTTCTCTTCTTTCAACGATTGACGAGAAAATCCAACTCAACAACCAGATCAACAGCGAGTTGGAGGGGTTGGCGAAACTGCTGTACGACTATTGGTTCGTGCAATATGACTTTCCGATGCCTGCCGACCGTGCAGCGGCCATGGGAAAGCCCGCGCTCGAAGGCAAACCATACCGAGCCTCCGGCGGAAAAATGGTCTACAACGAAACACTCAAACGCGAGATTCCCGAGGGGTGGACCGATGGTAACTTAGAGTCGCTTGGCGACATTGCCGGGGGAAGCACGCCGAGCACTTCCAACAGCGACTTTTTTACGAGCGACGGAACTGCGTGGATCACTCCCAAAGATCTATCCGAAAATGTCGGGAATCGCTTTATCGCTCACGGCGAAACCGATGTCACGCAAGACGGCATGAAGGATGCGTCTTTGAAACTCCTTCCTGCGGGATCGGTGCTGATGAGCTCTCGCGCACCGGTCGGATATCTGGCGATCGCGCGAAATCCGCTAACCACAAACCAAGGTTTCAAGTCTTTTCGGGTTACCAAGGGGTACTCTTCAGACTTTGTCTACTTCACCTTAAAACACTTCATGAAGCTAATTGAGGCAAACTCGACGGGATCGACATTCAAAGAGATTTCCGGAACGACGTTGAAGTCCGTCAAGATCCACTTGCCTGATGTGACGTTAGTGGATCGGTATACGGAAAATGTGGCGAGACTTTCGGAACAACAATCGAATCTCGAACAGCAAAACGAAGAACTCTCCAATCTCCGTGATTGGCTGCTGCCCATGCTGATGAATGGTCAAGTAACCGTCACTTAGTTTTCGTCGTTGAGCCGGTTTCCTGATTTGCCCACTGCGAGAGCGGTGGCAACATCCCCTTCAATTGATCAAGTCAAAAAGGCGCCACCACGATGGACTTTACGAAACTTGACAGCAATTATCCGGCTACCAATGATCCGTGTGACGACAAGCCGCCGTGGTCCAACCAATGTGCCATCCGAATGTCGATCTCGCTAAACGGGGAGGGCTCTCATCCGGTGAACGCGTCAACCTACACCGAGCCAAAGTGCTCTCACGAGCGTGCGCGGGGCGCTGAGTCGCTCGCCAATTGGCTGTGGACCAACTACAGGCCAGCGTTCAAATACACTCCGGCAAAAGCGGAAGGCAAAATCAAGACAAAGCAAGGCATCGTCTTTATCAAAAACTGCTTCACTCGCACCGGTGAAACGGAGAAGAACGGTGACCACATCGACCTGTGGGACAAGACAAAAATGAAAACGCAGCCAACCGATCTCTTCCTCGAAGGCGAAGAAGTCTGGTTCTTCACTGTTTGATACGAGATCGATAAATGGCGAACTGGGCAATTCATGCGGCGGGCGTTTCAAACGGCACCATCACAAACCAAGAAGGACGCATTCCAAACCTGCGAGAAGGGGATCGCGTCCTATTCTTCAAGCGTGCCGATGGAGATGTTGTTTTTGTGCGCCAAGGGATGGTGGGGCAAGTTAGCAGTTCGACGAACAAGGAAACCGGGCGCGATGAAGTTGTCCAAGCGGTACTTGCCGATGGTGACTTGCTGGAACCGGCAAGAGTGCTATCGGATTTCACCTACTCCCTCGAACGAGTCAAAAAGTTCGATCGTCCCCAGTTTCACTTCCGAAACCGGATCATCAAGCTCACGGACAATGACTGCACCACACTCGTTCTCGGCAGAATTTTCTGGTCGCGAACTGGCTTCGGGTTCTTTATCAACAGTCTTCCCGTCGAACGACTGCTGGTCTTTGTCCAACGCGTCGCCAATATTGACGCGGGTGTCCTATTACGCAGGGCGGACTACTCAGTACTTTGGCCACTGCTCCGCGACTCCATGCTTGCTGAGTACGTGGATGCCCATTTCCTTGTTAATGAAATTGCTCAGCTTGCAGAAAGGCTTCGTGACACAGGAGTGAACTATGAACAGCTCCGGATCGGAATTGCCGGGACAAACATGAGTGGTCATGACTTAGCCGCCTTCTACGAATCGGTATCTGCTATCGAGAATTCCGACGAGTCCAGGGTTTTATCTGATGAAGATACCGCCTTATTCGCACGCATTGATGGCAGAATCGAACGAAGCAGCGGAACAGAACGCATTTTTGAAAACATCTTCCGAGCGACACCATGGCCAACTATTCATCAGATACAGATTTAATGCGAGAGGTCAAAGACGCAGGCGCAAAGTTGACCAAAGCTTCACGCTGGTCGACCAAGACTCCGCTTGACGTTGAAAATAGTTTTCTGCTGGAAATGTATCTCCTTTTTCTCCTCTGCGATGACCTCCTGGCGAACTACACAATCGTTTACGAAAAGGGATTGCCACCCACCGAGCACTGCTTTCCGCAATCACCAGCGAACAAAGCAGGGCGACCGAAATTTGTCGTTAAAGACGCATCTACTGGCGACATACTATTTCAACTCTGTGCGGGAACAAATGCTCGCGATATTCACAACAGGAATCACGCAGTTGACGTCTCGATCCAAACTGGACTCGCCAGCGACGATCCTGGCCCGGACCAGATTTTGCAGATATTTGATGCAAAATATCGGCACAACTCCACAGATCGAATTAGCGGGCAGGAGTTTTCCAAGTTTGTTCACTGGGTCGAATTGTTCAATCTAAGAGGAGCTGGTCTTCCCGGACTTGCGCTGAGCGGAGTGACGGAACTTAACGCTAATTGCTTAGTCACCAACGGTCAGCCATCAACAGAGCTGGATGCGGAATGTCACCGAACAAGTGTTCGAGAAGTTACAAGTTTTCATCCGAATGAAAAGCCTGCGTTTCGTCCCCCATTGGTGCCTTCCAAATCTTCATTGCCTCATTCATCGGTGAACTGATTCATGAATGGACGATCTATACGCATCTACCTCGTCGACGGTGACGCATCGGGACTACTCACCGCAGAAGTAATGAACTGGAGCGGCAAAATGTTGGTCGCGCCACGGACAAAGCTGGCTGACTTGGCTAAACGGGAGGAAATCACACGAACCGGAATATACATTCTAGCCGGACCGGATCCAGAAAATCCAATTGGCGAGGTGATCTACGTCGGAGAAGGCGACAACGTATTCAAACGGCTAGCGTCTCACGACAAGGACGAGAAGAAGGAGTTCTGGACTCGCTGCGTCGCGGTGATCAGCAAGGACTTGAACCTGACAAAGGGCCACGTTCGATACCTAGAAAGTCGACTAATTTCGATGGGCTACACAGCCGGCCGAGCGAAGATTCACAATGGGACCGCACCACCGCTACCACCAATGCCGGAAACCGATGTTGCGGACATGGAAGGGTTCCTTGAGCACATTGAGTTGGTGCTGCCGGTACTCGGGTTTTCATTCCTGAAGCCGAAGCCAACGGTCAAGTCTTTGACGACTGGAACTGTTGAGCAATCGGATGCTTCACCAGTGTTCGAGTTCTCGTCAGGCGATGCAAATGCGAAAGCGCAGGAGATTGACGGTGAGTTTGTCGTCTTGAAGGGATCTACGGCAACACTGACGCCACGTGCGAGTTGGACAAGCTATCGTGATCTACGGGCACAGTTTGTCGAAGACAAGAAGCTCGTCGAAGTCCCAGATAAAGGGTTATTGCTTTTCGCTGAAGACGTCGCGCTCAGTAGCCCCAGCGCGGGCGCTGCAATCGTCGCGGCCGGCAACACCAATGGTCGAATAGCTTGGAAAGTGGTTGGAACGCGTCAGACGTATGCAGATTGGCATCAATCACAATTGCCGGAACAGGAGAACTCTGATGGAGAGTAGAACGAGTGCCTTCGACATCATTGGCGACATTCATGGACACGCGGATGAACTGAAGGCTTTGCTTTCCGACATGGGGTACAGCCGACATAGGCGTGGTTTCCAACGCGCCGATCGAAAGGTCGTGTTCGTTGGCGACTTTGTCGATCGTGGTCCGGCGATCGGGGAAGTGATCGAGATTGCTCGAGCGATGGTGGATGCCGGTGATGCGTTGGCGGTGATGGGGAACCATGAGTACAACGCGATTGCGTTTGATACGGCTCGGCCTGACGAGCAGGATTCTTGGTTTCGGCCGCATTCGGACAAGAACCAGAAGCAGCATCAGGAAACGTTGAATCAGCTTTCCTCGTCTCAGCTTGCGGATGCGATCGAATGGTTCAAGACGCTGCCAGTTGCGATTGAAGTTGGCGGCATTCGAGTGGCTCATGCTTCTTGGCAGAACCGCGATATCGACTGTATCAACGACGCATTGATGAACGTCGGCAGATTCACTTCCGATTTTCTTACCATGTCGGAGGACCCCAACAGCGATTTGCATTCTGCGATCGAGAACGTATTGAAAGGTCCGGAGTTGCAGATGCCAAATGGACTTTCGATCGTCGATAAAGCCGGACACCGGAGAAACTCGGTTCGGATCAAGTGGTACGAGAATGGAGCCGGCCGAACCTATCGCGAGCATCACCTTGGCAGCGATGAAGTGCCGGAGCTTGCAATCAACGCTGGCGATCTGGCGAAATTTGAAACGTACCCGCGTGACACGCCGCCCGTGTTTGTCGGCCACTATTGGCTGGCCGGCACGCCGACGCCACTGGCGGCCAACGTGGCGTGCGTGGACTACAGCGTGGCCAAGGGTGGGAAGTTGGTGGCGTACCGCTGGGATGGCGAGTCCGTGTTGTCGGCGGACAAGTTTCACTGGGTTGGAAAAGGAGACGCCCATGCTTGATTGGATCAAGGTTGCCGGGAAGCTGGCGTACGATCGGCCGACGCGGGAGCGATTGCTGGGCTACCGGCCGGTCGTGATCTGTTTGATCCAATCGCTTGATCGTGATGCGTTTCTGTTTGTGCAGCCGGCGGCAAGTCGCGATGCCTGGATGCCGCCACAGGAAGGGATCGAGCCGAACGGTTCGGTGGAACAAGCGACCGCTCAATGCTTGGGCGTAGAGCTTGGAATTGGACGAAACCAAATGCACTTCCGCCGATCGGTTTGGCTCGGGCGGAAGGCGATCCCGGAACGGCAGGGCAGTCGCGACGTCGAGTTCTCGATCCGGCCGATGCAGGGCAAGGCTTACTACGGCTCGCTGGTCAAAGTTTCCGAAGAGGCACCGGTAACCTGCAACCCGGCCGAAGTGTCAGAGTTTGAATGGCTAACCGTCGATCAGATCCGCGAGCGACTGTCGAGCAATTCCAATCGCAAAGTCGAACTGTTGAAAGTTCTGTTCGACAAGATGGTTCACACTGAGCTTTGAATGATGAAGGTTTACCTCGACGACGAACGAACGACACCAGACGGCTGGCACCGCGTCTATTGGCCTGATGAGGCGATCGAGTTATTGATGTCTGGCGACGTGACGGAAATCAGTTTGGATCACGACCTCGGTGATGACGATCGAGGCACCGGCTACGACGTAGTGCTTTGGATCGAGGAGCAGGCCGCTCTATACGGCTTCGTTCCGCCAGCAATGAAGGTTCACTCGGCGAACGTTTCGGCTCGCACCAAGATGGAAAATGGAATCCGTGCGATCGAGGCGATGGCGAGTCGGCGGGAACGCTGATACCCGGCGAAGCTCGGTCATTGTGATCCCACCCGCGTGTCGCAACGGCAATTCCAAACAATACGATCAGGACATGCTTCACGGTCCGATAATCCCGGCTATGTAGCGAACAATTGCGGTTTGCCCCGATTGTTCCGCTGTCCGTCGTTCAGAGTATTTCTCTCAGTGGACTTGCATTCAGTTGATCGGTTACGCACAATGCGTAATGCAGGTTGCGTAATTTGGCCAGGAGAATACGTTGACGAATCCTTTTGCTTATGGC
>CAYUGI010000158.1:0-15465 GCA_964444105.1 uncultured Pirellulaceae bacterium
TAATCTCGCCAAGTTGCCGAAACACTGGACGGGTCGCGGACGTATTGGACATACAGATCGTCAATGTAGTCCAAGCTGTAAGTATTCATGTCAGCCGAATCCGATGTCAGGGCACCGGTGATCAGAGAGGATAGTCGGGGAGGGCGATGAAGAAGTGTCTCGGAGGGCAACCGTGTGCGTGAATCATAGTGTCATCCGCGGATCGAAGAACATCAATCCCTATGTAAGTCGCCCGATTTCGATGGCTTTTAGCTGACGGTGTGCTCCTACATCCGGCATTGTCGCCTGCGTCTGCCCTGCTAAGTTCTGCGGAGAGAATACGCTAACGTTTTTTGCCCAGAATTCCCAAGCTGAAATGGCCGTTTTGATCCAAGTCCGCGACGCTGATAAGCGTTTCGGCGACCAAGTCCTTCTTGACGGTGCCGAGGTCTCGCTGGTGGACGACGTGAAGGTCGGATTCATCGGCAGAAATGGTGCCGGGAAATCAACGTTCTTGCGCGCCATCATGGGGACCGAAGAATTGGAGTCGGGTGATGTGATTCACCATCCGACGCTGCGAATCGGCTACCTCCGGCAGCACGATCCGTTTCAAGAGGGCGAATCGGCCATGGATTTTCTGATCCGCGACAGTGAGCAGCCCGATTGGCGTTGCGGAGAAGTTGCCGGACAATTTGAGATCAAAGGTGCCTACTTGGATGGGCCCGTGAAAGCCCTTTCGGGTGGTTGGCAAACACGCGTGAAGTTGGCCGCGCTGCTGCTGCACGATCCCAATTTCTTGATGTTGGACGAACCGACCAACTTCCTGGACCTGCGCACACAAATCCTGCTGGAGCATTTTCTGCGTGATTTCAACAAGGCGGCTTTAATCGTCAGTCACGATCGAGCGTTCCTAAAAGCAACTTGCTCGCAGACGCTGGAGCTTTCTCGCGGGAAGCTAACGATGTATCCCGGAAAGATTGATTCCTTTTTGGAATACCGCGATGAGCGCCGAGAGCATGATCGTCGCGTCAACGCGACGGTGATCGCCAAACAAAAGCAGTTGCAAAAATTTATCGACAAAAATCGGGCCAACGCTGCAACCGCCTCGCAAGCCCGAAGCAAAGCCAAGCAGCTTGAGCGGTTGCAGACGACCGAAGTGCAAGTTGACGAGCCAACGGTTCACATCCGAGCACCGCGTGTCGATTCGAAGAACGGCACAGCGATGCGCTGCGAAGGATTGGCAATCGGCTATCCAGACCACAAAGTCGCCGACGATATTCATTTGGAAATTGAACATGGCCAGCGCGCCGCGATCGTCGGTGACAATGGACAAGGCAAAACAACGCTACTTCGTACGTTGGTGTATTCGCTTGATCCACTGGCAGGCTCGATGAAGTGGGGACACAACATTGAATTGGGGACTTATGCACAACACGTCTACACGAGCCTGGACGAGCGCCAGACCGTATTAGAGCATTTGGAATACGTGTCCGACTCCAACACGACGCGTCAAGATGTCCTGGCAATGGCGGGAGCGTTATTGTTTCGCGACGAGCACATCAACAAAAAGGTCAAGGTGCTTAGCGGTGGTGAGCGAGCAAGACTCTGCATGGCTGGCTTGTTGCTAGGGACAGCCAATGTGCTGATCTTGGACGAACCCGGCAACCACTTGGATGTCGAAACGGTTGAAGCTCTGGCCGAAGCGTTGCAGCAATACAAAGGCACCGTTGTCTTCACCAGTCACGATCGTCACTTCATGAGCCAGGTCGCAACAAACGTCATCGAAGTTCGTGACGGCAGCGTCAAAAATTACCACGGTGACTACGAGACATACCTGCTATCGGTCGAAGAGCAGATCAATGAGGGCGAACGAGAACGGTCGGGCAAAGGCGGAGGACCTCCCAAGCCAGGCGGCAAGAAAAAGGGGCAGGCGGGTGGGAAAACAGTCAAGCCCAACGTGACGGACTACCGTCAGACACAGCGTGAACAAAGAAAACTCGAGAAGGAAATCAAGAATCTCGAAAAGAAAATCGCGACGCTGGATGATGAAAAGAAAGCGATCAACGAGCAACTTCTTAAAGAAACAGATCCGAAGGAAGCGATTCGACTGCATGAAGAAATCACGTCAATTGCATCAAAACTTTCCGAAATCGAAGAGCGTTGGATGGAACTTAGCAGTGAAGAGTGAATGGGTTTCCATTTCACTTTCAAAGAGTTTTCGCTGTGGCGCAAAAGGAAAGCTTTGCGGGTTTCGCTGAACTTGATGGATCGGTAGTGATTGCCGACCACAGGCCTACTGCTATCACAAAGCAATGTGACTGCCGAAAGGGTGGGATAGGAAAAGCCTCTCGCTCAGTTTGGAATGGATTCTTTATGCGCTGGTTTGTCGCCGCTGCATCGGTGTTGTCGATCACCACTTGTCTGATCGCCGGAGAAGGTCGTCGGTCTCTTGCCGACAAACACGCGCCCGCTGGCATCATGGGTGATCACATGCACCACAAAGGCGAGTGGATGGTCGAGTACAAGTACATGAATATGTACATGGAAGACAACCGGATCGGTGAACGCGAAGTCAGTGATTCCGACTCCATCGGTCCAGCGGGTGGTTCGCCTGGCATCATTGTCGAAGGGACGCAAACCAATAACGGCGCCAGTCCCACGGACATGACCATGGAAATGCACATGGCGCACATCATGTATGGGATGACGGACGACGTCACCTTGTACACCATGATCATGATGCCAAGCTTGACGATGGATCACATTCGAGGTGACATGAATCCCGCTGGGCGCGGCACTTCCTTTACGACGCACAATAGTGGCTTTGGCGACATGTCGATTGGCGCTCTGCTACGACTGTATGAAAGCGACGAAACCGACTTGATCCTAAATCTTGGCGGGTCACTGCCAACTGGCGACATCTATCGTGAATCAACCGCGCCAACTGGTGGGCGTGTCTCGCAACCGCTGCCTTACCCGATGAGATTGGGAAGTGGAACATTCAATGCGCGTCCTGGATTTACGTTCAAACGCTATGGCGATTGGTGGAGTACAGGTATCCAAATCCAAACAGACTTGCCGATTGGCCGCAACTATCGCGGCTACAGTGTAGGGGACGAAGTTCGCTACAATTCGTGGACCAGTGTACTGCTAACCGATTGGCTGTCGTTGTCGCTTCGGGGCGAACACATTTGGCGAACCGACTACGACGGCGAAGATGATGACACGCCAGACGCGCTGATTTCGACGAATGTCGAGGGGTTTCGCGGGGGAAAGTGGTACAACATCGGCCTTGGTGCTCAGATGATTTTCAAAAAGAACTACCTGAGCACAGAGATCATCTCGACGGTCGAGCAAGACTTGGACGGTATTCAGTTGGAAACGGATTTTGCGGTGGTGGCAAGTTGGTCGCGAGCGTTTTAAAGTCGCCGTTCCCAACCAATCAGGCCTAGACCCACCGGCCAAAGCAGAAACAATGTAGTCCCGCACTGTTTCATCTTGATTGTTCGGTCTCCGTGTATGACTTCGTCTGAATCTCGTCCCTGGCCACCTCCTCCGCTGAAGATCGGCGATCTGGTAATCGATCCGCCGATCCTGCAAGCGCCGATGGCTGGCTTTACCAATGCTGCATTTCGCCAAGTGGTTCGTGACTACGGCGGTGCAGGGCTACTGGCAACCGAAATGGTCAATGCCCGCGGTTTCGTTTGGCTAGACGAGAACACTGCTGAGCATCCCGATCGATTGTGGGGCGTCGCGGAAGAAGCACGACCACTGGCTGTACAGATTTGGGATAACGATCCCGACACGATGGCCAAGGTCGGGCGAAGGCTTGCCGAAGAATATCAAGTCAGCGTCGTCGATATCAATTTCGGCTGCCCGGTCAAACAGGTCACGCAAAAAGCGCACAGTGGAAGCTATTTGCTTCGTGAACCACAGAGAATGTTCCAGATCATTAGCCAGTTGGTCAAAGTCTGCGCGCCGACACCCGTAACGGCCAAGATCCGGCTGGGTTGCACACGTGACAATGTGAACTGCAACGATATCGCACGCGTCGTCGAAGAAGCTGGTGCGGCGGCGCTCACCGTTCATGGACGCACCGCGCAAGACATGTTCCGCGGCAATGCGGACTGGGAACGCATCAGTGAAATCAAATCTCATCTGAGAAATATTCCGCTGATTGGAAATGGCGATTTAGATTCAGCAGATAAAGTCGTTGCGGCGTTTAAGAAGTACAACGTCGATGGAGTGATGATTGCTCGGGCATGCTTGGGCAGACCGTGGATATTCGCTCAAGCCGCTGCGGCGCTTCGTGGCGAACCGATTCCGCCGGATCCTTCCATGCAGCAACAACGTGATTGCATGCTGAATCATTACCGTTTGGTGGTCGATCGTTTTGGCGAAGAAAAAGGCACGGTTCTGATGCGCAAATACGCGTGCTGCTACGCGCAAGGAAAACGCGGCGCCAGACACTTTCGCTCGCACGTAGCGAAAGTCACCACGCGGGATGATTTCTTCCGGATCGTGGAAGAGCATTTTCCAGTCAGCGCGTAGATCGAACTCCCAATTCGAGCACGTGACCACGCTCTTGCGTCGTTGGCACTTACGGATCTTTTCTCCCTAAGCACCAGCGCTGTGCAACGCAGTGTGGCTTCGACTTGTGCACCGGCTTTTATTCGCTGAGGCTTTCAACGTCGTCTGAATGCAGAAACTTGGCGACTATTCCGGCAAGCACACCGCCAGCGACGGGGGCTACCCAAAACAACCAGAGTTGGGTGATCGCCCAACCACCTGTAAAGAGCGCCGGGCCAGTGCTTCGTGCTGGATTGACGGACAAGTTCGTAATGGGAATTCCGACCAAGTGAACCAGTGTTAGCGTTAAACCAATGGCCAAACCTGCCAACCCAGCAACCGCGTGGGATGATGTCGCGCCCAAGATGACGGTCAAGAAAACGAACGTTAGCAAAATCTCTGCCATCAAACCTGACAGCATCGAGTACTTACCTGGTGAATGTTCACCGTAACCATTGGCGACGCCCTCCAAAGAAGCCGCAGCCGCATCGGGGCCACCTTGCAGAATCACCAATAAGCACGCCGAAGCAACGATAGCGCCAAGCACTTGGGCGATGACATACCCGGGAACTTTCGATACCTCGAATCGGCCCGCCGCGGTTAGTCCAGCCGTCACGGCTGGATTTAAGTGGCAACCGCTGACGCCCCCAAATGCGTAAGCACACCCGACAACTGTCAGTCCAAACGCTAACGAAACGCCGTGCAGACCAATTCCCAAATCACCGACCGTTTCGACCGGGAATGAGGCCGCGAAAACGGCCGCACCGCAGCCGCCGAATACCAGAATAAACGTACCGATAAACTCAGCAGTGAGTGCCTTCATTGATGTAATCTCATTCGTGAGTGACGAAAACCGAGTCACGCCAATCGAACGACGACCGCGCAAAGGTATACGCGTGTACGGCTGGTCTCTACCGCACCCAAAATGGGGTGTTTCTGTTTTTTTACCAGATTCCGGCCGTGACCTGGCTTAGATTCTCCTCGCGGGATTTTGAACGCGCCTGCTCCAAATCTCTGAGTCGCAACAGAACATTCGAAACGAAAAACCGCCATGCTTGTTCTAGCAAGGCGGTTTCGTGATCGAGGGTTCATTTGAACCAATGGCGCTAGGCAGCTTCCGCGTTGGCTTTCTTTTCGGCGACGTTGCGGTAGTCGACCACGTCCCAAACCAGTCCGGTTGCACGTAGCAATTTGATTGCTTGCCAGGTGATATCGAACTCCCACCACTTGTGTCCGTGCTTGGCCATGCGTGGGTAAGCGTGGTGATTGTTGTGCCATCCTTCGCCATAAGCGACGATCGCGACAAGCCAGTTGTTGCGGCTGTCGTCGGTTGTTTCGTAATTCTTATATCCGAACATGTGTGATGCACTGTTGACCATCCAAGTCGAGTGCAATACGCCAACTAAGCGGACGAAGAGTCCCCACACCACGAAAGACCAAGCCATGGCTTGCCCATCGATCGCGTATCCAATGCCGAATAGGATGAAGCCGGACAGAATGTGCAACGGTAGGAACAAAACATCCAGGATTCGCATCCCGCGTTCTTTGTACAAATCAGGTACCCATCGCTGAAGGTAGGCTTTTCGTTCGCCGTTGTGCGTGTGGTAAACCAGCCAACCTAAGTGGCTCCAGATGCCACCATCGTGAGGCGAATGCGGGTCGCCGTCTTGGTCACTATGAGCGTGGTGCTTGCGGTGATCTGCGACCCAATCAAGTGCTGAGCCTTCACCGGCCAGCGTTCCGATCGTAGCAAACGTGTATCGCACCCAGTTGTGTGTTTTCATTCCCGTGTGGGTCAGCAATCGGTGATAACCCAAGCAGATTCCCAAGCTGCCAGTGATCCAGTGCAAGAACACCATCACCGCCAGGGCTTGCCAAGTGAAAGTCAAAGGCGCTGCGATCAAAACAACCAAGTGCGCCAAACCCAGCCAACCGATCGACCAGTAACTGACATTTTCACGTCGTTTGCGTGCCAGGGTCTGCGGAGCCTGCTGACCTTTGACTTTTTCGACCGGGTTTTCAGCGACGACATCGCCAGCCGTGCTATCTGTATCTTCAGGCCTCAGTCCGTCGCTAGGACGTCCTTTTGCTGGTGTCGTTGTCGATTTATCAATGACGCTCGCCATAGCTGTCTTCCTGTCGGATGGGCATGTTGGGCCGGCGACAGAACGGCTCTGTCGAACGACGCTGAGAGTCTACAGATCAAACCAGCGTTGTCTGTCACCAATGCGAATCGCAAATGTAACGCTCGTGTAAAAGATGTCCGAAAGGACCAGCAAGAAGCCCTAATAGAGGACGCGTGTTGAAATGCTATCGCATAGAGGAGCACCATGCATCTCCTTTCAGGGCACCCATTCCCCCTTAGTTACCAAAGGGGTCCCCAAACGGACTATCGGGCGCGGGCTCAGGGCCGTTGATCTCTTTTTCGGCGGAAGCCTCTCGTTTTTCGCGTTCCGCATCCGTTTCGCCAAAGGTGTACGACAGAACTTCATTGGCGATTTGAACAATGACGCGGTCTTGCACTGGCTGCACCACGATTTTGGCCTGTTGCTGATTCATTCGTGACGAAACTTGATGGCCCAACCGTTCGTGAAGTGTCGTGCCATCGCGAACATCCACGGCGATCGCATCCATCTTCATTTTGCGTTCGGCAGTGCCATCAAGTCGCCAACGAAGTCGCGTCAACAGCAACAAAGGCGACTCTCCCGGCTGGCTGAGTGTGCATCCCCAAGGTTTGTCGAATTCTCTTTTCCAGCGAAGCTGGCCATCAGCAAGTGCAAAGGCAAACAAGCCGTCGGCGGTCTTGTGAAACAAACCGTGTTCTGTTTGTGTTTCTTCGCCGTCAGGGTCGGCTTCCATGGAATCAAGTCGTTCGGGAATCACGATCAATTGGCCATCCATCTCGATCCCGTGGACCGCTTTTAAGTCCTCGTATGCTTCGATTTTCTCGTCGATCAATTGCACACCGCCAAGTAGATCCCACACCTTCAGGTTTCCGTTCGTGTCCAGCAGAATCATGTAGCGCCCGTTGACCAATTTGGCCAAAGAACGATCGACGTCATCGCCGCCACGGTTAGCGCTGGGTGCGACGGTCTTCAGCAAGACTTCGCCAGAGAGTGGATTGACCAGCTGAAGGCTGTATTCCCATCGATCGTCTGTGGGCGAAAAACACAACAAGTTCTGCCCGCAATCAGTCCAAATCGTACCATGGTCCCAGGGTTGTTCATCAAGTTCTTGGCCGTCCATTGCATCGAAGAATACGACCTTGCTGAGCGGAGGCTCGCAAACCACAGCAACACGTTTTCCGTCCGAAACAACTGCTCCTTGCGGCGGAGCGGCTGAGTTTCGCCAGAGGTTTTTTGAGGTTCGCAAGTCAACTGCCATCAGGTCCCCGCCTTGCAAAACGAATACTCGATCACCCAGGATCGATCCGATCCGAAACTCGCGTGGGACTGACGATGCGCGCGGGGCGGACATGAAGTTGCGAAAAAATCCCGGCCCGAATTTCGTCGGCACGCTACGACGTGTGATCGACGCTGCACTATCGCCACCGAATTTTCGTTGCCAGAGAAAGGACTCGATTCCTTGATTACCTTTGATCTTATAAAGATCAACTGCGGTAAGTTCGCCACCGCGACTGAGCAGCATCAATCCACCACTGATCCTGGCGACTCTGTTTCCGGTTTCGCGGTTTGCAAGGGTACCATTTGGCATCCCCATGATCCGGCCCTCGCGGTTTCGCATCGCCAACGAATTCCCGCCTTCGGCAATCAACTGCCAGCCACGAAACGTTTCCCCAGCAAGAACATTCGTCTGCATTTGTTTGCGTTCAGCGAGCATCATCCCCAGCCCTTGCCGGGGCATTTGACTGGACTGCCAATCGAGCGACAGTTTCTTGCCCCACTTCCCAGTTGCCGAATTTTCATTTTCTAACTTTGGATCAACTGCCTGCTCCAATTCATCAAGCAATTCGGCAGAGACATCCTTGGCATCACGCTGTTTCAATTCTTCGATCAGCGGTAGAGCGTCCTGGGAAAGTTCGCCTCCAATGAGTCCCCTGGCCATCCAGAGCAATCGCTGGCTGGAGAGATTCTTCGCGGCATCAGACGCACTTGGGTTGGGCCCCAGAAGCGTTCGTTCGAGCATCAAGAATGACTTTTCCTTTAGCAGCCTTGTCCCCAAAGCCTGCGCAACATTATCAACATCGAACGCGGAAAAATGATTGACCAGCGAAACGAGCATCGATGTTGCCCCCTCCAACTTTCTTGTGGTCGCCTTTTTGACCAATTCGTTGATCGCAATGACGTCGTCATCACTTGCAATCTGCCTTGCCTGGTTCATTCTGGCGGCCAACCAACTATCCAGGCCGCATTCACGAGTCGGGTCGTTGATGACTGTTTTTCCGGCGTTGTCCAATCGATCCGTTTTCCCCAATAGTTGCGAAAGCTGAATCAAGCTTTCCACGGCGTTCATTGGCTTTTTCGCGTTCATCGCGTTGCGAGCTTGCAGAGACAAGAACTCGACACGCTCGCTTGGTCGATCGATCATTCCCTCCAGATCTTTGGCCATTTCAGCTGATCCTTCAGCACCCTCACGCAGGAGTCCTAACATGGCCGACACGGACAGCATGTGTACTTCGATGCTCTCCGGATCGATCTCACGAGCACGCTTGAGCAATGCCAACGCTTCGACGCGATCGTCGTGCTGAATCAAAAGTTCCGACTTGCGAACGAGCGCGTCAAAGTTGTTGGGGTCGGCTTCCAATTGTGCGTTGACTAGCGGTTCCAAAGCTTGTTCACCGTAGGCCACGCTTAGTGATGTCGCACCTTGCGAAATCACTTCCCCGTCAATCGCCACCAGATTTCCTAATTCATACCGAGTGGACCGCCGCTGTAGGACTGAGCCGTCCTTCAAAGAAATGCGTACCAGTTCATTGGATGAAGTCGGCAACAGATAGTCATTTGCACCGAACACGCCACGTCCGACAACTTGCTGTCCAGTTGATAAAAGCGTTTCGTCAGTCCGCCATTTCTCTGCTCCGGTTTCCGCGTCCAGCGCGAGAACGTAGCGATTGGCAACCAAGATAATCTGTCCATTTCGCACACCTGCTAAATAACGCAAGTCATCACGCCGACGTTCCATGAATTTCTTTTTGCCGTTTAGCAAGTTCAAGCACATCAACGAATCGGATTCGGCCGGCGTCAGGAACAGCGAGTTATCGACCACGATTGCGTTCCCATGATGCCATCGTTGCATCAGGAAATTCGTGTTGCTGGGTCTGCCGCGTGAAGTCACCTCTCGAGGACGTGGTTGCCGAGCATAGGTCACTCCCCAACGCAGCATTCGGTCGACCAAATCAACGGCGACTGTTGCTCCCGCACCCGTTGGACAAATCAACAACCCGTCGCTGTAGGTCGGCGTCGCACCAACCACCCTGCGTCCTGCATCGACATCGATGGCTCCGGTTTCCACAGCGACAAGCTGTTGTCGCCAAAGCTCGGCGCCTGTGGAGGGATCGAGACAAACCAGCAGAATGTCACCGGCGACCTCCGCCATGACATAGAGTCGGCCGTCCAGAGGCAACGGCGGTCCCAGAAAGAATGCGTCAAAAAGGCTTGAACTTGCATCGGCACCTTCGCCCAGACGCCACAACAGACTGCCTTCGGACGGAAGCTCCAATGCGACCAGTGTGTTCTTACCGCTGTTGGCTGGCCGCGTCCCACGGTTTCCCAGCCGAGAGTAACTGACGATTTCCACTTCGCTGAGATCATCAACGAAAAAGACTCGCTGACCATCGCTTGTCAGTTGACCGTATGGCAGGTCGTTCCAGACGCGTTGTGCCAGCAGCGAATTGGCATTGTTCTGCCCAATCGACTGTGGCGTGATTTGGTCGTCGTCATACGCTTCGTCGATCGAATACCACGGGTAATTCCAAACGCGTTTCCCAGTCCGATAGTCCACACCAAACAAGTAGTTCGTCGTTCTCATCAACAAATGGTTCCCTACGCGCAGCGGCATCAAGCTGGGGGGCGGTAGTTGACCGGCGGCGATCAAGTCATCGGCGACTTTTTCAATCGTGCGTGCTTCGCGAGGCGTTGAAGTCGTTTCGAGTTTCCATCTTGCGTTGGCAAGCGGCATTTGGCCTGCCGAAACTTCGTTGCGATCAGCCGATCCGCCCAGCATCGTGTAACTATCAAGTTGTCCGCCTGCCCGGCGCTTATTGGATGAAAATCGTGCATCAATCCAGGGCTCAGGCTCTTCGATAGAACTCCAGTCAACATTCTGGTCGGCGACGGTGACCTGTCCTTGGGTTGGAAACTGCACATCATCGATCGACCTGCCTGCTTGTCGCATCGCTGCGGCATGAATCAGTTTCACCGATTCCCCGAGATGGTTGATTGCACGCATGTTGGCGACAACATCATCCAAGAGCAGTGAAGCAGCGAGCGGATGACCTGTGAACAATTCGTTCTGCGCGAGCAACAGGGATGCTTCGTAGCCCGCAAGCGTGTGAAAGTACTTGCGTCTGACATCACGTAGGGTTTGCCAATCACGCGTGGTCGCGGCCTCGCGAAGGTACTTGCGGGCGAGCGGACCATATCGCAGTTCATAAATATCCAGCGCGGACGCGGGTAGTTCGTTCAGCAGTCGCCGCGCCCGATGTAGCTTACTGTCGGAATATCGCATGCCTTTTTGATCACTGGTGGGCATGAAGAAGTCCTGCCCCATCAGATCAGATTCAGCATTGTCGCTGGGGTCGCGTTGTAGAAGTTCGCCCAAGCGGACGACAGCATCGCTCATGCGTTCTTCTGCGATCGCGCGTTCCGCTTCTCGCAATTCTTGCTCGACGAAGCGGGGAGCTTCGATGAAGCGCGCTGAAAGCATTTGCCCGCTGACGCGCATGCGTCCAACTTGTGCGAAAGCAGGTTGGCAAAGAACGCTGGTGAACAAGAACACTGCCATCGCAGCGGGCAAAAAACAGCCTACCGACAAATTGAAACACCAGAACTTCCGCTGAACGCGCAGGGGGACGGGTCGAGCTTTAGGCGCGGAGGAGGGCCAGCTTTCAATGGTGGCTGTGAACGTTTCGAGATGGGAAGATGACAGCCCGTTTCCCTCGCTTAGGCTCGACCTGTCCCCAGGGAGAGGTGAAAAACGAATCCCCTTTGGTTGGTCGTCTATTTGCATCCGACTGCCTAAACCCAAGCCAGTTAGCGACGTAGAACTCCCGGCCTTCAAGAAGAAGTCGGTCGAAATCTTGCCTTTAGAAACAACAGCACTATGGGGCCGCGACACAGAATCCATCACAATCGATCTTTCGTCTCAAGGAAGTCACCTGAGGGGAAGAGACCGATGTAACGGTATCGTGTCAGCGTCACAGAATCGTCGGCCCAACCCATGTCCTTATTATTGTAGGGATGGATCAGACTTCGTCGCCCACGCGGAGCATCAATTCAATGGAATTGGCGCGTGAAAATAGAAGTTCGCGTGACTCGCAAGAAGCAGCGTTCTTAGGCGAAAGCGTCTGTCGAAACGATGGAAGCCTGAGGATTGGCTTCGTTAGTGCGGTAGTAATCCGGTGCCCAGCGATTCAGTTCGATAAACATCGCGATCACGGCTACTAGCAAAAACAACATGCTCAGCATCAACATCACTGTGTAGACGCTGGGGGGTTGCTTGCGATTATCACTCGAGAGTTGTGTCGACACGGTCGCCCTCCAAAATAATGCCTTCGCTATAGTCTCGCATGATTTCTGCGACGCTACGATTAGGTTCTACATTTCGCACACGCAGTTTGCCAACGTAGCGGCCCTGGCGGGTGACTTCCAACATATGTCCGTTGCGTAAACCGTCGTCTTCACCAATTGATACTTCCACCAAGTCCTTGGGACGATTGACGACAAGGATGTTACCGTTGCGCTTTGGCGGAGCTCCGTGAAGCGGCACCGTGATGTCGATTCCTTTGGAGTCGACGACTTCCTTGTAGCGAGTGTTCTGCTTCGTCAGAGCTTTGTTTCGAAGCTCCAGCTCCTGGCGAACACCCTTCAGGAAGTTAGCGGTATTGGTTAGTTCCAGCGTTTCGGTAAACAGCTTATCTCGCTTTGCTTGCTCCTCACGGATTTGCTGACGCAACCGACGTGTTTCTTCAGTCAGCTTTTGCAACTCTTCGGCTCGAGCCAAATCCAACTGCGACAACTCTGTGTTCTTGGCTTCCAGTTGTTGGTTCTGACTCAATGAGGCTTCAAGCTCGCCTTCAAGCTGGTCTTGCTGCGTTTGCATCGCGGCTAAAGCAGTCCGACGGGCGGCCTGCTCGCGATCCAGCGACGATTGAACCCGAGTCTTCGAGTCCGCAAGCTGTTCGTTTTCACGAGAAATCGTTTCGATCTGAGACTTGTAGCCCTCAGGACCTAAAACGACATCTCTCCAGTTGCGATGAGAAGCGTTGACGGCCAGTGCAAGCACCATGAACACCAAGCTGAGAAGCATGATGATGACCGAAAATGCCTTACCTAGCAGAGTCATTGGACAGGTTACCTAAAGCGATCAAACGGAAAAGCGAGCAACGTTGTATGAAACGCGGTCCCACGAAACAGGGGCTTCGGAGTTGACCAGCATTTGAGACGAGCGGAGCGGACGAGTCCCCAAGAAAATGGGCACTTCCGAAGTATAGTTACGTTCAAAAACGGATGTCAACGAAATCGGCATGAAAACCGCCTTTCGCCCAGCTTACCCAAATAGTCATCGGGTTACACCGGCCCAGTTTTCATGTTGTCATCTATCTTTCTGTGTTGGCGGTGACTGAGTAAGCAGACAGCCCAACTGTATCTTCATCGGTCCCGGCTCGGCTTTCCTTAACTTGCCCACGATCCAGACGCCAAGCACACTCGGGGGGATCGTAGAAAGAGGCGTCACGACCGTCAGAATCCGAACGGATTCACTCGCAAACGAGGCAGGAAAGTCAGCAAATTGACCTAGAGCACGCCTTGGAGCCGCTTAATTTCCTTATGAAGCCGCAAATTCTCCTCGTACATCCGTTTTGAATCCTCACGGAGCTGCTTCGTTCGTTCGGCCAGTTGATCGCGGTACTCTTGCACCGCTTTGACCTCCACATTGACCTGATCGTAGTCCTGCTCCAACTTCAGCTTCAAATCTTGATTCGTTGTCAGCATCGAATTCGTGGCGTTTGTAGCCCCATCAAGCACCTTGTTCTCAAATTCCAACTCGATCTTACGTGTAGCGGCTTCGTTGATTCGCAAACGTAAACGACGCAGCACAAAGCGATAGTCATTCAGAGGTCGTAGGTAGTACGTGTCTACCAGCCGGGCGACACCGTCGACGTCAATCAACTGTTTGGCGGCTTCTTCTTTGACGATGATCTGCTGCTCGGTACGGAACAAAGTGTTGCCGTCTTCGCCGCGTTGCAGCCGACTGTCGACAGCACGGCCACTTTCATCAAAGAAACCACCTTCCAGTGCACCCTGTTGAGTGGGTGAATCGACATCGATTTTGTGGTTCTTGGTGAATTCGATTTTCACCCAACGGCTCAGCAACACATCATCTGGATTGGATCGCGATCCATCTCGAAGGTATTCCTGCAGCGTCTCGGGTCGAATCTTGTTGCCTAGCAATTGCTTTAGCAGGGCATCATCTACCCGGCCAAACACGTTGTCATCGTCGGCGACACTGCCTTCGGCGATGAATGGTTCGTGACCATCCAACGGTAGCATTTCGTAAAGCGACCAATTGGCTGCTCCGCCACCGCTAATTCGCTGGATCTGAGCAGGCTCCAACGGTCCGGTCGGTTCCAACGTCACTTGGTTGCCCGCACTCGCGGAGACTTTGAACTCACCCAGGTAAAATGCGGGAACAACCTGTTCCTGGTATCTGGATTCGGCAAATCCGTAAACGACCAAGTTAGCTTGTGGTAAAGCCGGCGGCGCGTCGGCTTCTGCATCGGCGCCGTCTTCGCCAGGAATGACCGGGTCGACATTCTGTGGGACTCGTAAGGAAATCGCCTGAGCGGTCGCGTTTTGCATTCGCAAACCTCGCCATCGTCTGCCAGCTTCGCGGCCCAATTTCGCTAAACGTTGCGTCAGTTCCAACAGGCCTTCGCCAGCGGTGGCATCGGATTGATCACCGTATTTAATCAGCGTGTTCTCGGCTTGTACTGATTCCGCCTGCTGCTCCAAGCGTTCTTTGACCTCGTGCCAGTTTGACCGGCTCTTTAGCACGACAGCGGTGGGAAAGATGAATGCGATTGCTAGCAGCATCGTGATCACCGCAGCGGTGATGTGATACCAACGCCAGCTTTGCGCGGCTTTCCACACAGCCACCGCAAAACCGATGAAGATGAGTAACAGGACGCCCAGAATGGCAAACTTCATAGTGCTGGATGCTCAGTCAGTGTGCTCTTGGGGGCATCGGGATGATGCGCGGCGAAAAGATTGAATCGACAAGGCAGTTGGTTTATTTGGGCGACGAAATCATGACAAGCTGAACCGTCAGACGCGGTTGAGCGTTGAAAACGGCAGGGAATCGCCCAGTCGGATAGTAAGTTGGGCGAATTGTACCGTCAAGCTTTTCTCGGTAATCCTGGGCTCAAACTCTGTTTATTCGGCAAACTGACCGGTCATGCCGACCCCTGACGCTGGCTCGTTGATTCGGCACTTTCCTAAGGATCGTCTTCAACCGGGCATCGGCGTTAGTCATTAGCATCCTAAAAACCGGTACCAGGTGTACCCACTGCTGCCAAAGAACCGTTGCCACCACTGATACCAGTGAAGCAATCCGAATGATCGCGCCGAAGTCGATTCGGTGGCACGGACCGCGCCGAATGCGCGTGTTTTCTCGCCCAAATCGATTTCCACATTCCCGCGGATCATCGTGAAGACTTCATTTGCACGACCGACACCGGTT
>CAYUGI010000159.1:0-9407 GCA_964444105.1 uncultured Pirellulaceae bacterium
TCGACGAATTTTCATCAGAGATACTTGGCTTAAAGTTTGCATTCGTTATCGCTAATTCGTTGTGCTTGGCGAGCTGATTGTCGAGAACTTCAAGACAGGGCCGGCAAACTCCCCATGCAATTCGCTGGCGAATGCATGCACCAAGCTTTTGCCGTCGCCTGGTATCAGAGTCGTTTCGCGAACAATCAATAGAGAAATGCGACGGTCAGCATTTTCTTTGACGAACGAGAAAAGTTCCTCTCCGCCCAGCCCGCGAACGCCCGTTTGCCGGCTTCGTGGAACGTTAAACGTGCCCAGCAAAACGCCGTCTTCTGGTGATGGCGATCCATTCCATGACGCCTCAACCGGCCAATCATTCTTTTCCTCGTTGGTGATTCCATAAACAGCAAAGCGGTTCATCTCAGGCAACAAATTGGCGAACCCGATTCCACTGGGGACAAGGTTCAGTTTCAAAAACACTGTATCGACCGATCGGAAATCTACCTTTGACACGTCAAACGCAATCAAGGCTCGACGATCGAAATCCCCGTCTTTTCCAGACGTTTTCAACATCAAGAAATCATCTCGCAGCCACTTGTCCCGGCGGTCATTGCGGATGATCGATGTGGTTTGTTCAGCGTGGACGCGAATGACCTTCGGTTTTTGCTCGATGACTCTTTCAGCACTGGGCTCAACCACCGACAACAGATCCGCTTGTGACATCGTGACCGCCTGGCCGTCTTTCAATCGCATCTCTTCGTTGGATCCTGTGTGGTGTACCGAAATCTCACCTTCGATCACTTCGATTTCTGATCGTTCCAAATCCGCCTGCACATTGACGGCGAATTTTGTCCCGTGATCGACCACAAATCCGTCCGGCGTGTCCAAAGTAAACCCAATTGCCGGTTCGGGAACATCGACGACCGCTGCACCCGTCAACAGCCTTCCGCGCATTGGAGTCAGCAACTGCAATTGCGATGGCGCTTCCAGCATGACGTCAGCGCCGGAATCGAAGCGAATGGTCGCGATACCCGACAGCAAGCTTAGTTTACCCGGCGGCAGTGACGATCCAACCGTCGTGGGCAGTGAGCTTTCCCAAGATGCGTTTTCGCTGGTCAGCAGTGTCGCAATCGACGTAACGTTCGCATCGTGTGGCCAAACGAAAAACGCCAGCAGCGCGGAGGCGGCAAGCGTCAATGCGAATGTCCACCAGGCGACATGATTTGTTCGGCTCGGGGCGGTGGACGTTGAAGAGACCGGCTCATCATGCGAAGTGGTGCCGTCGGCCGTTGCTGCTCGCTGGATCGCCAAGTCTCGTAGTCCAGCATCCATCGTTGCTGCGAGGAGAAACTCTTGTCGTACGTCGGCATCTTCCGACAGCAATCTGTTCAGTTCTTCCGTTTCGGCATGCGTGGTTTCACCAAGCAAGTATCGATGGATGAGTGATTGAGTGTTCATGTTATGCCATCTCCGGGCCAAGTTGGCCACGAATACACGTCGCCAATTTTGCTCGCAGCCGTCCCAGCAACTTGTACAGCGCATTGACGGTGCGACTGTCTTGCTCAGCCAACTGCTTTACCCGGCCTTCGCCCGCGTACGGAGCGAGCAGCAATTCCTGATGCGGACTTGAAAACTGAGTCAGGCACACGTCCAATGCTCGTCGAACAGCGATGACTTCGTCGGCGTCCATTTGCTCCGCTTCATCAGCAATCAGTTCCAGGACGCGATCGCTCAAAACATGCCTGTCGCGGCGAACACGATCGATAGCAGAGAGACACTTGAAACGCAGGATGACCTTTGCCCACGGCAAGAATCCTTCCTCGTTGCGGAGTTGACCCAGTTTTTCCCACATCGTGACACTCGCTTCCTGCAACGCGTCGTCGACTGAATTCCAGTCGGGCAAAATGGAACGGGCGAATGCACGCAGAATCGGCTCGTTCTTCAGAAACAGCCGCAAAAACTCTCCCTCGGAGAGTTTGGGGTTCTGGGAAGGATCAACGGAGTTGTTCATAGATGCTTATTCGCCAGCGCGATCCCGCCTGCCGTTCAATTTTCTGAAAATCGCGTCGCCGCAATACCTTTTGCCGGGGCACCGGGCTGCGGCAATTCGCCTATTCTAGCAAGGGTTCCTATGAATCCCGATCCATCATTACGCACAATTACCACCCATTGCTCATGACGTTTACGAACAAAGCCTCCGCGGTGTTGATACTACTGGTCACTTCTTGGGCGGTTGCCGACGAGCGGCCCAATATCGTTGTCTTTTTGTGCGACGACTTGGGCTACGGCGACCTGGAGTGTTATGGACATCCTCACGTCAAGACACCGCGGCTAAATGAGCTGGCTGATGGAGGAATCCGTTTTACGGATTTTTACTCGACCGCACCAGTTTGTTCGCCTTCGCGAGTGGGCTTGTTGACCGGACGCAGCCCGAACCGCGCTGGCGTCTACGATTGGATTCCACCGGGGAACAAAGCTCGCACTGATGCTAGAGAACAAGTCCACATGGGGCGCGACGAAGTGACAATCGCGCCGCTCTTGAAAGCCGCCGGGTACCGCACCTGTATGGCGGGAAAATGGCACTGCAACAGCCGATTCAATACCAAAGCTCAACCACAACCGGGCGACTTTGGTTTTGATCACTGGCTGGCGACGCAGAACAATGCTGCGCCTTCGCACGAAAACCCCAACAACTTTGTGCGAAACGGAAAGCCGGTTGGAGAAATGGAAGGCTACAGCTGCCAGATCGTAGTCGATGAAACCGTCAATTGGCTGAAGCAATCCCCAGACAGCGACCAACCGTTCTTTATCTTCATGCCGTTTCACGAAACGCATGAACCGGTTGCTTCGCCCAAGGTTCTCGTCGATCAGTATCGGGACGTTAGCCGTAATGAGGATGAAGCACAGTACTTCGCCAACATTGCGAACGTTGACAATGCAGTCGGGCGATTCGTTGATGAACTGGAGGCGATGAACCTCCGAAAGAACACGCTCGTCATTTTCACGTCCGACAATGGCCCCGAAACACTCAAACGCTACCAGCGTGCCAAGCGTTCTTACGGACAGCCGGGCAAACTTCGCGGAATGAAATTGCACACCACCGATGCAGGCTTTCGCGTTGCGGGCATCATGAATTGGCCGGAGCGAATCGCCGCTGGCCAAGTCAGTAGCACGGTCGTCTCGGCGCTCGACTTCATGCCGACTTTTTGCCAACTGGCAAAGACAAGCCCACCCGCGTCAGTCGCCTTGGACGGAACAAATCTGCTTCCTGCCTTGAACGGAGATCCGCTTCAGCGCGAGAAACCGCTTGTTTGGGCGTACTACAACGCGACGAATGATCACCGAGTCGCGATGCGTGACGGGAGCTGGAAAGTCCTTGCCAAAATCAATGGAGGCGAGCTCCCGATGATGCAAAACGTCACGGATCGAACGCGCGAACAAGTTGTCAACGCAGAGTTGACTGACATCGAGGTGTACGACGTTTCGACAGACATGGGCGAATCGAGAAACATCGCCTCGGACGACGCGGACTTGGCGAAGCGACTGGGAGACAAGCTCAAGAAACATTACCGCGAGCTGGCAACCAATTCGCGGATCTGGACAGTCCAAGAGTCCGCGAAGTGAATTGCAAACACATGAGCCGTGACGCGTGAGCGGCCGGGCATATTTCCGGTCTCGCAATACCTACTGTAAGGCCATCCCTGCAATCGACACTACTGTGCGTAGGGATTGCCTTGCGTGGGAGCCGATCCGTAGGGGTTGCTCTGAACGCCCGCTGGGTTTGCCTTGCCTTGGCGAAATCCATCGAACTTCTTGGGAATCCAAACGGATCCATCGGTTGAGACATGGGACGTTTTCATTTTCGTCGAAGCATCATCGGCCGCATAAACTGGTTTCGTCACCTGTTGTCGTTGTTGACGAGAATGCTCCTCCAGTGTCGTTATCGTGATCGCCCTGCCGTTGGAGGGTGCTGGTTCAGGCTGGTTCGCTGCCAACTCAGCCATCTTTTCCTCAGCAATCTTTCGCTTCTCAGCCAGTTCAGCGTTTCGTTTCGCCCTTTTCAGATCCGACTTATTGATTCGCTTGGAGTACATCTGAATGTTGTCGGAATCTTTGAAAACGTGTTCGATTCCGATGTCCAGAGCCATCACCGAATCAGCCAACGGGCTTTCCGCGGTTCGTTTCAGAATCTCGGGATCCAAGTTCATCCAGTTGTGCATGTGAACGATCTCGCGTCCCGACTCCGAGACCAAGTAGCGAAACTCGACGCGATTGATGCCCTTCATTTTGACCTCTTCCAAGGTCGTGTAGTCGTTGATCTGTATCGGACAGTCTTCCTTCAGCTTTCGCAATCGACCCGCAAATGAAGCTCGCTTAAGGCTACCTTCTGATGTCGCATCGATTGCTTTTTCCATCGCCGCGCCGGTGAGGTCTTCGCAGCCTGTCGTCAGGCAACAGATGCTGCCAACAAAGATCGATACAAGTGTGAGACGACAAAGACGATTAACGAAGTGGTTCATGGCTGGTAACTGCGTGCTAAGTGGAAACAATCGAAGCTTGCCCCGTGGAATTGGCAACCCTTTCTCGGCATGGAAAGGCTAGGACGCCCAGCGGCTCAACACCGAGACCGGGAGGCATCGAAAAGGACTTTTTGGCCAACGACGGCGGCACATTCCGCGGAATCGGAACGACCGAACCTCGGGGGCCTATCGCGACGCTTCATTGCCTTCGGCGAATCAACTACATTAAGCCATTGCCCGCCTGCTGTTTCGCTTCCCTGCCAAGAGTATTGCCCGTGCTAGTTTTGCTTCGTTGTGTGTCAATTGTCGCTTTGGCGTGCTGTGTTTGCTCCGCAGACCAATCGAAACCCAACATCATTTTGATCATGGCTGACGATGTCGGTATTGAAGGCTTGGGATGTTACGGCGGCACCTCGTACAAGACGCCCAACTTAGATGCGATGGCCGCCAATGGATTGCGTTTTACACACGCCTACTCCCAGCCGCTTTGCACACCGACCCGCGTGCAGTTGATGACGGGCAAGTACAACCACCGCAACTGGATGTCGTTTGGAATCTTGGACCCCAAAGAAAAGACCTTTGGTCACGCGCTCTCCGATGCCGGTTACGCGACAGGAATTTTTGGCAAGTGGCAACTGCAATCGTACGATCCGCCGGATCTACCGGGTGCTCAGAGTCGGCGTTCGACAGGTATGCATCCCAAGGACGCCGGGTTCGATCGGTACTCGCTCTATCACGCACTGCACACCGAAGACAAAGGATCCCGATACGCGAATCCAACTTTCTTAGAAGGAAATGCAGGTGAAGAAGGTGAATTGAAAACCTATCCAGGGAAATATGGCGAAGACATTTGGGTGGAGCAAATCCTGAGCTTCATCGACGATCATCCCGATCAGCCAAAGTTTGTTTACTACCCGATGGCATTGCCGCATTGGCCGTTTGAGCCAACTCCTCATAGCGAAGGTTGGGATCCGACTCAGCCACAAGTTGCGGCGCTCAATTACGCCGACGACATGATTGAGTACATGGATGTTGCCGTCGGGAATCTGATGTCGGGACTTGAAAACCGTCAGATGAAAGATGACACCGTCGTGCTTTTCTATAGCGACAACGGAACACATTTGTTGGTTGACTCGGATTTCAATGATGGGCGTGTAATCCAAGGCGGCAAAGCCACGTCACAACAAACGGGGATTCATGTGCCGATGATTGCCCATTGGCCGGCAAAGATTGCACCCGGAGTCACCGATGATTTGGTAGACGCGTCTGATTTTGTGCCAACGCTGATGAGCTTGTCCGGTGCCAAGATGCCCGATGACACCCCGCGTGACGGTGTCAGTTTTGCACCGAGGTTGCTGGGCAAAGAAGCTCCTTCTCGCGAGGCGGCGTTTTTCTGGTACGACTCTCGCCCGGGTTGGGACAAAGAAAAATTTCGTCGCGAGGTCTTTGCACTCAACAAAAACTACAAGCTTTTTCGTAGTGGTCGACTCTATCGACTCACCGAGCGTCCTTTGGAACAGATCGCCGTTGATCCGCTGAACATGACCCAGCAGGATCTGGCGGCAAAGAAGGAGCTTGGCAAAGTCATTGAAGCAAACCTTGGTAATGCGGATGAGCCACCACTCGTTGATGCCTACGGCAATCCCGAGCAAGACCTGACGTATCGGCCTGCCGACCGTGAAGAAACCAAACGAATCAACGATGAGCTTCTGGCAAAGGCGAAAGAAGTTGTCTACGGCGACGAAGCGATCAAGGAACACCGGCTATGGATTTTCAACCCGCTGGACTTGGTGGAAGACGAGAACCGACCGTGCGTGGTTTACTTTCACGGCGGTGGCTGGGGCGGAACACCGGCTTCGTTGGCCGCTCAGAGTGCTTACCTGCAGCGGCGCGGTGTGAACGCGGTCTCGGTGCATTTCCGCGCCCCCAAGGGCGACGTCACGCCTGCCGATACACTCCGCGATGCTCGGCGTGCCTATCGCTGGATCGTCCAGCATGGTGCCCAGCACAAGATTGACACTGACAATCTTGTCATCGGAGGCGGCTCGGCTGGCGGTCACTTGTCGCTAGCGATGCTGACGATTGATCTGCCAGATGACCAAGCCATCAAAAAGATGCCCAAGGGTGTTGTCTTATACAATCCTGCAATCGACTTGATCGACGGCTGGGAAAACGGACGCAAAAAATGCGAAGCTGCCGGCATTGATCCCAAGAGCTTCTCACCAGCACATCATATTCGCGCAGGGTTACCGCCGACGATCGTCATGTCGGGCGAAAAAGACGCTTTGATTACGCCAGCGATGCTCTCCGGATTTCAATCACGAATGAAGGCAGCAGGCAATCAGTGTGACGTAACGATCTACCCGGGAGCTGGACACGGGTTCTTTAACTTCGGGCGCGACAAAGGTGATCACTTTCACCCGACGATGTGGCAAACAGAAGCGTTCGTCACTTCGCTTTTTGAGTGAAGCGACTGGTTGAAGTGACTGGCCGACTATTGCGCAGTCGCTTTTTGCGCAGCCGTCTTTTTCTTTTTGCGATTGCGTTGCTTCGAATTGGGTGCCGCTTTTGCATTCACGTATCCCTCGTCAAACCGAAACGGATCATGCAGTCGTTGCATTTCCGCTAACAGCAACGACTCCATTTCCGCTCGCTTGTCGGCGTGCTCAGGCAAGTTAGCTAAGTTGACCTGGTTGGCTGCGGGCGTATTCCCGGTTAGCTGGATAACCGCCGGTGCGTGATGTTCGATCAGCAGCTCATCTGGGTTCTCACCCAAGTTGAACAGCTGCGTTTCCTTGACTTGTCCGTTGCTGTTTTCGTATTTGATCAACTTCCAATCGCCCTTTCGGACGCATCGGATGCCAGGTCGCTGTCCGCCGCAGTAGACGCCGAACAAAACGTCGCGAACCGTCTGCGTTTTCCCCATCAGCACGGGCTTGAATGATTTCCCTTCATTGGACTCCGGCGGTTCGATGCCCGCCAAGTCACAAAGTGTTGCCAAAGTATCGAGTAAGTAAATGTTGCCTTTAGCGGTTGATCCTGGTGCAATGCCAGGACCAGCGACCAGATAGGGCACGCGCCAGCTGTGTTCGTACAGATTTTGTTTGCCCATCAACCCATGGCGACCAATCGCAATCCCGTGATCGGAGGTGAAAATCACATAAGTGTTTTCGAGGTCACCGGTCTCCTTGAGGTGGTCGA
Source organism: uncultured Pirellulaceae bacterium (assembly GCA_964444105.1). GTDB lineage: Bacteria > Planctomycetota > Planctomycetia > Pirellulales > Pirellulaceae > K23-9. The sequence goes on from CAYUGI010000159.1 coordinate 7,701, forward strand.
TGACTCGGCCAATCTGCGTGTCGATGTTCTCCACGCAAGCGTACTCTCGCCCCTTTTCATTGCGAATGGTCGCCTCGTCGCGGCGATTCTTGACTCCTTGCACCGAAACCTCGTCACGCAGGTTCATGTGGCCGTGATCGAACGGATGCTGCGGCAAATAATTGGTCGGTAGCGCCGGAGATTTCGCATTCACAGCCATTCCTTCAGGCATTTGATCGACCGCACCGTATTTTTCCAGCAAAGCATCTTCGCCATGACGCGGGTCGTGCGGATGAGACAATCCGAAGTAAACCATGAACGGCTTGGTTGACTCGGATGTCTGCCAGTTTTTCAGGAAGGACAAAACCTGATTGGCGTGCCAATCGCTCCCGCCATCTTCGTTAGGACCGCGGTTGGACTTTTCGGCGCGCGTTGTGAATTGTTGATTGGCGGCGGCGTAGCTGTTCCCCTTCTTGCACGTCCTCATCGTCTCGTAACCAGCGCGGTTGAACACTGCTCCGATCGTGTTTTTTTCAAGCTCATCAGGAACGTGAAGCCCTTTGTCGGATTCTGTTACGGGCTTTCCCATCGACTGAAGTACTTTGGCGCGGCTGCTTGTCGTTGGAATGTGCCACACGGTTCGGCCGGACATAATCATGTGTCTCGACGGCGTGCAAACGGCTCCCTTGTTCGCACCCATGTGATAGGCCTGGTCGATGCGCATTCCGCGTGCAGCAAGCGCATCCAAGTTCGGTGTTTGGCAAACACGATTTCCATATGCGCCGATCGAAAACGGCGCTTGGTCATCCGTCAAGATAAAGAGCAGGTTAGGCCGCTGCGTTGGCGTGTCCGCCGCGTGGACAATGGAAACAGAAACGACTGTGGCAAGAAAAATGAAAAGTCGCATGGTCATAAGGGGGAAACTCTCTGTTGGACGAGATCAAGGTAGCAGGCACGCTCCGCCGTGCCGCCCGCTTGCAATCGCCAATGCAAGAAGCAGGGATGGGCGGGCGGCACGGCGGAGCGTGCCTGCTACACTAAATTTGTTTTGATAGTTGGACGAACGGATTATTGCGGGGCTAGCTCTTTCTTTGTCTTCTTGCTGGCCTTTTTGCCTGCCTTCTTCGCCGGCTTCTTACTGTCTTGCTCGCTTTTCCAAAGAACGATGCCGTCCACATCGTTGCTGGACTCTGCTCCATCGGTGCTTCGTCCACGCATGACGTCGGCTGTCATTTGCTTCAGCAAACGCTCAGCTATCTCTGGCTTGGATTCGTACAGGTTGTTTGTTTCGCCGATGTCAGCCTCCATGTCATAGAGTTGACCTTTAGGCGAACCCGTAGGCATTTCGTTTTCCTTGGGCGAAGACCATCCTCCGGATCCTTTGGCCAACAGTAATTTCCATTTGCCGGTTCGGTAGGCGAAGTGGCCAGAGAAAGAATGATGGATCACGCCGACGCGAGATGATTGAATCGGTTGATCGGAAAACGCTGGCAAGAAGCTTACGCTGTCTTCGCAGCTACCCGTTGGAACGTCTGCCGCAACGATGTTTGCTGCAGTTGCGAAAAAATCGACGAGGCAAATCAACTGCTCGTTCGTCGATCCAGCAGCAACCTTTCCAGGCCAACGCACGATGAATGGCACCCGATGACCGCCATCCCAAATGTCTGCTTTGGATCCGCGTAAGTGAGCGCTAACGATGTGTCCTTGCTTGGCCAGCTGGGGAATGCC
>CAYUGI010000159.1:9507-15300 GCA_964444105.1 uncultured Pirellulaceae bacterium
TTCATGTTCCGGGCATGATGAAAACCGTGGTAGTAGTCAAAGCCACGGTGAAGTGGTCCGTCAGGAATTGTCGCCCCGACCGGGGGAGTCTTGTGTTCCTTTTGGGTGTAGGTTTCACCTGTTTCTGGGTTGAGATAATCGAAATCCAAGTGCCATTTACCGATGACCGCGGTGTCGTAGCCTTGCGTTTTCAAAAAGCTGGCGACGGTCGGCCGATCTTTCGCGATCAAGCTGGGCGCGAACCCAGTGACGACGCCCTTTTGCAATCGTGTCCGCCAACTGTATCGTCCCGTCATCAAACCGTAGCGAGTCGGTGTACAAACAGATGAACCTGAATGTGCGTCCGTGAACGTCATTCCCTGCCTAGCCAACTGATCGGCACCGGGCGTTTCGATTTGGCATGTCTCAGGGGCAAGGCAATTGATATCGCCATAGCCCAAGTCATCGCACATCATCAGCACAATGTTCGGTTTCGCGGCTTGCGATTCAGCAGCGAGTAGAAAGACAGCGGTGACAATCAATAGGAGTCGCATCTTCGTCTCGTAAGAAAAAGGGTGGGCTTGGTTCGCCGCCAAGTATAACCCTGTTTGCGATGCGTCGTTTGTCAGTTGTCTCGGTGAGAAATCGCGAGGCTTTTGGTTGGATGAGTTCCCGTTTTGTGAGCCGCTGGCCGTGAGGCAACGGGCCTTCTGCGCGCCAGCAACGAAAACAAGTACCCGGCCGCTGACGCGTCACGGCTCACCGGTCATTCCTAACGGTGTTGACGCGAGCGAGCGTGAAGCTTGACTTGATTGGCTTAGTAGCCGAATCCGAGACGAAACAAAAATCCATCGTCTAGGCTGATCTGTTTTCGGGTGCCGGTGACGAATGTCTCGTCGTAGCGCAGTTCACGGTCAAAGACGTAGCCAATCTCGAAGAATCCCGTCCGGCGACCCGAGCGGATGAGGTCGGTTTGCCCCCATTCCAGGCCAGCCATCACGCGAATGTCGTTGATGTCCACCTTGTCGGTTTGGTTTGTGCCATCGCGTTTGATGGTCCAATTGCCGCCGCCGATATCGCCACTCAGGTAACCCCAGACATCGCGTGTTCCGACTGTGCGCCAATAGCGAGCGACTTTGGGTTGCGGGAAAAAGATGTCAAAACGTGTGTATGGGTTTGGCTGCCAGAGTATTCCGCCAGCTGGGAGAAGCTTGTATCGGTTGCGGTCCATGTAGTACACGCCGCCTTTGACCGTCGTAAACGGCGTCAAGCGGAACGAAGCGAGACCTTTGCCCATCAGCCGCAAGCTTTCACTGTTCCAAACCCCGAACTCTGCGAACGATCCGACTCGGGCACCAAACTCAAGACCAAACATTTGGTTGGGGTCCGTCTGCCAACCTAAGTCCAGAAAGGCGCTGTAAGCATTGCCGGGTAAGTCCGCGCCGGTGGTCGAACTGGGGCCATCCCAAAGGTGAAGCGAAAACGAGGGCACGACGAAAAGCGGACGCGTTGAACCTAAAAAGTTGGGCCATGCGAATGGAAGCGATACGTCGCTATCGTTCGTCGATAGATCATCTTGGCTGTCGCCACCAAAAATGTAGGTGTGACGAAACCGGGGACCCTGCACCAAACGAAAAGACGTTCCGGTGGGGCCTCCGTTCAGCAGGTTGCTGCCCCATGAATTTCCACCGTACGCATTACCAAATATTCCGCTAGGAAAAAGCGTTGATGGACTTCCTGATGGCATTCCGGATTGTGGGTAGATGGTGCTTCCAAAACCGCCCATCGCAGGTCCACCGCCCATCATGCTTCCACTACCAAACACGGGCGGCGCTTGTGCGACTGCTCCTGGTGCGACGCTCCCGCCGCCGAACATTCCTCCGAACGGAGGTGGCGCCACGGATTGGCCAATGCCAGGGGCGCCAAAAGCAGGCCCGTTCAGGCTGGGACCGTAGTTTGGTGCGGTGGGATATCCCGAAGGAGCAAATGTCCGTCCAGCGTAGGGATCAAACGGTGCACCTGCGTTGCCCAAGCGAATGCGCGGTGTCGCGTTGGGGTAGCCGAAGCTATTCGCAGGAGCATTCGAAAACGGGCCTACAGTTGTTCCTCGGCCAAGACCGCTTGGTCCTTGCGGACTGTACAGGCCATCGATGGGCGTGAGGGTTGTTCGAGGCGTATCGATCGGCGACTGCGCTGACGCTTGGCCAACGAAGCACATTGCGAAAGAGAATATGATCGCAGCTTTCAGCATTCCGCACGTGACAGTGCCATTCACTGCACTGGCGTACTGCAAGACGTGACTTTGACACGTTACACGCGCAAAAGCTAAATCGTTTGACGGTTGAAAAGGTCGCTGCATGGAGACGAACGCTGGTCGGACATCCGAGGGATTGGGGCAATCATGTCAATTCCAACCTTGCGATTACTCATTAGCCGCCGTTGTGGTCAAGGCGAGTCCCGGTCTAAGGTGCGTTGAACTTGATTTATTCCGGCCAGATTTCGCAAAGTAGATCTCCCATTTGCTAGTGTTGCGGTTGCAGATCGCCCATCTACAATGCGGCTCGCTTTGCCCGTTATGCCAGCAACACACCAGACATAGATGGAAGATCTCGACGTCGCACGACTAGCGGAATACCTGCACGTCACGCCTGCAAAAGTGACGCATATGGCGGTGCGCGGACGGTTGCCTGGTCGAAAGGTGCGAGGAGAGTGGCGTTTCAGCGAAGCCGAAATCCATCACTGGTTGGAAGATCGCATCGGTGCCAGCGACGTCGATGAACTGGAGAAAGTGCAGGAAGTGGTCAATCGAGTCGCTTCGGATACGCTGGAAAGGCCGATCGCGGATCTTTGCACGATCGACACCACTTGTGTGCCTTTGAATGCAAGGACACGAGGCTCAGTGATTCGTTCGATGTGCGACCTGGCGACAAAATCGGGACTGATGTGGGACGCGCCAGCAATGACCGAGGCCGTCAAGAGTCGCGAACAAATGCACCCCACAGCGCTAGATTGCGGCGTTGCGCTGCTGCACCCACGTCGTCCGCAAACGTCGATCCTGGCCGATTCGGTGATCGCGTTGGCCGTCTGCCCTTCGGCGATTCCGTTTTCCGATCGTGGCCAGCTGACCGATATCTTCTTCCTGATTTGCTCTTACGACGATTCATCGCACCTCCGTATCCTTGCTCAATTGAGCCGACTGATATCGGACGACGAGTTTTTGGTTCAATTGCGCGAGTGCGAAGGATCCGCTGACGCGTGGCTTTTGCTAAAAGAAGCCGAAGCCCGCGTGCATGCAGACAATGAAGAAGAGTAGTGGGCCGCCCACTAACGCGAAGCGCCAGCGAGCGGCTGCTACTTGGTGCCGCTCGCTAGCGCTTCGCGTTGGACATTTGCAAAACTGGCCAGCGTGATTGACCTGAAGCTTAACGAAATTGAGGGGCAATAAGATGGTTGCCTCAAATGGGCAGCGGTAACTTTCAACGATCAAGGAAGATCGCGATGAGTACAGATACGAACAGCAACTCCCCGACCAACTTGAGCATTCATTACGCTGGCGAGACCGACGCTCCGGGAACCCTGCTGTGGATCGGCGAGCGAAGCAGCGAAGAGTTTCGTGATGCGTTTGAACACTGTCAAGCATCAGCCTCGCAAGTCGCTGTTCGTCAAAACTTGGACGACGCGTTTCTTCGACCCGCCGCAACCGTGAAGGCGATCGTTGTCACGCGACTGACGACAAAGCAGCATTGTGAAGGCCAACTGCGCCGGCTCGCCGACTCCTATCCCGATGCGACCATCATTCAAATCCTGGGCTCACTTTGCGCTGGCGAGCGACCGAGTTCTTCCAAGGTGTTTGGCGAAAGAACGATCTATGCGCACCAGTGCAATCAGTACTTGCCGACGTGGTTAAGCGAGTGCGGTGTGAAATCGATCGTGGAGTCGCGGGCGACGTCGTCCATTTTGATCGTCGCCAACCAGCATTCAAACGCCGAACCGCTGATGGACCTTGCGTCGTCCGCGGGAATTCCGACCCTGTGGTGCAAGCGGCCCAGCGGCAACTTGGTGCGCAACGTATCTGCGGTCTGGTGGGATGACTCTGCTGCGCGACCGACGACGACAAGAAATTGGCAGCACCGCATCAACGAGATCGAAGCATCAAATCGACAAATCGAACCGTCTCTTCGCTGCCGCCACGTTTGGCTGGCTTGTTGGCCTCGGCATCAGCAAATCCGAACTGCGATTGATGGAGGAATCGATCTGGTGATTAGTAAGCCGCATGAAATTAGCTTGCTTAGCGAAACGATCATGGAGTCCGCTCATCAGGACGATTGCAGGCAAAGCAATGACGCTCGATCACAGAGAGATCACGGTTCTCGCGCAGCGTAGCGATAAAGCTGCACGATCCTGCCAACGCAGCGCCATTCAGCTCGCCTAACGACTGAATGGCTGCGTCGCTTTGCATTCCGCCCCGGATAGTAGCAGGCAGACTCCGTTCTGCCGTCCGCGTACGAGCAACTGCGTATTGCCAGGGGTAGGCGGGCGGCAGAACGGAGTCTGCCTGCTACATTTGATTGACTCATAGGTTACAGCGTCGTAACAACGCAATCGTGCCCTTCGATATTGATTGGCAACTCGAGCGCTCTTTGGCGAAAATTCTTGTCGATCGATGCAGCCGCACTCCCCTTGGCGAGCTCCCTGCATCGATGACGCGATATGACTATCATGACGTCGGCGCGTTTTCAAATCGTCTCATTGAAAACGCCTTCTTGCATCTGCATAGCAAAACTTCCCGCTAACAATTTTATGAAACCCACTCTACTTTTGACCGCACTGGTTGCCCTACTTGGACTCACCCCCTGCCAAGCAGAAGTGATCAACGTTGCGGACCACGGCATCGTTCCGGGAAAAGATGTCACGCTGGAAGTGAATCGGTTGATCGCGAGCGTTCGCGACAATCCGGATGTGACGCTTCAGTTTCCTCGCGGGCAATACGATTTTCATCCAGAGAATGGCCTGGAAAAATATCGCGCTGTCGCGAATCACGACAACGGGCTGAAACGCATGGGTTTTCCGCTTTTCGACTGTGACAACATCACGATCGACGGCGGCGGTTCGACGTTCATGTTCTACGGCCGAATGGTGCCGGTGACCGTCGAGAGTTCAAAGAACTTAACGCTCAAGAATTTTACGATCGACTGGATTCGTTCGTTTCATGCGGAGCTTGAGGTCATCGAGTGTGATTCAGCAAAGAAGTCGTTTGTGGTGCAAACGGATCCGCAGAAACATCCCTACAAGATTGCAGGCGGGAAAATTCTGTTTGAGCGTTTTGGTCAAGACGACCCCATTGGATCGAACATTGTCTTTGACCCCAAAACGCTCTCGCCGATTTATGACACCAAGAAATACAACGTCAATTCCAACAAAGCCAAAATCACAGCGGTCGCTAACAACCAATTTCGTATTGAAAATGGAGTGAAGGTGCCGCCACCTGTCGGCACGGTGCTGGTTGTCTACGGCGTGCATCCAACTAGTCGTCTTTGCCCTGCAATCCACATCACGAATTCAAAGAATGTGGCGATCGAGAATGTGAAGGTGTTGGAAGCCGGTGGAATGGCGCTGATCGTCGAACGCACCGAGGACATCACGCTTGATCAAATGGTGGTGACATCGCATCCGCAGCGTGTTGCCGCTACGCGGGCCGACGCAACTCACTTCATCGGTTGCAAGGGAACGATCAAGATCGAGAACTGTCTGTTCGAGCACATGTTGGACGATGGCATTAATGTTCACGGTGCCTATGTAAAGGTCGAGGAATAC
>CAYUGI010000160.1:0-5559 GCA_964444105.1 uncultured Pirellulaceae bacterium
AGCGGAGTAGGGATTCGGCATGAAGATAACCTACAGAGTTTGCAGTGAAGTGGGGAATCCGCGCGATTTCTCAGCCCATTGACGGCAGAAAGAGGCAAATTCGACCTGAAAGGAAAAGGTTACGCACGCGTAATCCCTACTAGTGTCGAAACTAACGGCCCAGAACCCGCCAATCGCCTATTTGGCAATATTTAGCGGTCATTTCAGTTGAAAGCCGGGTACTCTTCACCTAACATCCGAAGACGTTCTGAATTACCCATTATCGCGCGGGAGTACCGCACGACCGGGGGGAAATTCGATAGCGAGAGGTCGCAAAAATGAAAAAAATTATCGCACTATTGGCAGTCGTCTCTTTTGGTTTCATCGCCGCTGACGCTGCAAACGCTCAAAGCACAGTCACTCCACTTACCGTCAATCAGTGGGTTCAGCCCAATGAGGATGGTGTTCTGTCTGGCAAGATCATCGTGCCAGCTGAAAATGGCACCACCGAAGCCGTCCAAGACGCTGAAGTCGCCGTCCGATCAAACGATGGTCGCGTTTATCGCGCGGCAGCTAAAACCAACGCAAAGGGTGAGTTTTCCATCCCTGGCGTGACTCCTGGTGTTTACGCACTCACAGCGCGTGCTGACTATATCTTCGCCGTCTGTGCAATGCACGTTCTGGACAGCGACTTGGTTGGTGAAAGTGAGTTCCCGCAGCAGGTCGAAATCGCTGCAGCGAACGTCGACTTCACCACCGTCAAGACAGCCATCATCCGCTACATGCCTCCTACTCGCGAGACGTTGGACAACGTTTCGATGAAGGGTGCAAAGCTTGACACGTTGGCTTCACGTGTTTGCGGACAAGACGCGTTCCGCGTCAACCAGTTCCGCGGCGGCATGAAAGGTCGCTTGCTGAAAGCTGGCACCGTTGGCGAAGACTTGGACAACGTTCAGTTGACAAACGTTTTCATCATGAAAGACGGCGTTGAAGTTGCTCGCACCGTTACGAACGAAGCGGGTGAATTTGAAATCGCATCGATCGGTGCAGGCAATTACTCACTGATGGCTGTTGGCCCAGACGGACTTGGTTTGGTCGGTTTTGAATTGGTCAGCGACTCAGGTGTTGCAAGTAACGTCACGGCTGATGGCAAAACACTTGTCCAGGCTCCTTGTGGTTGCAACGAGTTCTCGATGCAAGTTGCTCCTGTCCAAGATGTGGGAAACATCGTTTCGGACGTTGTCATCAACGAACAACCCATCATGCAAGGTGGTATCGCTGACGGTGGCATCATCGCTGATGGCGGAATCGTTAGCGGCGGAATGACTGGTGGCCAGATCAGTGGCGGCGGTCTTCTCGGTGGCGGCGGTGGAATCACCGGCGGTGGCGGTGGCGGCGGCCTACTAGGTGGCGGCGGCGGTCTACGCGGAATTGCTGGCTTGGCTGGCATCGGCGGCATCATCGCTGCATCGGTTTCCGACGACGATGACGACATCGCACCGGCTCCCGTTGCAAGCCCTGTGGCACCTGCTAACTAAGCAAAAAAGACCTCTCGGAATTTACAGAGCCGTGGTTGCCAGGCAGCCACGGCTTTTTTCGTTTTCGAACGCCCGAAAGATCTTGTTTCTGCCTCTTTCGGCGACCCACATCTTGTCGCCGAAACGAACGGTCAATACGGAGCGACCTGCACCGGCAGTGACTGTCATCCGTCAACGGTGACACCATAAATCCTGTTAATTGCAGGGCATCGTTTGCATCGTCCGAGTGATTTCAAAGAACCAAGTTTTCGCGCAAACCCATTGCGGGTTGGAGGCCATTTCACGCGAAGGATCGCAACAAATGTTCAAAGTTGTCGCACTACTGACTGTCATTCCCCTCTGCTTCGCTGCTCAAGTCGTGAGTGCGAAAGACGCGGACTTTTCGTTGACGATCAACCAGTGGGTGCAACCTGGTCCGGATAGGGTTTTGACAGGACGAATTGTTGTTCCTTCGGAGATCGGGTCAACCGTTGCCGTTCAAGGCGCAGAAGTCGTGATGGTGCGCTGCAGCAATGGTGAGTCATTGCAAGCGGAAGCCAAAACGAATGCCAACGGCGAGTTCTTGATCCAAGGTGTTCAGCCAGGCATCTACTCACTCACTGCCCACGCTGACCAAGTACTGGCCGTTTGCGCAGTGCACGCTCTGGACAGCGATTTGGTCGCCGAGCGTGACTTCCCAAGTACCATCCATGTGGTTGCATCTGACATCGATTTCGACACGCTACAGACAGCGGTCCTGCGGTACATGCCGACTGCATCCCAATGTGTCGACGTAGTTTCGATCAATACCGTCAACCTGGATGTCATCGCCCCACGCACGCATCGACAAGACGCCCTGTACATCCAACAGTCTCGAGGTGGCGTGACCGGACAGCTGTTCAAAGCCGGGATGCTTGGCGAAGGCCTCGCGAAGGTAAATCTAACGAACGTTTTCATTCTGAAAGACGGTATTGAAATTGCTCGCGCTCTCACAAATGATGCGGGGGAATTTTCAATCCCATCGATTGCTGCTGGTCGCTATTCGCTGATGGCCATTGGGCAGGACGGACTTGCTGTCGTCGGATTCGAATTGATCGATGAGACTACAAACACCACTGGCGATGTGATTTACGCAGAGTTTTCGCTGCAAGTTGCTCCTGTCAACAACTTTGCGGATATGGAGTCCCAGGCCGTCATTGATGAGCAGCCTAGCGGGACCGGTGCAGTCTTGATCGCTGATGGAGGTGTCATTAATGCGGGGAGTGGCGGATTCTCTAACGGAGGCGGCGGAGGACCTATTGGGGGTGGCGGTGGATTCAGCGGAGGCGGATTCAGCGGAGGCGGTATGCTTGGTGGAATCGCCGCAATTGCAGCCGCTGGTGGAGCAATCGCAGTGGCAGCCGGAGCGGACGGCGGCTCAGACTCGGAGATTGTTAGCGCCCCGGTCGCAAGCCCGGTAGCGCCGAACTAAGCGGATAGACGTCTCAAACTGCAAAGCCTTGGCTGCTTGGTGGCCAAGGCTTTTTCGTTTTCTGCCTGAATGTTTCTCCGATCACTATGGGCTTCCCAGCCATCAATAGTGTTCTCGAAACCTGCTGTGCCGGAATGATTCTCGTTTTCCAACATTTCGCTGCGTTTGGATCGTGATATTATGTGGGCCCCCCAACCGCTGCTGCGGTCGAAAACTCTCCTAACCAAGAGACTTATTGATGACGTCTGTGGATTCTCAACTCAGTCCAGAAATAGCCAGCCAAGCTGCCGAAGCACTCGATCGCCTCAACGAACACACGTTGAAAACCGTCCATTGGCACTTCAGCGACGATACGGGCAGTCCGTTTTGGCTTGAGAAAAAAGCGGAGCTGAATTTCGATCCGCTCACCGACGTGAAGTCGTTTGACGACCTGAAGAAATTCCCTCTTTTTGAAGACGATTGGTTGCGCGGCGGACCGGTTCGCCGTTGGGTTCCCAAGGGCCACGCCGGAAAGCCGACCTACGTATTCGAGACCGGAGGTACAACGGGCGTTCCCAAGAGCCGCGTCGTCATCGAAGACCATTGGAAGGACTACGAACTGTTCAGTGATACGCTGTCCGACGATCATTTTCCCCGCGACAGCAACTGGTTGATGCTGGGCCCAAGCGGTCCTCGTCGGCTGAGACTGGCCGTGGAGCATTTGGCTCAACACCGCGGCGGCATCTGTTTCTGCATCGACTTGGATCCTCGCTGGGTCGTCAAGCTGATCAAGAAAGGCTGGATGGAGCATCTGGAAGAATACAAAAAGCACTGCGTCGATCAGGCCGTGACCGTTCTGACAGCAGGCCACGACATCAAGTGCATGTTCACGACGCCAAAGTTATTGGAATCGCTCAGCGAAGCCCTGGAAGAACGCGGAACTAGCATCCAAGAAGTTGGCATCAAAGGCATCTTCTCAGGTGGCACGGAATTCACACCCCAGTGGACTCGGTTTTGCGTGGAAGAAATGCTGGGTGGTCCCGTTGAAGACGGTGGCGTGTTCATGACACCGACGTACGGCAACACCTTGATGGGGCTCGCCTGTAGCAAGCCCATCACAGCAGCCGACGGATACAAAATCAGCTACCACGCTCCGCAGCCTCGCGCGGCAACCGAAGTTGTCACGTTTGATGACTACAACCAAGTCGTGGGCTACGGCGAAACAGGCCGAGTCAAACTTTACACACTGACGGACGAGTTCTTCGTGCCTGGTTTTATGGAACGTGACGAGGGAGAACGCGAGATGCCGTTCGACAAATTCCCTTGGGATGGGGTCAGTGGCGTTCGTCCATTCCACGAACTCGCGACGGCTACCACGGTCGGCGTTTACTAAATTACTTCGTTCGCGTTGCAGAATTGTCCGCAGCGCGTCTGCGCTTCCAATCAAGTCCTACTGGCCCGCTAAAGGCAAACCGAACTTTCCATGATCACTCTCAGTCCTCTGCGTTGGGGTAAGCCCTACGATTCGCTCGATTTTCACGACGTCGTCCACTTTGACACTGGCGCACCGATCGCCAAAGTAGGTCAAGTCGGTGGCGGTGTCGTCGGCAAAGATTTGCGGAAAGCTCACAAAGCTCGCGAAGCTTTGCTCAAGTACTCGACCAGCGAATTGATCGAGATGTCTTGCAAGGCGGCGGAGTTATTTGAGTCCGGCACATTGAGCGTCGGTGACTCTCAACAGACCGTCGATGATTTTGTGCATCAGCAATCTGCCAGCACCGGGTTGCCCGAACACATGTGCCGATCAAACATGGTCAAGAACAGTTTCGTGTTGAAAAACATGGGGCAGATTCTGGACTGTCTGACGCGAGGCTTGGACCTGTCGATCTTGTCAAACGGTTACGGCGAAGAAGGCCGTGATGTAATCGTCAGCTACCAAGCACAAACACCAATCCTCGGTGCCGTTCTCCCGAATAATTCGCCCGGCGTACACACGCTTTGGCTGCCGGCGATTCCTTTGCAGATCGGTTTGGCGCTCAAGCCCGGTTCGCAGGAACCTTGGACGCCTTACAGAATGGTGTCAGCGTACATTGAAGCGGGTGTGCCAGCCGAAGCCTTCGGTCTTTACCCCGGCGGTCACGACGCTGGCGGAGCGATCATGACGAAGACCGAACGCAGCATGATTTTCGGCAGCGCGCAAACCGTCGCTCAGCACGAAGGCAATCCGCGGGTTCAAGCTCACGGGCCTGGTTTCTCCAAAATCCTGCTTGGTGACGACATCGTTGATGATTGGGAAAACTACTTAGACGTGATGGTCGAAAGCGTGCTCAGTAACTCGGGTCGTAGTTGCATTAATTGCAGCGGCATCTGGGCCAGTCGCCACACCCGCGAAATCGCTGCGGCAATCGCCAAAGAAATCGGCCCGGTCGATGTCAAACCACCGACCGATCCTGAGTCGCAGTTGGCAGCGTTCACCGTTGCCGCGATGGCGACCGGAACTCACGGGATGGTCGAGCAAGACTTGGCCGAATCGGGCGTGACGGACATGACTGCTGAGTTTGGCGAGAAGCTGATTGAGCGAGACCACTGTGCTTACTTGCGTCCGATGGTCGT
>CAYUGI010000160.1:5659-15298 GCA_964444105.1 uncultured Pirellulaceae bacterium
GCCTCCACGTAGGCGGTCGTCAATCACTTGCTGGGACCCTCTGCGCCGCAATTGCTACAAGCAGCGAGCACACGACGCTAAGCGCTCGCATCAAGCGTGCGGCTTGATCGCGCAGTTACAAGTTCGTGGATATCTACCGGACGATTGCCAACCTAGAGCGAACCCAGGGAATGAAGATCACTCGTTTTGAGGAGGACGACTACTATTACTATTCCTCGTAGTCGCAGTCGCCGTAATCCTCTTCGTAGTCATCGTATTCCTCTTCGTAGTCGTCGTATTCCTCTTCATAGTCGTCGTATTCCTCTTCATAGTCGTCGTATTCCTCTTCATAGTCGTCGTACTCTTCTTCGTCACTGAAGTCTTCCTCGTCGTCATCCTGCCCACCGTCGCCCGTTGAGTCATTGATTTGATTTGTATTGTCTTGTGAATCTTCTTGCTCGCCTTCGTAGTCACCGTCGAAGGGGCCGTTCAACATGCTTCCATCCTCATCCTGTATTGTTGGATCACACACCAATCCGTATGAGGTGGTAACGTGCCACTCCTCTCAAGCATATGCCTCCGATTCCTCGCATCTGACGTTCACATGGTTGCCTTGATCGTCCGTGTCGAACCTTTCGATGCAATCGCCTGCCTCCGTGCAGGTCTTGAAACCTTGCAGCAGGAGCTCTTCATCAGCGAACGTGTTCATTCTAGATGGCTGGGTTACGTGATATCCAAATCCCGTGAAATGCTGGAAATCATAGTCAGCACCTTTCCTTTCCCAGTAGCCGATAACACACTTCTCCGACCCATCTGCCTGTGTTACCGGGCTTCCACAGTTGGGTTGGGAAAAATCGTAGGGTAATCGTACGGATTGCATCCCTGTTGATCAGCCGGCAAGGTGTAGTAGCACCCGTCCTGAAGATACTGGCCGAACCCAACACTTGATCCGACTAACATTACGACAACCAGAATCATAAATCTCATTTTTCTTCCTCAAAAAGGGATGCAGTCGATCGGGAGAAATTCCCGTCGCGCTGCCATTCAACATCAAATAGTTTTCGAGTCGGTTCTCTCCAGTCAGGCAGACCAGCGTGGATAATTCCCTTGGGCACCGACGCGCCCACACGCCAATCAAAATCGAACTTCACATGCCAACTCGGATCGAGCTTTGGCTTCGATGATTCAAAGCTGGTGGGCACGTACCCCGTGGATAACTTTTTCCACTTCGACACGTTGTGTGTGTAGGTCACAAATCGATCGTTGGTTTCCGCGTTGGCGATTGCGAGAATATATTCCGTCAGCATGTATTCGTATTTCGCATCAAAAGTCAACGAGTGCCTGATTCGACGGTCCGAGTAGGAGCTTAGTAAATCGACCTTCAACTGTTTTCCAACTTGAGTAGCATTTTCAACTTTGTATTTTGGCAAAACAAAACGGTCAAAAGGGGACCGGGTGAATTGAGACGACGATAGCGACGTGCCATTGGACGTGGGCTGTTTGAAGGGTTCCATAAACACTAGCCGATGATCGTAGTGGTCACCCTCCTTGATTTCCTTCGGAGAATCGTAGACACGTTCGGGGTGGTGATACAACGGAGAGTCACGGAAGCGATACTTGTCGTCGTCCCTTAATCTCATCAACCATTTTTCGCGAACGCCGCCCGCGGAAGACGCGATGTCCTTTGCATGTGCATCAAGCTGATGGAGGGCATCCACTTTGGCCTTGATGAACCAAGTTGGTGTCGCGTAGTCCTTGCCTTTCGCAGAGAAACTGATCACCCCCCGTCCGATACAGACATACTTTTTTGATTGAACTGCCTGCGCATTCAAGTCGTAGTCCGCAAACGTGTCATAGACACGCTGAATCATTTTGTCCGAGGGCTTGTCCGCATAGACGAAATGACAACAAATTGAGGCAAATAGCAAACTAAAAACGATTCGGTTCATCGCACCAACACTCTTAATTGAAAGGACTGCTTTCCGACCACGATTTCCACGGGTTCGTTTTTCGCAGCAAAATTTGGAACCGCAAAGTCGACGATGGCGACCGTCGATGTTCTCTTGGTTATTCGATAACGCAAAGGAAGGTCCTCGATCATCCCGCGCCCTTCATCGTCCAAACTGGTGACATCACCAGTCAAGAAGAGGCGAAAATGTAATTCTCCGTTGTCGCGAAGGTCACCGTAAACGAATGTTCGCGGACACTCAAAACGACCTTGCACCTGAACGTTCAACTTGACCGGCTGTAGCTTTTTTTTGTCTCTTTCCGGTGTCAAGATCACGTAGTCCTTTTTGGCCAGGAATTTCGTGGGCACCTGAAACGTCACCAATGACTTCGCATTGGATTCATCAACCGATTCACGATCGACAGTGTGCTTTCCACACCGCAGTCTTACGCTACGAGGATCGATCGTAGGATCGTTGATATCGATTCCCACAGCAACAAAATCCTCGGTTGCGCGGTAAGTCAGCGTTCGTTGCCGCAGAGAGATACGATCTTGAATCTGTGCGGCGCATGTAAACTGATAATTTCCATGGTCCGTTTCGACAGTCATCGCCACTGAGAATTTTCCCGCACTGCGCGGCTTGATCTCTATCAGCAGCGACTGAGACTGATCAGGGGCAAACGTCTCTTGATCTGGAAAAGCTGCTGTGCAGCCACAAGACGCCGACACTCTTGAAATCTTGATTCGTTTGCCCGTGTCGTTCTTTAGCTTGATCGACCCTCGGATGAACTCACCAGCAAAAAACTGCCAGCTTCCAATTCACCTCCGGCAACCAGGGCGACCTCACCGAAAGTGGGCAAGTCACGAATTTTGGACGCCGGCACGAAGATGCGCCGCTCATCGCTAAACCCAGTGTTGCAGCAAACAACGCACAACAGTGCAAGAAATAAAGCGTTTTTCACATTCTGCCCCAACGATTTATGCCCTAGTTTTTGGTCGCTATCGAATGAATCGCGAACCATGCGAATTAGCAAAGTATCGCACCCAGATTGCAATGTCAACTAAATGAATCGGAGCTTCAGGTCCGAATTGCCTCACGGGACGGAAGATCGGTGGCGAGGAGAGACACTTGCTTTCTGGCGTAGCGTGCTGAACGTCGTTTTTGCTATTGCCGAGCTATAGTAGAGAGTCAGGGGACTCTCTTTGCCCAGCGAAAACGATATGAACGATTCGACCGCCTCCGACACCACTGTCAACACAGCCGGTGTTCCCGCGATCGTTCCGCCGCCGCTGGAGCAGACTTCTTCTCGGCCGTCGGCTGTCACTGACAATCTTGCGGTCTCCCAAGCCGATTCGTCTGACGGCTCCAGTCTGCAAAGATACTCGCAAGTCCAAGCGTGTCTCGTCAGCACCATCTTGCATCTCATTGCGATCCTGTTCTTCGCGTTGATGACTTACGGACTCACGCAGGTCTCGCCCTCGGTAATTTCGCTTTCAGGTAAGTTGGTCGAGCCAACCGCCGAGGTCGTTTTGGAGGTCTCCGAAGACGAATCTGAAATCGACAACCAGCTCTCCGCTGAAGCCGAACAGCCTGTCGATGTCACGATCGCTCCCAACAACGCAATCGCCATCGATTCGCCGGTCATTCGTGACATGACATCGACCACGCTGGCCCCGGCGGATCTTGGACAGGTCGCTGCTGGTTCGACGGCGACTAGCGACGCTCAATTGGTTCGTCTTACAGGTGGCGGACTTTCTGGACGAACGCCAGAACAGAAAAAGGAACTGGGTAAGAAGTACGGGGCGACAGCACAGAGCGAAGCCGCTGTCGATCTTGCATTGCAATGGATGGCACAGCATCAAAGGGCCGATGGCAGTTGGTCGTTCAACTTGAAACTTGATCCTTGCAATGGGCAATGTCGCCACAGTAAGAAATCAAGCGACTCTCCCACGCCATCGACGGCAGCGACCGGCTTGGCGCTGCTCGCCTTTCTGGGGGCCGGTCATACTCATCACCAAGGCGAGTATCAACTGACGGTGCAGAAAGGCCTCTACTACTTGCGAAACATAGCGGATGAATCCTTCAGGGGATTGGACTGGCAACGCGGCAGTATGTATGGCCACGGGATCGCGCTGATGGCGATCGGCGAAGCATTGACGATGACACGCGTTGATAATCAATATGATTCGGACTTAATGCACTTGGTACGTAGCGGGAGCAATTTCACGTGTGCCGCACAGCATCCCAGCGGTTCTTGGGGCTACGTGCCCGGTAGCCCTGGTGACACAACCATGACCGGCTGGCAGGTCATGTCGTTATTGGCCGCTCAACGAAATGGAATCAGGCTTCCGACGCTGACCCTGCCGAGGGCGAAACAGTATTTGATGGACGTCAAAACAGACGACTGGCAGTTCGGATACAAAACCCCGCAAGGGGAACCGACCATGGATGCCATTGCCTTGACCTTGCTGCTGTACCTAGGCAATAAGCCTGGCTACACGTTGTTTGACCGCGCATTTGACCGCTTAGCAGATCGTGGTCCCACTCTGACAAACGTCTATCACGACTACTACGCATCGCTTGCTTTGCATCACGTCCGTCACCGCGACTGGGACAAATTCAATCGCAAGCTTCGCGACCATTTGGTTTCAACCCAGGCAAAAGAAGGTCACGAAAGAGGCAGTTGGCACTTTAAGGACAAGTGGGGCGATGTAGGCGGACGACTTTACACGACCGCTATGTCCACCATGACCTTGGAAATCTATTACCGGTACTTACCGCTGTACGGTGAAATCGAAGAGTTCCCGCTTTGATTCGATCGGCGACGGCATCTTCTTAACCGATATCGCCGCGATCGCCTGTTGTGCCCGCAGCGATATCCGCCGCGTAGCATTCGATCAACGAAGACTGATTGGCACTGCGATCGACTTCCCTGAGCGCCCGCACACTTCGGTCCAGGCGATTGAGCGTCAGTGGATGCACGGCTGTGGTCATGGCACTGCGCCGAAGCTGCTGTCGATAAAACTGAACCGCCATCGAAAAGATGTCTCGCATTGCTCCACGACGCTTCGATGCATCCTTGCCAGCGTCATCGACACGGGCTGAAATGATACGACTGATCGCGACGGGATCGGGAGCGTCCGAGGCCAACTGCGAGTCAAATGCTTTTCGGAAATCATCCGAAGTGTCGCTCAGGAGCCGCAGCGCGACGTGCATATCGCCGCCAGAAACTTCCACCGCTGTCGCAACCGCCTCCTCGTCCGCTTCGACTTGGTGAACATCCCGCATCAGCGTGGCGGCTTCCTGAGTGCTAAGCGGCGCAAATCGAATGATCTGGCAACGCGATCGGATGGTGGGCAGCTGCTTCTGCTCGCTTGTTCCCACCAGCAGAACAACGGCACCGGACGGTGGTTCTTCCAGGGTCTTCAGCAAACAGTTCGCGCCTTCCTCGTTCAAGAAATCTGCGTCTTGCAGAATCGCGACCTTGCGCGAGCCGCGAAACGGCTTCAATCTTAGGTCACGACAAAATCCTTCCTGCATCCGAACTTCTGGCCGACCGATCAAAAGATCCAACGGAATGAATGACTTGTCCTTTGGCTTGGCTAACCGAATGACATCGGGATGCGTGTTGGCAAGTACCTGGACGCAGTCTTCACAGGTTCCACATGGCTGCATTTCCGACGCCGGGTTCTTTTGACACAGCAGTGTCTGCGCTAAGAGGTTGGCAACAGTCAGTTTGCCCACGCCTGGTGAACCGACAAGTAAGAAACTGCCCGTCATCCGACCGCGACCGATCGCAGTCGAAAACCAATCACGAATTCGTGAATGGCCAATCAAGTTGTTCCAAGTGGTAGGCATGAGAGTTCTTCCGGTGAATCAGAACGGTCAATTCGTTGGGCGCTCTGACTTCACTCCTTCTAATGCCGTGATCTTCTCGATTCGACTTTCGTGTCTGCCGCCGTCAAAATCCGTTTGCAGCCACATCGTCACTAGGTCATCGATCGGACGCTCGCCAATCAAGTCGCCCGGCAGGCAAAGGACGTTGACGTTGTTGTGCCTGCGACTCATCTCCACCATAACTTCGTCGTGGCATGCTGCCGCGCGAACACCACAAAACTTGTTGGCAGTAATCGCCATACCGATTCCCGTTCCGCAAATCAGGATTCCACGGTCCGCATCGCCGCAGCTCACTTTTTCCGCAACCAATTTTGCAAAGTCGGGATAGTCAACGGACGCATCGGAATGCGTGCCCTGATCAGACACTTCAAACCCACTCCCCGAAAGCGATTGCAGCAGACGTGCTTTGACCTTCAGGCCTCGATGATCGCTACCGATGCAGACACGCATGCTCATGCCTCACCGTCCTGTGAATCGTCGCTACCGGAGCTTTCTTGAGGCAGGAAATCATCGCCCAATTCGTCCAACCACGCCGTCAACTCTTGATCGATTTGATCGGCACATTGTTGGTAGGTTTCGACCGGCATGCCGACTGGGTCGGTGATATCCCCGCCGTCACGACGCAGTGTAAACACACGATCATTCATCGTGGGCCACGCCGCCAAGATCGCCGACTGATGACCTCTCGTCATCGTCAGCACCAAGTCCGCGACATTGATGATGGACTCATCCAATTGCTGACTTGCGTGACCAGTTAGGTCCAGACCGCGAGCTCCCATCACTTCAACCGCTTGAGGACTCGCGCCACTGCCGCCACCTGCGGCGACACCAGCCGACAAGACGCGAACAGCATCTTCGCTGCCAAATTTCTCGCGGACCTTCTCGCGCAACAGCGTTTCGGCCATCGGGCTTCGGCAAGTATTACCGGTGCAGACAACGGCAATGACGGGTTTTACAAATTGATTCATAGCAGCTCTTTCAGTCACTCCTTCGCGAAGCAGCTCCCAGCGGCTGCCACAAACACGGACAACCGTCGACGCACCACCATAGCGAGTCGGCCCGTCGTCTAGCAGCAGTGGAAGTTCGTTGCCCAACTGCTCTACCACGCCCGATGCTTCACTTTGGGCCGGTTTTCCAGCTAGATTTGCACTGGTTAACACCAACGGAGCCGCCAAAAAACGATGAATGTAGGACAAAATCCGGTGGTCCACGACGCGAAAACCTACACAATTCGCATCGCTGGTGATTCGCCGCCGCACCCCGTCAGGCAGTTGGCTGATCGCGGAATAAGGCGGGTCGCAGGGTGTCACCAAGGTGACCGGCCCCGGCCAGCAACGATGGGCCAACCGTCGTGCGACCGGCGATAATTTGCCAAACAAATCTCCTGCCGCATCGCGACTACGCACGGAAATCGCCAATGGCGCCTCCGAATCGCGGCCTTTGATCTCACACATCCGCTCGACAGCGTCTTCGCAAAGAGCATGCGCCGCCAAGACATAGACCGTGTCAGTCGGCACGCCAACAACCTGGCCTTCGACTAACGCTTGGACGGTTCGATGGACAATATCACGCGGATCATCGGTCGCTTGTAAATCTAAGACCGTGACCATGTGATGATAAAAACCCCGAGGTGTAGGAATATGGTTGAATGTGACGCAGGAACTTGAACAAGACTACATTGTAGGAAGCATCTTTTCCGTTTCACAAGTCGGCGACAGAAATGAGTTTTCGAGCTTCCCCGATCCACGAGCAGCTCAGCAGTGCGTCCAAAACAAGCGAACCTGCGTCCATTCAACGAAGAAACTTCTTGCAGGCAGCAGTAGGCGGGCTCGCCTTGTCGTCCGTTTCCCTTACCGGATGCGTACCGATGGGAAGCGGCGCTGCGCCTCAATTGGTGTGGGGACGCCGTGGCATGAGCGACGGCCGTTTCCTGAAACCGCGTGCCATCACAATCGACCACCAAGATCATCTGTATATCGTCGATACCACGGGACGAATCCAAGTCTTTGACGCAGAAGGAGAATTGCTACGCAGTTGGTCAACACCGCAAACCGCGAACGGTCGCCCCACCGGAATGGCGACGAAGGCCATCGCAGGCAAAGACGGAACACCCAGACTCTATGTCGCCGATACTCATTACTATCGCATGCTGGTTTACACGCTGGATGGAAAATTGCTTCCCGAAGAACAAATCGGTGGTGTTGCTGGTCATTCGCCTGGCGAGTTCGCCTTTGTCACCGATGCGGTCTGCGATGACGATGGTTTCTTTTACATCGGCGAATATGGCGACTCGGACCGAATTCAGAAGTTTTCTCCGGACGGTGAGTTCGTTACGCAGTGGGGAGGAACAGGTCACTCCTCAGGAAAGTTCGTGCGTCCACAAAGCTTGGTGGTCGACAACAACATCCTTTACGTCGTCGATGCTGGAAACCACCGCATCCAACGATTTGATGTCAGCCAGGACCAACCCGAGTTGATCGACATCTGGGGAAAAGAAGGCAAAAAGACGGGCGAATTCTATTACCCGTATGACCTTGCTCTAGCCAGCGATGGCACGGTGCTGGTTTGCGAATACGGCAACCAACGTCTCCAGCGTTTCGACAACCAAGGTAAATGGATTGCATCATGGGGCGGCCCCGGTTTTGATCCGGGACAACTGTATCAACCCTGGGGACTAACGATTGACTCAAGCGACCGCGTCCACATCCTGGACAGCAATAACCACCGCGTGCAGCGTATCACGCTGCCTACTTAGCAAGCGCCAACTTAACAAACTGCTTCCAACCGCCAGCCAGTTCTATCTAATGCAAAAACACTCCAGTCCCTTCGACATCGTTTGCAGTATTGCGTGCTACATCGCAGCAAGTTTCTTGATCTACACCAGCGCACATGCCCAAGACAAAATTGCCCCAGCTGGAGACATTGTGGAAATACCGAGTGATCCCGCATTTGGCGACTTTGCCTTCACCGAAGGCCCGGCTTGGGACCCGGCAGACCAAACGCTGTATTTCACGGATATTCCCAACGCGACGATCTACAAACTTGATGCGACGGGAAAGCTGTCCCAGTTCACAACCGATTCCAAACACACCAACGGGCTGTTCATCACAGCCGATGGGCGTCTCCTTGGTTGCCAGATGGATGGTCAAGTTGTCCAGTACGAAAAAGAAACTGGCGCTGCGACCGTCCTTGCAGACAAGTTCGACAGCAAACGTTTCAACGCACCCAACGACTTAGTCGTCGACAAGTCAGGCGGCATCTATTTCACTGACCCGCTTTTTCGCGCGCCGACTCCACTGCCGCAAACCATTCAAGCCGTCTACTACATCAGCAAGTCGGGAAACGTTTCTCGAGTGACCGACGATATCGCCGCCCCGAACGGGATCGGTTTGTCACCCGACGGTAAACAGCTTTACGTCTGCCCAAGCAAGCAATCCCAGATGCTGGTCTACGACGTAGCCGGCCCCGGTAAGCTGGCAAACGGGCGAACTTTCTGCGAGGTCAAACAGCCCGATGGCAAGGCAGATACCGGCGCCGATGGAATCGTCTTGGACGAGTCGGGCAACGTCTACATCACCACGCACTTGGGCGTAGAGATTTTCTCGCCAGCAGGAAAGAGCATCGGATTGGTTACGTTCCCGCAGCAGCCCGCCAATGTCACTTTGGGCGGCCCCGATGGAAAGACGATGTACGTCACTGCAAGGACCGGCGTCTACAGCGTGACCATGCCAATCGCGGTTCTGAAACCAAACTAAGGTTCAATAGCCCGGATCATTTACGACTGCGCAGAATGTCATTGCAAATCAATGATCGC
>CAYUGI010000161.1:0-15282 GCA_964444105.1 uncultured Pirellulaceae bacterium
AACATAAGAGGCATTATCGGACGTTGGGAAAGGGGCGAAATCGCCCTGTTTCGCCTTTCATTTCTCCACGCTTGGCTCTCAGTTCTCTTTATCCAGACGGCTCGGAGATCCGCTTGGCGATCTTTAATCACGCGAAGGCAGACGGCACTGTGGGCTGCGATGACGAACAATCGCAGTCTTCAAATTGAGTCGTCGCGGAAGAGCGATCCGTTGTCGACAACCGATCGATTTTGCTTGGTTGTCGACAACAGAAATTTGCGATTGAAACGCGCAGAAATTTCGCGGATTTGAGATCGCAAATCAAATTCGTGAAACCGAAATCGAATTTGAAATTTCAGATTCGAAATCTGTTCAGAGTAACCTCAGAGACAGACAATTTTGAAAGCGAAAATCGTGATCGAGAAATTCGAAAATCGCGAAAATTCGTATTTCAAGCGGGGCGGACATTTTCCGGTTATGCAGGCTGTTCAGGCCTTGGCGAAAGGCATTTGACGCGATGAAGCATTACGCAATCGGGGACGTTCATGGATGTCTCACTGCCCTGCAAACGCTGATCGAGTTTGTCGATCCGTCACCAGATGATCAGTTGGTAATGTTGGGCGACTATGTGGATCGTGGCCCTGATTCGCGCGGCGTCCTGCAATGGTTGATCGACCAATCATCACAGCGAAAATTGGTATGTCTGCGTGGTAATCACGAGATCATGATGCTCGACGCCCGCACGAGTCTGCAACAGCGTCGGCGATGGGGAGCGGTGGGTGGCGGCGAGACTTGGGATTCCTACGATGAGTCCGGCGATACCGACGGCCTGCTGAGTGTGCCCGACGAGCATTGGCAGTTTATCGAGTCGCTACTGCCATACTACGAAACCGACACGCACGTTTTCGTTCATGCGGCGGCCTATGGCGACATGCCTATGGACGAGCAGCCCGACTATGTCCTGTTCTGGGAACGCTTCGGAACCATCACGCCGCGAGACGATGGCAAGATTGTCGTTTGCGGACATAGCAATCAGCAAAGTGGCCTGCCAGCGCGACGCGATCATGCCGTTTGCATCGACACCAACGCTTGCCGCGGCGGATGGCTTACGTGTTTGGATGTTGACGCAGGGCGCTACTACCAAGCCAACCAAGAAGGAGAAACCAGAGATGGCTGGTTCGACGAGTTGGACATCCACCATTAAAAGCCGACAGCAAGATTCGCGTGTGCGGATTGAAACGTAATTTTCTTCGCGCTCCACCCTGCCCCGCTCGGGGACCGCGATCGATATCGAGTTTTAGCGTCAGCTAAAGCGGTGCGCGGGACTTGAGCGTCGAAAATGGATTTACGAAAATCAAATTCGCTCTCCCTCTGGACAACGCCGTAGCGGATTGTCGTGAGCCGTGACGCGTGAGCGGCCGGGCATTTCGTCGATCACTTTTTCAAACAGGGCCCGTGGCCTAACGGCCAGCGGCTCACAAATTTGGTGATCGTCTGTTTGGTCAGCGGAGGCATTTTTCACTCTCCGGTCGCTACTGCGTTCGATTCTCCCGGAGGGAGAATAAAGTGAATGGCTTCGTGCAAACAACTTTGAAACTGCACGACCGCCATGCGAGTGGGAGGACTAAACAGCGTCTTCTAAGAATACGCCGATGCGCCGGAATTTGTCGTATCGATCGTTGACCAGTTCGTCCGGTGTTTTCTGCTCTAGTTCGGCAAGTGTGCGTGAGAGATAGGTTTTCAGTCGAGACGCCATCTGGTGATGGTCGCGATGGGCTCCACCGAGAGGCTCTTCCAACACGTCATCGACAACATTCAGCCGCAGCAAGTCCTTGCTGGTGAAACGAAGCGCGGCAGCGGCTTTGGGCGCGTGCTCGTGACTTTTCCACAGAATGCCAGCGCAGCCTTCGGGACTAATAACGCTGTAATAGGCATGCTGAAGTACGGCGACTTTGTCCCCCACGCCGATGCCAAGCGCTCCGCCTGAGCCGCCTTCACCGATAACGACGCAGATCACGGGAGTTTTCAAGCGACTCATCATGAACATGCTTTCGGCGATAACTTGTGCCTGTCCTCGCTCCTCCGCTCCGATACCTGGATAGGCGCCCGGTGTGTCGATGAAACAAATTAGTGGTAAGCGATATTTCTCAGCCAACCGCATTTTTGTCATCGCCTTGCGGTAGCCCTCCGGGTGAGCGCAACCGAAGTGACAAGCAGCACGTTCTTTATACGTTCGACCTTTTTGGTGACCCAGCACCATCACTTTGAAACGGTCTAGTTTTGCGAATCCAGACAGCATCGCTCGGTCATCACCGAAGTGTTTGTCACCGTGTAGTTCAACGAACTCGTCAAATGCCAAATTCAAGTAATCGCGGGTGTAAGGTCGGTTTTTGTGCCGTGCGACTTGGACAGTTTGCCACGCATCCAGAGATCCATAGACCTCGCGCAATTGATTCACCAACTGCATGCGCAGTTCGCGAATCTCACCTTCTGTTTCATCGGTCCGATCGGTTTGCCGACCCAATGCAGCGATCCGCGATTCCAAGTCCGCGATCTCGTTCTCAAACTCTAATCCTGGTCCACCGCTCATTCTTCGTTGCTTTCCTCAGTCGGCTTTTTTCGTTTTGGTTTTCGAGGCTGTTCTTCCTCTTCAGGATCGTCCTTTTGAGCCGATGGCTTAATGAACATATCCTCGGCGCCTTTGATGCCCACATTGTGATCGAAGACACTGATTTCAGGCTTGCGCGGACGCTTGTTGAAAATTTGTGTCGACCGAAATAGTTTCAGAAACTCCCACATCGTGGGGACGACTTTCTTCTTCTGACCGGGTAGTTGCAGCCTGTCTTCGGGGCGTTTCGCCATCATGCTTTTGACAAGGTTGGCAAACTCCTTCGTCACATTGTCATTGTGAACGATCGGGCTGGGGATCGATGCCGACAAGTGACGGTTTAGCAAGTCATTGGGCGTGTCACCTGTGTAGGGTGGCTTGCCCGTGCAGAGTTCATAAAGGACGCACCCAAAGGCGTAGATGTCTGCTCGTTCGTCACAGACCTTGCGCCGAATCTGTTCGGGGGCCATGTAGCTCCGTGTGCCCCGGGCGACTTTGGAACTATGGAACATTTTGGACAAGCCGGTCTTCTTCTTTTCGCTGATCGTAAAGTCGATCAGTTTGACGATTCCATCGCGGCTGACGAGAAAGTTATCCGGTTTGATATCCAAGTGGATGTAATTCTTGGTGTGCATGTAGTACAAGCCTTCAGCGGCTTGTTCCACAATTTTGTCCAGCATGAATGCCAGCGAATCGGGGCCCCGCCGCAGCGCTTGCTTCATATTCAATTCGCTGAACAGTTCCATCACCAGGAAGAGGAGACCGCCTTCGGTCCGCATCTCTTTCACTTTGATGATCCGCGGGCTGACGAGTTCTTTCGCAATGTCGTACTCGTGTTTCAATGCCGCCAGTTCGGACTTATCACCCATGCTGCTCTGCTTCAAAATCTTCAAAGCGTATCGGTCGCCGGTCGCATCCTCGATCGCTTCCCAGACATCCGCCGTGCTTCCGCCGCGGATCAATCGAGCAAGCCGATAAGGCCCCAGGAAGTCACGTTGTCTTGACATGGATAATTGAAATTGAGTGGGTGTTCGGGAGTCGGTTTCCGCGCCCTTCATGATAGTTCGCAGCATCTGCTCTCGGGAACCCGACAATCCACCGCCGAGATGTGAGCGATAATGGGGTGCTCGCAGTGTGGTTTCCGACGGCCGTGGCTACGCGTTGGCGTTCAGAACGTCTTCATACACCTGTCGGATTTGCCGTGTCATCGTTTGATGGCGAAATTGATCCGTAAAACGGCTCTGCCCTTCCCCGCCGAATTTCGCCCGCAAATTCACGTCTGCGGTAAGCCTTGCCAACGCATCGGATAGGCCTCGCGTATCGGCAGGTGGAATCAGGAAGCCAGTTTGTCCATCGATACAGACTTCTCTCGCTCCGTCTACGTCGTAGCTGATCACGGGTTTGCCAGCGATCAAGGCCTGTGAGAGTGCCCGCGCTAAGCCTTCGCGATACGAAGTGTGAACGAGCACGTCCATGGCGCTGATCAAGGCCGGGATTTCCGCGGGAGGAACCAATCCCGTAAAAACAAAGTGCTCACTCAATCCTAGTTTAGCGATTTTGTCTTTCAGTTCGTCTTGAAGAATCCCGTCGCCCACTAGCAAGAAGCGTGCGTTGGGAAAGGACTTGACGACATCGGCCGAGGCCGTGATCAAGTCGTCGTGTCCTTTTAAATGAAACAGCCTCGCAATCTTTCCAATCACGATGTCATCATCTACCAAACCGTACTTTGCTCGCGTGGCTTCGCGGTGTTGGTGCGCATCCAACAAGGGCTGCACATCCATGCCACTGTAGATGGTCGTGAATTTGTCTCGCGGAGCCACACCTGCATCGACCAGTTGATCTGTCATCGCGTCGGCAACCGAAATCAGTCGATGACAGCGTCGGGCAGCCCAGGTTTCGCACTGACAGAAGAATTTGCGCGCAAGAGATGATTGATAGGGGTGAAACGGCGCGCCGTGAACCGTATGAATCACTCCAGGGATCTTTTCGCTCCAGGCAATATGACGGCCAAGCAATCCGCCCTTCGCGCTGTGAGTATGAACAATGTCTGGTTTGAATCGTCGGATGCAGCTGCGGATCGCGCGAGCGGCCTTCCAATCGTGCATTGGATTGATTGAACGGCGAAGATTCGGCAAGACTTCGACCGGCAACTCCCCTGCCCTGCCCTGACTGAGTAGGTCACCTTCGGGGCCCGTTTCAGCACCGGTAATCAGCAGTGTCTCATCGCCATGTTCTCGAATTAAATCCAAGCAGTTCAGTAGCGTGTTTTCCTGTGCCCCACCAATGATCATTCGCGTGATGATATGAGCGATTCGCACGGAGGCAGCTTTCGTAGGTTGTGAAGGATGAAGCCAACATCATAGATGCTTTTTCATAAAAGCATCAATGTCCGCAGCGACTTGGTCGATCCAGTCTGCACGATTCCAATGACCATGCTTGGCGTTTTCGTGAACAATCAACTTCGTCGGAATGCCCAGTTCGGTCATGCGCTGCCGAGACAGCTCGTTGCGTTCCGGGGTGTCCAGACTTCCTGAAATGAAAAGCGTCGGAGGCATCGACTGGTCCATTTTCTCGTAGGCATCGGCTAGTGAATAGAGCTCGGGGGCTTCTCCAATCGTTTTTCCTATCCAGTGAAGCGCGTTCGAGTTTGTTTCGCGATCCTTCGAACGCTCTGCAACCGAGCCCGTCGCGGTTTGCAGCGGTCCTGCCATCACAACGGCCGCCTGTAACAGGCTCGCAACCTCTGCGTTTTCAGTGTGTCGCAACTTTATTTCTCCGCTTCCCGAAGCCATCAGTCCGACGAGGTGACCGCCCGCAGATCCGCCCACTGCGCCGATGCGGTTGGGGTCGATGCCAAATTGAGCGGCGTTCTTTCGGAAGAACGCGGTCGCTGCGTTGCAGTCTTGGATCGCGGCGGGGAACTTTGCTTCATAGCCCAAACGGTATTCCACCGCCGCTGCCACATACCCTTTCTTAACTAAGCGAATCGCCAATGCACGGAATTTGGTCTTATCTCCTTTTAGCCATCCGCCTCCGTGAACAACCAGTAACATCGGTCGCGGCGAAATCGGTTTTGTCCCTGGCTGGAACACGTCCGCCAATAGTTTGCGGCCTTGAATGTTATGGTAGACCAAATTCAGATCCGCTTGGATGTTGTCAGGGATTTCTGTCGAAGGAATCTTGTCGTTCTGCCGCTGGTTTCCCATTGGGGGATTGGGTGCGACGCCGTACTGTTTGACCGATTGTTTGTATAAACCGCCGAAGGTGCTGAGGAACAGCGATCGTCCACCGGTGCCTCCGATGACAACATTGATTGGCCGCTCAGGTGTTTTGATCTGATCGATGCGTTTGCCCTTTGGGGAAAAGACGCTGGTTGTTTCCGCTCCCGTGCAATAGATGTTTCCGGCGCGATCAACGCACATGCCATCTCCGCGATAGCCGTTTTCGGTTTCGTCCAACTGGGCGAACAGTGAAGCGGTCCAAGTGTCAGCTTGCGCGTCGATTGTGATTTTGCTGATCGTGCCTTCCTTCGCCGACGAGACATAAAGTGTCGAGCCGTCTGGGGCAAGTGCGATGCCATTTGGGGTGACCAAGTTTTTGACCACTACCCTGCCCTGCCCCGCTTCCTTCTTTTCGTCAGCGTAGTCTGCTGCACTAATTTCGCGAACGACTCCTTCGCGAGTGATCGTCACATACACATTTCCAAGTGCGTCCACTACCAAATCGTTGGGACGATTCTTTGGATCTAGTTGTGCAATCGTCTTTGGCGGGCCCGAGTTCCCCAAGACCGCGATGCGACTGTTGCCGTTGTCGCTGATATAAATCTGTCCCAGTTGGTAGCAGCACCCTGATATCGCCAACCCTTCCAGTCGAACCTTCGGTGCCTCCTCCGGCTTAGCCAAATTGAAAACAAGCAGCCGTTTGCCTTTCACGTCAGGAACGAATAAACGCCCGCGCCCATCCCAAGCTGCACCGTCAGCTAACTGGAAGTCATCATGCATGACGCTTGGTGACGGCACCGTATCAACAAAGGATGGTTCTTCTGCACGTGCAAGTGCACCTGGTAAGAGAACGAAGCAGACAAACACTGAAGCCAAGTGTCGAAATAGCATTGGGGTGATACGGAGTTCTGGAGGAAAGGTGAGAGTTTGGACGTTAGTTTAGTGCAAATCGGTGCTCGCAGTTGCCAGTCTTTTGGCGCACGAAAAAAGGCGTCTCGAGTTTTCACTCGAGACGCCTTTTGTCTCTTTGTCATGACATCGGTGGCAGCTAGGCACCGAATTCGATTCGGCGTCGGCCGAGTTGGCCTTGGAGTCGATTGACGATCGAGGTGTGCATTTGGCTAACACGCGACTCGGAGAGGTCCAGGGTTGCTCCGATTTCTTTCATCGTCAATTCTTCGTAGTAGTAAAGAATGATGATCAGACGTTCGTTACGGTTCAGCCCTTTGGTGACCAATCGCATCAGGTCGTTCTTCTGAACGCGGATGGTTGGGTCTTCGCCTTTTTTGTCCTCAAGAATGTCGATCTCGCGGACGTCTTTATAACTGTCCGTTTCGTACCACTTCTTGTTCAATGAGACGACTCCGACGGCATTGGCGTCGGACTGCATCTTCTCGATTTCTTTGACGCTCAATTCCATTTTCTCGGCGATTTCCACGACCGTGGGAGCGCGACCGAGCTTGGTTTCAAGAGCCTTTTTGGCAGCCCCAAGCTTGCTGGCTTTACTGCGGACGAGTCGGGGAACCCAGTCCATCGTGCGAAGTTCGTCCAACATGGCACCACGGATCCGTGGGACGCAGTAGGTTTCAAACTTAACGCCACGTTCCATGTCGTAAGCATCAATCGCGTCCATCAAGCCGAAGATGCCTGCGCTGATAAGGTCATCCAATTCGACACCATCGGGAAGACGCTGCCAGATTCGATCGCCGTTGTAGCGTACCAATGGCATGTAGCGTTCAACCAATCGATTACGAAGGGGTTCGTAATCGGGTGCCTCTTTGGTGATCTTTTTGAACGCTGTCCAGACCTCAAGGATCTCGTCGGTATTTGAGACTGCTGCAGCCACTGAATCCTCCATGAATACTCTGACCAGCAACGTCGTGTTGCCGGATGTGTCGCGACTCTCGAAGTCTTTCGCCATGATTGGTGAAGACTTGGTTTTCATCGTGTTGTCAGCAAAAGTGGCTCACAATGGCGTCCATGCCAATCGTAATCCACATCGCTAGATTCAATCGCTACGACATTGAACATCCATGTTCGTCGAATCGCGATCGAATGATTCTCTCGGCCAATCGAATTGACAAGTCGCATGAACGTGACTCGTCATATCGATCCACCTGTTGCAAGACAACCATGCGAATAACGCAGCGTCTGTCTCCCAACTTCGGTAAGCCCACTTTTCCAAAAACAATTTAAGTCGTGTTTGGGTAGTCTGGCTCACCACACTTTCTTCATCGGCAACCGGTGTTGCCCAGCATGAGTCGTTTTGTTTTTAAATTATGCCGCATCAATTTGTGGCAGCGCCGCTTGGGCAGGCAGAAGCCGACTGAGCAAGCTTTCTACGTCAGCGACTTTAATGTCATCAGGTACTTGTTGACCGTTGGTCAAGTAACTGATGGGAATTCCATCAAATCGATTGTGAGCTGCAATTTCGGATGCAATTGCAGCCGTGTTTGGAGCTTCATCTAGTTTTGTCAGGATGGTGGCCGTCGGCCGCGCCGGCGCGAATCCGCTTAGCACCGTCCGAATGGTCGGCGTAGAACTCGTTGCACTCAGAACCAA
The DNA here is from genome assembly GCA_964444105.1 of uncultured Pirellulaceae bacterium. Classification (GTDB taxonomy): domain Bacteria; phylum Planctomycetota; class Planctomycetia; order Pirellulales; family Pirellulaceae; genus K23-9. The sequence goes on from CAYUGI010000161.1 coordinate 8,371, forward strand.
ATGTGTTTCGTCTGGCTGAGCGGCGCGAAGCATCTCAACGAGCTGATCAATGCGGGCATCACTGCGAGGGCTGCGGCCGGCTGTGTCGATCAGGATTAAGTCAACATCACCGAGCGAATCGATCGCGGGACGCATGTCTTCAGGATTTTCGACGACCTGCATCGGTAAGTCGATGATCTCTGCGTAAGCGCGTAGTTGTTGGACCGCAGCGATTCGGAAGGTGTCAATGGTCAGCAAACCAACGCGTCGCTTGGATTCAAGGCGAAAGCCAGCAGCAAGCTTTGCGACCGTTGTTGTCTTGCCGACCCCCGTTGGGCCGATCAACGCCACTGTGTGCCGGGCGCCAGGCGGAATGCGAATGGGCCCGGCGAAACGGAGATCGCGGGCAACGCTGCGGTGGAGGTGTTCCAGCCAGTTTTCGTCACCCATGTCGTCAAGGTGAGCCGTGAAGCTGATCGTTGATTTGATCCAGCGCTGGACGGTCTGTTTCGCAATGCCTAGTGCCAGTAGTTTCTCTTGATACGCGTGAAGCTGAGGCGAAATGGCGGCCGCTTCATGAAGCGAATCTCCAGGCTGACTACTTGGAATTGAATTTTCGTCAACACTTGGGCTGACCACCCTAAATCCAGGATTGCTGTCTGCTCTTGGGTGGATGCGACGCGAGTCCGTGCGAGCAAACGTGTTTGTGTTGCTTGGTGAATCGACTTCGACGGGGCCTGTTTCGCCTACTTCGGCTTTCACTTCGACGTAAGTTCTTCCCAGCCATCCCATCCATCCGTCACGCACCTGACGTGTCTCCAGCACCGAAGCTTCGGAGCCCATCTCGCGACGGATATCCTCCAAGGCGTCTTGCAAGCTATCGGCTCGGAAGGTGCGAATTGGCATAGAAAACGGTGAATGAGTAAAACGGTTGTGGATTTGTTGATTAAGCAGCCACAGGGCTCTGGCTCGTCGCTGCCTCAGTCGTGTCGCTGAATACGATTCGCGTTTCTTTGGACACTTCATCGAACGACACAACATGCAGCCAAGGCATCGTTTGTGTCGTGATTTGTCGGACTGCGAATCGAACTCGCGGACTAACCAAGACAACTGGTGGATGGCCTTCCGCAATAAGGTTCTTAACGGCTTCTTGAATTCTCTCGCAAGTGAATTCTGACATTTCCTGGCTAATCCGATTCAAAACATGCAAATCGGATTCGCCAATGGCTTGGGATAGCTCGCTTTCGTGTTCCGCGTCCAAACGAACGCAACGCAAGGTGCTCTGGCGATCACTCAGCCGCGAGCAGATCGTCCGGGAAAGCCCTTGTCGGACGAGTTCGCAAAGGGTGACAGGGTTGAATGGTTGATCGCGAGTTTCAGCAAAGCGATCGCCGAGTATTTCTAGGATCAATCCCAGTTGGCGAATTGGTATCGCCTCTTTTAGCAGCAACTGTAAGACCTGCTGGACTTCACTGAGCCGCATCACCGATGGAAGCAGTTCATCAACAACCGTGGGGGACGTTTCACGAAGCCGCTCAATCAAATGCTTCGTTGCGTCGCGCGAGAGCAGTTCATCAGCATGCAGAATCGACACTTCACGAAGGTGACTGACCAGGACATCCACGGGACGCTGGACTACATAACCAAATACGGCGGCTTGTTGCTGTTGGGCTGAATCGATCCACAGGCAACGAAACTGTGATTGCACGTCGATCGCTGGCGTTCCTTCCAGCTGTCCCGTTGTGTTGCCCTGGTCGATTGCCAGTAAACGGCTCGATCGCAACGACGAGGTGGCAATGGTATTTCCGGAGAGCCGGATTTCGTAAACATCATCGTCGAGCTGCGCATCGTCGCGGACGCGGACTTTGGGCAGGATAATGCCGATGTCCGTTGCCACTGTGTTTCGAAGAGCCACGATCTGCTGCATCAGATCACCGCCACGACTGGGGTCAGCTAAGTCCAACAAACCAAGTCCAATCGAAATTTCCATGGGATCGACGCTAAGATAGTCTTCGGCCAGTTTCTGTCGTGGCTGATTGGCGACGGCTTCGTCAGCGGCCCGTTGAGCTTCGACTTCTTGACGCTCGCGCGTTGCGGATTGTTTTTCGTTTCGTCCTAGGATGACCGCAAGACCAATGCAGCCGATGCCCAATGTTGCCATCGGAATCGTTGGTAGCTTGGTCACGATCAGCAGCAAGAGAAAGACGCCAGCAACAGCCATCGCCTTCTTGTTGCTGAAAAGCTGACTCAAGAACTGTTCGCTTAGGTTGCTGCGGCTAGCACTTCTGGTTACCAGCAATCCCGCCGCCAGCGATATTAATAGCGATGGAAATTGACTAACGAGCCCGTCGCCAATGGTGAGCTTGGTGAATAGCGAGCCCGCTTCGCTGAGGGGCATGCCAGCGCTGACGACACCAATGTAAAGTCCGCCAATAATGTTAACGACCGTGATGACGATTCCGGCGATGGCGTCGCCGCGGACAAATTTGCTGGCTCCATCCATTGCACCGTAGAAGTCCGCTTGAGCGCGAATTTCGTCGCGCCGAGTATGTGCCTCTGCTTCATCGATCAGTCCAGCATTGACATCTGCATCGATTGCCATCTGTCGTCCTGGCATCCCGTCCAAAGCAAAGCGGGCAGCCACCTCACTGATCCTGGAAGCTCCTTTGGTGATGACCACAAACTGAATCAGCACCAAAATGACGAAGATAATGAGTCCTACTTCGATGCGATCACCGGCAACGAATTCGCCGAAATTTTTGATCACGCCTCCAGCGGCATTCATCCCGTCCGTTTCGGCGCCGGTCAATATGAGCCGTGTTGTGGCGACATTTAGAACGAGTCTAGCCAGCGTCGTCGCCAATAGGAGCGAGGGAAAAACGCTGAACTCGAGAGGAGTTGCGACCTGAATCGTGGTCAACAGCACGATCACGCCGATCGTAATGTTGGCCGCCAGCAAAAAGTCCATCAGCGCAGGCGGTAGGGGCACCAAGATCACCGCCAAGCAGGCAATGATCCCGATAGGCAGCACGAGGTCCCGATAGCGCGAAAGCAATTCCATTTACCAGCCCAAAGATCCAACACGCCTGAGTGAAAACCCATGCGATGATTTGTTCAGGGCGAAGGTACTGAAAATTAGTTGAGAGAGTCCAGATGAACCGGCTTGTTGACCCACTTGGACGGAACGAGTTTCACGCAGTTGGTTTCACCGGCGAAATCCTTACGCGTTGCCGGGTCTTTTTCAGTGTGCGAAGAAAGCCACTTGGTTCAAGTAGTAACAGTTCGCCCCGAGATAATCACGGTCTTCGAATGATCGAGCGATTTCGCAACACGATTTTCATCTGCGCCCGACGCGTTCTCGGTGATTGAAGATTCGATCGCCACGGTATCGGTGATGCCGAAGTCTGTCTTGGTTTCCCGTTGGGCCAGATCATTCGTCTTGGAAATTGCATCTACCTGCGTGGATTTTGCGATCTTAGGCAGGATGAGCTCACGCAATTTATTAGCTGGATAATTTTGCCGCGTCTTGATGCGCAACATGACGATATCGGCTTGTTTGATGGCTTCAGCAATGAATGGATCACGTTGCCGAGCGTTTGCGATGGAGGCTTCCGATTCGACTCGTTGAATCACGGCCAGAGGCTGCATGGAAAAGGGGTCGCAGATCAGAAAATCAACCCATTTACGGTCCATTCGAATCGCATGCTTCAACTGACCTGGCCCTTTACTCAAAGACAGGAAGTCTGAGAGCCTTGCTTTGGGGATCACAATTGCATCAGCAACGAACGCGGCGACCAAGGAACGAAAAAGTATGGAATCTTTTTCCCCAAGAAGCTCTGGTCTCGCGATCACCTGCATCGGCGTATCTTCATCCACGTCCTTGTTCGGACTTCCGGACTGAGCGTTGGAGTCGCTCGCGTCGCGGCGGAAGAAAAACTTCACCATTCGCCTCGTTGGATGGAGATGCCTCGCCCTGGACAAGCTTCATGTTCGTTCGGTTGGGACCGTCTCATGAATGTCGACCTCCAGGATGGAATTGGACTTGGTGTTGCTGTCGAAATCACTGTTGTCGAAATCATCGGTCGGCGACGAACGACAATCCAGCTCGCCAAATCGCCTAGCCGAACCCCTACGGCAGCCAGATTCTACTGAACGAAAATTGTTTCGCGAATGGGTTCAACGATCAAACATGTTAATCGTGTGGATTATACTCAGTAACTGAACATGCGGACACATTCGATGGGCGGTCACGTTTGCGGTGCTGCTAAGGTTTCTGCCTGCTTAGATTTCTGGCTGTTCGCCTTCAGAAGCGGGGTACGATCGCCAACTGTCGCCAGACGGTGGATCAAGGGCGACCACCCTCTAGCGAGCGTAGCTGAGTAGTTTCTTATACCGGTGCCCTACGAGAAAACTACGGAAGCAACAAACCCGTGTTCGCTAGCCAAGAATCAGTTGGAACGAACCGAGCAATCCAGCGGGTGCGGCGTTACCCGATTCGTCAAAGATGCGATCTTCATTGAGCGAGACGAAGTACTCCCCCGCGACGTAGCCGCCCGCCCCAGGTGGCAACACAAATGCCTCGACCGTCTCGTTGACGCCTTCGCCGGGGCCCCCGGCAAATCCGTTCACGCTCGCTTGGTATCCGTTTGGACCGGTCACCGTCACGGTTGGCAGCCCGTCATTGGCGAATCGGATTGAATCCCGATTGTCTTGATACACAAGTAAGAACTGCGCTTCGCCTTGCTGATTCACTTGAGCTGTCGCATTGCTTAACCGGGCCGTCGGCGCCAGCGTGTCAGTCCCTGTGTCGACGCTCTCGTCGATCGCAACCGTGAATGTGCCAAGGACTTGGCCCGGTGCCACATTTCCGGCTTGGTCCGTCAGCGAGTCGGGTTCCAAGATGACCGTGTATTGGCCGTTGTCCTGCGAACCCCAGTCTCGGGTTGGCGTGCCTTCGGACTCTGGGAAGATGCCGTGCAGCGTATTGATTTCGGTGACGCCATTTCCATCGCCAGTAAAGGCGACTGCGATTTGGTCGTATCCGTTCGGTCCGGTCACACGGATCCGGGCGGAGCCAGCCAAACGTTGGTCGTCGGTGTAGCGATTCACAAATGAAAGTGAGTCGTCTGGACCGTTAAAAACTAACGGTTCCGAACCGTTCGGGTTGAACTGGGCGGTCGGTGGTGTGACATCGCCGCTTACATCAATTTGGGTAAGCGAAACTTCGCTAAGCCGGAAGTTTGTAGCGCTGCCTGGTTCGGAATCACCTACCCAGGCCCAAATGGTTGCCGATGTTGCACCTGTCGGAGCAACGAACTGGCGAGTAACGGCTTCGGCATTAGGGTCGCTGCCGTTCGTGTCAACAATCACTTCGCCAATCTCATTGCCAAAGGAGTCGCGAAAATCGATCCCCACGCTTGCGTAGGGTTGGCCTGACTCACTTGGGAACTTGCGATACGCATCGACCGAAAAGGAGTAAAGTTCTCCGCCTTCCAGCTGCGCCCTTCGCCAGATGGACGACTCGGTGCTAGAAATTATCGCCAACTCGTTGGTTGCTGGATCGACGAAGACACCCGCATCAAGGTTGTTGCTGGTCCAAGATTCACCATTCCAGTTCACGATGTCTTCGGACTGATCGTACTGAAATACTCCATTGGCTTGCAGGACTTGGCCGCGTCCAACGCCGGGGGTAACACCGTCTTGCGGCAACCAGGTGCCGGTGGAAAACGTGCTGTCAGACTCGGATTCGTAGGTAACGCCGGCGATCATGATGTTATCGACGGTAAGGTTACGGTCAAATCCGATCTCCGGCTGGTACAGGTCATTGTTGAAGCGAACCGAGACACGGTTTGCGTCGATCGATTGATCGGTCTCGTAGACGTACGGTTTGAACGTTTGCTCGGCAGTCCATGATTGAACTTCTTGCCCATCGATCAACAAGCTAAAGCTCTCTTCACCGGTGTCGCCCCAAGCACGGACCGTGATGTCCAACGTATCCTGAAAACGGTTGCGAGACGTAACGTCAAACGCAACAGCTGATTCGATGCTGCCACTTTGCACTTCTAGGTCCCAGTCGCCTCCTTGGGATCGATTGCCAGTCAGGTCAGTCGATGCTGCTACGTCAGCGCCTGTCAACTTTGCAAGTTGAGCGACCAATTTTTGACCCGCACTGCCCTGCCCCGTTTCACAGCCATACAGCAAAATATCTGCCTTGCTCGTGAAGGCGGTTGCCCACGATCGAACTTGATCTTGATTCGATGCGAGCGTCTGTTCGTTGACTCGTTGGTCACCCAGTAGAAGCGCGCCGGATTGTCCGTGCGTGACGATGTGCAGTTGTGAGATGTTGCTGCGATTTGCCAGGAAGTTTGATATTTGACCGATCATATCTTGCTGCGGGTCAAGCAGCACAAATTCGCTGTCGTTTGACAGTCCTGCAACCAAGACATCGGCATCGCTCAGGTCACCATCGATAAAGACAATGCTTGGAGCGGCCTTTGTAGCTGACATTGAAACGCTGCTCGCCGTCACTTCTGCATCGGCTACCAAGGTTCCAACATCAGCGGCGACACCAGCATCTGCCGCCAGCATGATGCGAGGTTCCAGTTTGTTGGTTTGCCAAGATTCATGGCTCATTCCATTGCGGCGCGGTTGGGTATTGCGTGAACGCTCTTTGATTGGAAATCGAAACAACATGCGATTCAGTCCGGGCAGATCGAGGTGTAAGTCTTGGAGCCACACAGTTTATTCCAGGCTCTACGGGCTCACAATGAATCGCGAGAAAAAATCGCTGAAACAGCGGCTGCGGAATCAACCGCTTCCTCGTCGAGGTTCTCCAGATTTCACTCTCCCTCCGGGCAACGCCGTAGCGGATTCTCCACACTTCACTCTTCCTTCGGGGAACGCGATCGCAGTTTATCTGTCAGCCGATGGCGC
>CAYUGI010000162.1:0-4598 GCA_964444105.1 uncultured Pirellulaceae bacterium
GTGAACTCAACGAGAGGGCAAAATTCTCGACGATATCTAAAAAGACGATCGCGAGTGGGGGTGGCCAGTGCCGAAGCTCCAGCCCGCCGACTTTCAGCTACGGGTTACCACCCCGTTGGCAGTACAGCAATAATCCACTTTGATCACCTTCCTTTCGTTCTTGGTTAGACGCTTCACAAGCTCAGGTGCCAACCAGAACGAGCTTGCGCAACGTACGAAACAGTCCGTCGCAACGCGTATTGCGACCCGACAGGCACATTATTCTTGCCCGGCTAGTGCCAGGCAAGAGAGATCTGCCGTCAAGCTAGGACGAAAAACGAAAAGAAAGGTTCGCTGAGTGGGCTTTTACGCGGAAAAACAGGCGTAAAGCGGCTGCCCCGCTTCGTTTGGCAAACCAGCATGGCGAGCGGGGAGACTGATTGAAAAAGTTAAATTGTAAATTGTAAACTTCAAAATGAACGACATTTCATCATTGCTAATTTACAACTTACAATTCTCAATTTAACTTTTTCAATTTCTTCGCACGGGTGCGGACGCGACGACTGCCTACTTCGCCATCGCTTTGACAACGGCGTCGCCCATATCAGCTGGCGTGGGTGCCACCGAAATCCCGGCGTCTTCCAGCGCGGCTACCTTTTCCGTCGCCGTTCCTTTGCCTCCGCTGATGATCGCGCCAGCGTGACCCATCCGTTTTCCGGGAGGAGCTGTGCGACCAGCGATGAACGCGGCAACGGGCTTGGAGACATGCTCTTTGACGAAAGCAGCGGCTTCCTCTTCCGCTGTGCCGCCGATCTCGCCGATCATCAAGATCGCTTCGGTTTGATCGTCTTCCTCGTACAGCTTGAATAGATCAATGAAGCTGGTTCCCACGATCGGATCGCCGCCCAGTCCCACGCAGGTACTTTGGCCCAAACCGAGATTACTCGTCTGCCAGACGGCTTCGTAAGTCAGCGTGCCGCTACGACTCATCACGCCAACCTTGCCTACGTTGTGAATGTAACCCGGCATGATGCCGATCTTGCAAGAACCCGGCGTGATGAGTCCGGGACAGTTCGGCCCGATCAAAACGCTGTCGCTCGCTTTCACTTTTTCGTAAACGCGAACCATGTCGACGACGGGAACGCCTTCGGTGATCGCAGCGATGACTCCAATACCAGCATCGACTGCTTCCAAAATCGCATCAGCGGTAAAAGGGGGCGGCACGAAGATCATCGTCGCATTGGCACCTGTTTCGGTGACCGCTTCTTCGACGGTGTCAAAGACAGGCATGCCTTCAACGTTTTGGCCGCCTTTACCAGGTGTGACGCCGCCGACCATCGCAGTGCCGTATTCGCGACACTTTAGCGAGTGAAAGGTTCCTGCGTTTCCTGTGATCCCTTGGCAGATCACTTTTGTGTTTTCGTCAACCAGAATGCTCATAGCAGAATGCTCGTGACTGAATCAGTCGTGTTAGATGTTTGAATGTTGAAAAGGCAAAAACGAAATCGATCAGCCAGCCGCAGCGACGATCTTCTTCGCGGCGTCGGTGATATCGACTGCACTGATGATGTCGACATCACTGTCGGCCAACATTTTGCGTCCTTCCTCTACCTCGGTACCTTCAAGTCGTACGACAAGCGGCACATCGAAGCCGATCTTCTTACTCGCCTCGATCAAGGCGCCGGCGATGGTCGTGCATTTCGCGATTCCGCCAAAGATGTTCACCAAGATGCCTTTGCAATTTGGATCCGACAGGATGATCTCGAATGCCTCAGCGACTTGCTCTGCGCTGGCACTGCCACCGACATCCAAGAAGTTGGCGGGTTCGCCGCCTTCGTACTTGATGATGTCCATCGTTGACATCGCCAAGCCAGCACCGTTGACCAAGCAACCAATGTTGCCATCCAACTTGACGTAGCTCAGTCCCGCGTTATTCGCTCGGACCTCACTGGGCTCTTCTTCGGTCAAATCACGGTACTTCTCCAAATCCTTGTGGCGGAACATGGCGTTACCGTCGAACGATATCTTGGCATCCAAGGCGATCATCTGATCGTCACCGGTGATCACCAGTGGGTTGACCTCTGCCATTTCGCAGTCGTAATCGACAAAGAACCGGCACATTGCCGGCATGAACTTGAAAGCTGCCTTCGCAGCGGCACCGCTGATGCCAAGTTTTTTGCAAAGCTTGCGAACCTGATAGCCTTCCAAGCCAATCGCCGGATCGAAGTGCTCTTTGAAGATTAACTCGGGCGTCTCTTCCGCAACCGTCTCGATCTCCACACCGCCTTCGGTGCTAACCATCAAGACTGGCTTGGCCGCGGCGCGATCTAACACGATGCCCAAGTACAGTTCACGAGCGATATCGCAGCCGGCTTCGACAAAAACCCGGTTGACGGTTTTGCCATCGGGACCGGTCTGAATGGTGACCAGCGTTTTTCCCAGTAAGCCTTCGGCGGCGGATTTGACTTCGTCAGCACTTTTGCAGACGACAACGCCGCGTTGGTTTGGATTGTCGGCAACGGTTCCTTTACCACGTCCGCCTGCATGTATCTGCGACTTGACGACGGCGATCTTGCCGCCCAGTTTTTCGTAGGCGGCGACAGCTTCTTCGGCCGTCGATGCTACAATTCCTTCTAAGACCGGAACGCCGGCTTGGCGAAAGAGTTCTTTGCCTTGATATTCGTGAATCTTCATCAGTCGTGACGATGCCTTGCTGGGCGGAGAGAAATACGGTTCACGTCAGAATCGAAAATATACGTCCGGCCATCGTGTCGCGGAACCACACTCAGACACTCGATTTTTTTACGAAGCCTCATGCCATCGCTGATCCAACTTGCTGATAGCGATAACGTGGCCGTGGCCGTAGAAGGCCTTGAATCAGGAACCGCAGCCTCGCTGGGCAAAAGGTCGCTGATGCCGGTTGATGCGGTTCCAGCCGGGCACAAGGTCGCTATGGTTGCCATCGCCAATGGCCAGCCGATCGTGAAGTACGGCCAACCCATCGCTGTGGCGACCTCGGACATCGCGGCCGGACAACATGTGCATACCCACAATTGCAACGATCATCATGTTGTCTCAGATAACCTCGGAACTGTTTCACCGCCCGCAGCAGCTCCACGTGCCCGACGGGAGTTCCAGGGTTTTCGCAGGCCCAATGGTCGCGTCGGGACACGCAATTTTGTCTTGCTGCTGTCGACAGTGAACTGCAGCGCGACAGTTTGCCATCAGGTTGTCGCACGATTCAACGAAGAACGCATGCGGCGTTGGCCCAATGTTGACGGTGTTTTTGCAGCAACGCACACGACTGGTTGTGCGCTAGAGTACAACGGCATCAAACACCAGATGCTGGGTCGTACCCTTGCCGGCTACGCCAACCACCCCAATGTCGGCGGATGCCTTGTCATTGGACTTGGCTGCGAACAGACCACGTCGGGCTATCTTGCCAAACACCACCAGATGGTTTCGCTTTACGGCCCTGCAGGCGAACAGCTGACGCGCGACGACGGTGTTCCGATGCTGACGATGCAAAGCGAAGGCGGAACAAGAGCGACAATCGATCGCGCTGAAATCTTGCTTGAACAGATTCTCGATCAAGCCAATCAGTGCAGCCGAACCACTGAGGATGCATCGCACTTAATGATGGCGATGGAGTGCGGCGGAAGCGACGGCTATTCGGGCCTGACCGCTAACCCTGCCGTGGGTGTTGTTTCAGATCGAATCGTTGCTTGCGGCGGAACATCGATCATCTCGGAAACGCCGGAGCTTTACGGCGCGGAACATCTGCTGGTCGCACGCAGCCGTAACGAGGCGGTCGCCCGGCGGTTACTTGATCGCATTGAGTGGTGGAAAAAGCACGTCGCGATGTTCGGCGGCGAAATCGACAACAATCCTTCGATGGGAAACAAAGCTGGCGGACTGACAACGATCACTGAGAAATCACTTGGAGCGGTATCCAAAAGCGGCAGCTCTGCGTTGGAAGCCGTCTATGAATACGCCGAACAGGTCGATCAAAAAGGATTGGTCGTGATGGACACGCCTGGGTTTGATCCCGCCAGCGTAACGGGCAAAGTCGCCGGCGGTGCAAACTTGGTCCTCTTTACCACGGGCCGCGGAAGTTGCTTTGGTTGCAAACCATCGCCGGTCATCAAGATTGCCACCAACACACCGATGTTCAACGTCATGAAGGATGACATGGACTTGAACGCGGGCAGCGTGATCGAAGGCGAAGACTTGCAGGCCGTCGGCGATCGCTTCTTTGACTTCGCACTGAAAGTCGCCAGTGGCGTCAAAACTTGCAGCGAGCAATTAGACGTGGGAGATCACGAGTTCATTCCATGGACAGTTGGCCCAACGCTCTAGATTAGCGGCAGAACGGAGCCTGCCTGAAGCAAAGTCGCAGGCACTGTCCCTGTGCCGCCCGCCTTTTGCACTCACTTTCCACCAACACGCATCGTCAGTACCGCAGGCGGGCGGCAGAACGGAGTCTGCCTGCAACAAAGTCGCAGGCACAGTCCCTGTGCCGCCTGCCTCAAGCATTCACTTTCCTACCGCACGCATCGTCAGCACCGCAGGCGGGCGGCAGAACGGAGTCTGCCTGCAACAAAGTCGCAGGCACAGTC
>CAYUGI010000162.1:4698-15226 GCA_964444105.1 uncultured Pirellulaceae bacterium
CGCACGCATCGTCAGCACCGCAGGCGGGCGGCAGAACGGAGTCTGCCTGCAACAATGGCGCAAGCACAGTCCCTGTTCCGCCCGCCTTTTGCACTCACCTTACTCCTAGCCGGACAATTCCGATAACCGCTGCGACTGAACCGCTATTCGGGTAATCACATGCCTTGACCCTCCGTTGGGTTAATACGGGTGCGACCCCACCCGGCAAATTCGCACCGACCGCACCACGTGGTAATGCTGTCACGACTCACACACGGATCGATGGGTGTTCTTGAAAAGAGCAAGTAAACCCAACCGTAAGTCCAGAACTTCGACGATAGCAAATCTTGAACACCGAGCACTTTGCTTGGTGGGTGACAAAGTTCAGCACTTCGATCGGCCCCCGGCTAATCCCCGGACCCAAGGCCTGGTCGAAGCGATGCTTCGAGGGGACGAGAGCCTTTTGAAGTGCAAAGACTTTGACGCTGGCAAGAACCTTCCGAATACTAGTTCCTGGAGAATACCACGATGCGTCGTGTACTTGTTCCTGCTTTGATGGCAGTCGCTTTGGTTGTCTGTAGCAATGTTGATGCCCAAGCGGGCCTTTTCAGTAGTTTGTGTGGTGGCGGATGTGACTCAGGATGTGCTGCAGAGCCATCTTGCGGTTGCGAAGCTGCCGGTTGTGCAGGTGGATGTTTCACCGAACCTTCATGTGGCTGCGAGTCAGCTGGATGCTTGGGCGGATGTGGAGCAGCACCTAGCTGTGGTTGCGAAGTTGCTTCCTGCGATAGCGGATGTGGCTGTGCCCCTAAGAAATGTGGTTTGTTGAGCAAGTTGTTCGGCAAGCGTGGCGGTGGATGTGGATGTGCTGCTGAGCCTTCCTGCGGTTGCGAAGTTTCTTCGTGCGGCGGATGTGCAGACGGATGCGGCATGGCTGCTCCTAGCTGTGGCTGCGAAGTAGCTCCTAGCTGCGACAGCGGCTGCGGATGTGCTGCTCCTAAGAAGCGCTGTGGCCTTCTGGGCAAGATCTTCGGCAAGCGTGGCGGTTGCGGATGTGCAGCTGAGCCAACTTGCGGTTGCGAAGTAGCTGGCTGTGCTGGTGGATGCGGCGGATACGCTGAGCCATCTTGCGGTTGCGAAGCTGCTGGCTGTGCTGGCGGATGTGGCATGGCTGCTCCTAGCTGTGGCTGCGAAGCACCTGCTTGCGGATGTGCTAACTAAGCTCCTGCTTAATAGAGAAACGGTTTATTTGAGAGTTGCTTCTTGACCTGAGTATTGCGGGAAATTGAAATACCGAATGTTGTTCGTCTCTGATGCTGAGACAACCAACCAGTCGGAGAACCCAGTCGCTCGCAGAACTTAGCTTAAGAAACCAGACAAACCGAAAGAACAAGAACCCCAATGGCTGAAAAGTCATTGGGGTTTTTTCGTGAAAATCCCTCGCAGCTTGCAGTGAATCCTCAATCCACTGAGCCCCGAACAAAATGCCCTGGCTGACGCTGCCCCGAACCTGGTCGATCACGGTCGCCTAAATCGCTTCTTGCTCGATTAGCAAGCTTGGTCAACCTCTCGATAACGTCGGGATTACGTTGGGCAACATTTCGCTGGCACGAAACATCCGAAACCACATTGAACAAGAGCGACTGCGACTCCTGCCCTGGGCGAAAATGTGGATGCTTGGTGAACGAATTCAACGGCAGGAACAATTTCCATGGGCCACTTCGGACGGCTTGCAGCTGGTCGCGTTCGTAATAGAAAAGCGCCTCATGTGGCGTCGTCGCATTCGGCTGCCCCGTCAACAAATCAGAAATTACTTTTCCATCGATCTTGTTCTCGGCGGGCAACTGACCACCACCGAGCGTTGCAAATGTCGGCAACAAATCCATCGTCGTCGCCAACTCATCACACGTAGTGCCTCCTGGTATCGTCCCAGGCCACCAAGTGATCGTTGGCACTCGAAACGCGCCTTCGCTGGTCGTGTAGCCACGACCCTTGAGCGGTCGATTGGTTCCACGCGTCAACTCGGTCGCATCGCGAGCCATTGGCGCGCCATTGTCACTGGTCCAAATCACCAGCGTCCGCCGATCAATCTTCAGCCGCACCAACTCATCCAGTATTTGGCCGATTGACCAGTCGAGTTCTTCGATCGAGTCACCCCAAGCCCCATTCTTGCTCTTGCCCTTAAATTCTGCGCTGGCAAACGGAGTTCGCGTGCTGCCTGGCATCGCTTGCGGCATGTACAGAAAGAAAGGCTCGTGACGATGATCTCGAATGAACTCGATCGACCGCTGCGTGTATCGCCTGGTAAGCAGGTTTCGGTCGGGAGGTGATTCGACGACCGTTTCGTTTTCCATCAGCGGCAGGGGCGGCCATTTATCTCCGTCGAATCGAGGAGCCAATCTGCGACCGACATCAGCCGTCATGTCGTCGCTGTAGGGGACGCCAAAGAACCAGTCGAAACCTTGTCGCGTCGGCAAAAACTCAGGCCGATCGCCAAGATGCCATTTTCCGACCATTCCAGTCGCATAACCTGCTTCCTTGAGAACTTCGGCGATCGTCGCTTCCGATGGATTCAACCCGTAGGGCGACAGCGGCCTCAGCACTTGCCCGTCTCGCGGATTGTCATGCATGCCAACTCTCTGGGCATAACACCCCGTCATCAAACTGGCGCGTGACGGTGTACACACGCCTGCGGTCACGCAAAAGTGCGTGAACTTCCGCCCCTCCTTGGCCATGCGATTTAGATTCGGCGTACGATGAATCGTTGATCCGAAAGGTTCGATGTCTCCGTAACCCAAATTGTCACAGAAAACGACGATGAAATTTGGCGGCTGGGATGCTGACTGGCTTATTTCTTGCGCAGTTGCTTTCGACGAGAGCCAAATAGAAAGCACGCCAAAGACAACCGCACACTTCAGTGAAGATGCCGAATACTTGGGTAAAGATGTCGATTCAACCGGTTCCTGACTCACGAAGCGAATCCTCATTCAGCGTGCCTCTCGCGTTTCTACTAAGATACAAATTACTCAGTCCTGCATTCCGCTGACTAAAGCGTAACGACACCTAACCGAAGGTTGCCACCGATGCCCCGCCAAAAACCCTCTTCTGATCAAAACACTCCCTCCAGTACCTCGAAAGAGCATTCATCGCGCCGCCGTTTCATCAAAACCGGCTCCGCAGTGACGGCTGCTGCTGCCACAACCTTTGCGACACAGCGGGCGGTCCGCGGCGACGAGCCGGTGGATGTCTCCAAAGACTACGTTCGCATCGGACTTGTCGGCGCTGGAGGACGCGGTGGTGGCGCCATCAACGACACACTGACCATCAACGACAAGATCCGCGTCATCGCGATCGCGGACGTCGAAGAGAACAAGCCAGCGGCACTGCGAAAGGGCATCGAGAGGTACGAGGAAAAAGTCGCGATCGATGACAGCAAGCTTCATACTGGCATCGACTCGTACAAACGCATTTTGGATGACAAAGAAATCGATCTCGTTTTGTTTGCCACACCACCAGGTTTCCGGCCGCAGTACGTTGCCGAGGCAGTCGATGCAGGCAAACACGTCTTCGCCGAAAAACCCACCTGCGTCGATCCGGCTGGCTACAAGACTTGCTTGTGGGCACACGCCAAAGCCGAAGCCAACGGCACGTCCATCGTCACGGGAACACAGTATCGTCGTCAAGGAAATTACGTCGAAGCGATCAACCGCATCCATGGTGGTGAAATCGGAGACATCATCAGCTCGCAAATGCGTTACTGCAGCAAAGGCATTTGGTACAAAAATCGCAAAGAAGGAATGAGCGACACCCAGTACCAACTCTACAACTGGATGCACTTCATCTGGCTCTCGGGTGACCAGATCGCCGAGCAAGCCGTTCACAACCTGGACACAATGAACTGGGTCATGGGTGGACCACCCGAATCAGCCTTTGGATCGGGAGGTCGATTTACGCGTCCCGACGATAGCGAAATGTGGGACAACATCGAAGTCGATTTCCAATACCCGGGCAATCGCATGTGCTCGTTCATGTGCAGGCAAATACCTGGTGCCGAAGCGCAGACAACCAATGTCATCTACGGCAGCGACGGGATCTGCCACATCCATGGCGGCAACAAAGGCGCAAGCATCACGGACCGCGAAGGCAACGAGAAATGGACCATGAAAGGCGACATCGGAGCCGCCTACAAGCAAGAGCACAAAGACTTGGTCGATTCGATTCTGACCAACAAACCAATCGTTGAACTGAAGCAAACAGCCGACAGCTCATTGACCGGCGTGATGGGACGCATGGCCGCCTACACCGGACAGAAAGTCGACTGGGAATTCGTCACCGAGAAATCAGAACTCTCGCTGTTCCCCAAAGACTTCGACATTGAGGGCGCGATAGAAAGCCCTGGCCACGCGGTTCCCGGAAAAACCAAGCTGATCTAGTCTCTTACCGTCCGAAGAGCGTTCGCGCTGCGGTCTAAGAAATTGAACCGAAAACCGCGAAAACGTAGATTCCAAAAACGCAGGTGAAAACTTCGCTCGCGAGTAGTTTTCATAAGCGAGGCAGTGCAACGAACCGAGAAAGGACATGGTCACGCAAAGCGTGTCTATGTCCTTTTCTTCTAAATGGGTAAGAGCAGTCGGACACTGTGACCACCATCTGAGTTGAAAATCGATACCGCAAAATTAAGCGACTTCCAATAATGCGAAGCGCCAGCGAGCGGCACATTCTCCGGGCCGCTCGCTCGCGCTTCGCGTTGGATGCTAGACCCCCGCGACGTTGAGCCGAACCTGGCTTTCACAGCATCCCTTAACTCCAAGTGAGCGGAAACGCACAGTCGTGAGTCGAGTGAAGAAGCATGCCAGAGCGCCGTCACAGAGAAAATGCTGGAAGCGTTTCGCTTGCTCTGGCCACAAGCATTGAATTGGGTCGCGATTGTCGCCAATGATGAAGGAATTCATGCAGCTATCTCGATGCAAAAAGACAGTTCGCCAAAATCAACCGATAAGAGATGACATCAATCCAAGTTTGACACAAACACTCGGCAGAAAATCCGTTGACTACTGTTGCACACGCCCTCATTGTATTCGCATCCGTCGCGTTTTGCGGACTCGTGCTAGGGAGGCTCCGCGTTTGCGGTGTGGGAATCGGATCTGCCGGTGTGCTTTTCGCTGGCATCGTGTTTGGTCATTTTGGGATGACCGTCGATCATGAAATCGCGCACTTCGCGAAAGAGTTTGGGCTGGTCTTGTTTGTCTTCACTATCGGACTGCAACTGGGCCCTGGAATCATCCGGCTTTGGAAACAACAGGGTTTTCTACTGAACGCCATGGCGATCACCATCGTCGCACTTGGCGGAGGATTGGTCGTCCTGCTCGACCAATTGGTCGGACTCGCATCCGGGTCGGGAGCGGGACTGTTTTGCGGTGCAACAACCAACACCCCAGCGCTGGGTGCTGCACAGCAAGCCGCTGCTAGCATGGCCCCCGAATCGAATGCAGCCGTTGACACTCTCGCTTCGGCCTACGCGGTTGCGTACCCAGGCGGAATCATTGGCATCATCGCATCCATGCTGCTGATTCGGCGGTTCTTCAAAATCAACATCGACCAGGAAGTTGCCCAGGCCAAGGAACGCAGTACAACCTGCACGGAGCCGCTACAACGGCGAAGTTTATTCATCACCAACGATCGCATCGGAGCGATCGCGTTTGGCCAATTGCCGGGCGTCGCTGAAACCGGAGTACGGATATCCAGAATCAAACGCGATGGCGAAGACGAGGTCCACCATGCGACCGAGGAATCATCGCTCCACACGGGGGACACAATCCAAGTCGTCGGAACCGAATCCCAGCTTGATCGCTTCGAGCCGTTGATCGGCCGCCGATCCGATGTTGATCTAATGCAGACGCCTGGAGATGTCGTCTACCGACGTGTGGTCATCACCGAACCCGACGTCCTGAACCACTCGCTCAGCGAACTATCGCTGGACAAACTTTACAACACAACCGTCACTCGGGTTTTCCGCTCAGGCGTGGAGATGACGCCGCGCGGGTCGATGCGATTCCAGTACGGCGACAATGTTCATGTTGTCGGCGACGAAAACGGCGTCAATCAAGTCAGCTCCTTACTTGGCAATTCGATTAAGAGCCTGGACGAGACGCAGTTCGCGTCATTGTTTTTCGGTGTCGCGGTAGGCGTCGCAATCGGCATGATTCCACTCGCGCTGCCAGGGCTACCTTTCCCGGTGAAGCTGGGACTAGCTGGCGGTCCATTGATCGCCGCGATCGCGTTCAGTCTCGTCGGGCACCTTGGTGGACTGATTTGGTACATCCCTTACTCCGCCAACTTGGCTCTGCGTGAGCTGGGAATCCTGCTGTTTCTAGCCAGTGCAGGACTGGGTGCCGGAGAAACATTCTTTTCAATCGTTTTCACAATCGATGGAATGAAATGGGTGCTCGCGGGTACCGTCATCACGATGACTCCGCTGCTGGTCGTTGGCATCGCCGCTCGCAAATTCTTCCACTTGAACTATCTGACGATCTGCGGCGTCTTCGCGGGCAGCATGACCGATCCGCCCGCTCTCGCATTCGCAAATTCGCTCTCCGAGTCGTCGTCAAGCGCTACCGCGTACGCGGCTGTCTACCCACTGACGATGATCTTGCGGATCATCGCAGCACAGATGCTCG
Source organism: uncultured Pirellulaceae bacterium (assembly GCA_964444105.1). GTDB lineage: Bacteria > Planctomycetota > Planctomycetia > Pirellulales > Pirellulaceae > K23-9. The sequence continues at coordinate 11,355 of CAYUGI010000162.1, forward strand.
TCTATTTGCTCTTGGCGTAACGCAAAGTAGCCATCGCGCGAAGCGTAACCGCTACTATCACTCGTCCGACTCTGGCAGTTGATAGTTGAATCCGGTTCGCTTATCGGTGGACTCGAAGAAGCCTTGATAGACCGTGCCAGCGTCTTCGTTACCCAATGTCGATGCCATCATCCGTTCGCGCGGCTGCTTGAAACGCTCTCGCAGATCGTCTTCGGTAGCCTGGAATTCGGTGGGCTCCTGACCGAAATTGAAATCTCTTGCACCGTTGAGGAGGGCCACTAGTTGCCAACCTTAACGGCTGACCTTGATGAGCATTTCCTCGTGAGCAATCGAAAAACAAAGGACATTTCCATCCCTATCGTACGCGGCAAAGTCTTCTGGCAGAGGCCTGGCCCACCCAAAAATGGACTCGACCGAGCAAAGCATCGCTCTTACCTCGGCTGTCGCACGGTAGAAACGTACGATCGCCTTTCCTGGCTTCGTTTCGTTGCCACGCACCCATTCAATTCCGCTTCCAAGCCACGAGTCAATCTCCCACTGATCAACGACCGATCCTCTCCATTCTTCATCCCAGTTCAATGCGACGATGGGTCCATCAAACGGGTTGAGTGGATATACCAGGGAGAAATAACCATATTGCCGGATAAGGCTATCTCGCAATGCAAGATAGTAAGATTTGCCTTCCTGAATCACCTGATGATTTTGTTGGTCACCAAGCTGCTGTAGCACTCGCAGTTTTTCTATCATCACGCGCCATTGAAGGTGCTATTCGTAACTGACCTTCTCTCCCTTGCCTCGTCTAAACTGGCACTGCCGTTGCAGATGGAGGAAGCAGTGTTTCGGGCTGGACATTCCAGATCTTTAGAATGCGCATAACGTCCTCTGGTTCGCCAACGTGAATACTCTCAAGCCCAATGAGATCGTCGTTGCAACAATGATGGTCATCGCGAATGATCGACGAATCGACTCTAAATCGCATCAATCGATAGCCGATTGGGTACTGAACGAGGTGCGGGAACTGACCGGCAAATCCATGCATTCGGCTTGTTTCGAATCGAGCAACCGTCACGAACTCGCGGTAGCCGTCGAAGTGCGAGGGAAGTTCAATCGCAGCCTGCCCAATCGTGAGCAGGATGTCATTTAAAGTGCGAGGGAAATCCATTATGTCGCTAAAAACAATCGTTCGCTTTTACGTTACCCATTTCCCACGCGGTCAATGGAATCCAACTCGTTCGATCTGCGCAGACCAAAATTTCCGAAGATTCGTGAGGAGAGCCTCTTCGTTTTCGGCGGAATAGCCTATACATCGCTGATGAACAGTGTTGAGGTATTTAACCCAATGCATACGTAGCGGATCAGTAAGCTGCTGAAAGTGTGATTTTGGCCAAATTGACTCCGTAAACATTTCGTCCTGATCCAGAAATTCAAGATATGCCCAACCCGAAAGACTCGCGAATTCGGGAAATATTTGCGTGATTAGGCGCTCGTTCTGAATCAGGGAGATCTCGATTTCAACAGCGCTACCAAACAGGCTTGGTCGCTGTAACCAATCAAGGTGCATGAACACCAACTCTTGAACGAATGAAGAAATCCTGTCTTCCGATGCATCGTGCATCAAAATCGAACCACCCAAATATTGGGTGTAATCATCGAAAAGGACTCGTAGCGACTCGCCAATCGCACGCACAACTAAGTCCGAAACAATCTGACCTTCATTAATGACGTTCGACAGAATTGATTGGGCGAAGAAGGCATCATTTTCAGTCAGCCCCTCTGCCCTAAGGAATCGCCGATACTTCGGCGGATCACTAGTCAATATTGAGCCAGCCACCTCAATGTGATTGAGACAATATTCCCTGCTGAGCGCCCATCGCGAAGTACTGCCCAAAGCAGCTTTGTGTTCCGATTCCAGCACTCTCCGTGCGATATTAATGGACATACTTGACCTTTTCGTTAGAAAGGACCCCAATTGGCCCAATCGAGAATGTCATCGATTGTCGTGTTGTTTAACGATGCATATTCTGACAGCCAATCAGCGAATGGCTTACCACCGTCGTTGACAACGTCAAACATCTCGTCTCCTTTGCGAATGATTGCGTGTCGAATTACTTGCTGACCCTCATATCCAGGAATGGTGCCAATATACTGTTGCAACCCGCCCTTGGCCTCCATCATTATCTTTTCGCCGCCTATTGCTTTGTGGTTCCTATTGACCCACGAGATGCAGTCTTCTGCAGAGTTATGAACCAACAACCCAAGCCGACCCACTTGGTACACATGTTCCCCGTGCACTTCGATATTGTACACAGGTGTTGGTTTGTGGATGATTTCGACATCAAGGACAGTGGCCGTTCCTGATTCGCTTTGCAGTGTTTCGTCAACCTGAAGGTCACCGAGTCCGATCCAATCTTGTTGGTCGACAGACCACACCGGGTGGGTGGGCGTTCCTTCGATTGTTTCGATGTGTCCGTCTGGCCCGAGGATTTTGGCGACCGCGATTTCATCGACTTCGCGTGTGATGAAGCGTCCGGTGATGGCACTGCCGTCGCCGCTGGCGACGTGAGGACATTCTTCAACTGCCGTGACCGTTCCGACACCATCGATTTGCAATTCTTCGATGTGCATCGGCAGCGAGTGGCCCGCACGAATGCCGTTGGCATCGATCCATGACCGCGGACGCAGTAATTCGGCATCAACGATTCCACCATCGGTGCGTTCAATAGTGAAACTGAATTTGGCCCAGGTCGTTTCCTCCGGTTCGGGAAGCGAATCGTCATAGTCCCAAAGATTCGGGTTCTTTGTAGGAACACGGGCACCAAGCGGAACGTCCTCAATAGCAACTTTGACAGTAGACTTCTTGGCAGCGATGGTTTGCCCCAAGACCGCCAACGCACTGCTGCCGGTTTCGCCGTCGCTCAGATCTTCCAGAAAATCATTGCTTGACCAGAGTGCCTCTTGAGCTTGTGCGGTTGTTGGTAGCTCGCTGAGCGTCACCAATGTGCCAGCTACGAAACAACCGCCGCCAGCAAAGCGTCGAACGGCCGTGCCCAACCTACCGACGTCGTCACAGGAAGACGCTAGTTTTGAGACGCCACCAACCAACATCTCAACACCAGTTGCACCGGCAAACTTGCTCCAGCCGTGGGTATCGCCCCAGCTGCCTGGCGTACCCGATTCGTGAGTGAACATGTCGCGGGACCAGTCGGGCGATTCGATGTAGCCAGCGCCCTGGCTACCCCAAACTAGGTTGCCGGGAACTTGAGTAAGGTTGACCAGCCCGACAACACTATCCTGCAAGCCGTTGACCGTGTTCACCACTCCCTGAAGGAGCCCTAGTCCGGTTTGTTGTGCAATATAGACTCCGCCACCTCCGTAAGGAGTCGATCCACCGCCAGACGACATTGGCGTAATATGCGCGAATTCTGATGCGTCCATTGCCGAGATCCGGGCAATGTCGTATTGCGCGCTGGCGACAGAGCGGTCTTTGTCTATCTCCGCCATCGTGACGTAGTACGTCTTGTACGCCTCAGCGGCTGCCGTAGCGTGTGTTACGGAAGGACCTATGACAGCCTGTTTGTAACTGGCAAATTCGTCCGCGATTGCCTTGGTCCGATCCGTCTTGGCGGTCAACAAGTCACGCCGACGCGTGGCGCCGGCCGGAATCGCGATCGCGTTGTAGGTTTCGGCCGCAGTTGTCGTTACATCAATATAGACTTGATACGCTGCGGCCAACGCATTGGAGCGTACGCTTGACGCATCGCTAAGCTCGCTTGCTTTTTGGTGTGCAGCATCGCGCATGTTTTCGGCAAACGTCTTTTCAGCGGCAATGCCGTCGGGCGCCGCTGTTTTTTGGGCCGCGATGATGTCTAAGT
>CAYUGI010000163.1:0-12989 GCA_964444105.1 uncultured Pirellulaceae bacterium
CTCTGCGTGAAGAGCTTGAAAGCTGGATGATTCGCGAGCACGATTTTCTGCCACTTCCAACGCATGCGCTGCAGAATGCGGACTGAGATTCACGAATCGAACTCAGTAAAACAGCAATCCTTCGGACACAAAACAGTTGTGTCCAAGGGTTTGGTTTGTATCACCGTCTGAAAGCTCCCCGAGGCGGCCGTTAGCCACAAGAGAATTTGCGACTGAGGATTATGTGGTTGGAATAGAAAGCTCCCCCGGCAGGGGACGAATCTATGCGGGTTTTCCTTGGGAAAACTGCACTCTTGCGGCATAGGCGACGCGGAATGCGAAGCACTCACCAGCGATTCCACCCTACGCGAGAGCGAGTGCTTGTGCATCCCAATCGGACGATCCGATGACAAAATCGGCATCCGTCGTTGAACGGGGGAAAGAGTAGTACATGCTAGAGAACGACCCCACGAGCATGAACTCAAGCCCTGCGTCAATCAGTGCGACGATGATCCGCGTTACGGCTTCTTGCAGCTTCACGTTTTCGTTAACGCACGATTTTGAATGCGACGCATCAGCTCAATCCGCTCGGCCAATAGCCCCATGATCGTCACATCATCAGCGGCCGGATTCTGATCGCGAATTCCATCCTCGACCACGCGGATCGCAAGCTCTGAATGCTCCAGTCCGGCAAGCAATCGCTGCTCCGGCGAAGTGTTTGCGGCCTGAGCAACCCGAGAGCGAATCGGATCGAATCGTGGTGGGGAAATTGTTTTACTGGTGTGGCTGATACAAATTAGACCAACTTGATTGGTATTTGAGAAGCTATCGTCGTTGTATCCGAAAGACTATTGGTGACCGTCAACGGGCCAACGAGTGCTATGTCAACGAAGGCGCGATGCTGTTCGAGCTAGCGAATCGAGCAGCTGACCTGTTCGAGCAACAGCCGCCAAAAGAGAAAAGGAAGCTGCTGGATTTCGTACTCTCGAACTGCGAGTGATCGGGAGGAGTTCTGACCCCAAATTTTCGGCAACCCTTTGACCTGATTGCAGATACGGCGAACGCCGTGGCAAAGAAAAAGGCCGCTGGAATGACATCCAACGACCTTTGTCAAGTTAAGCTCCCCGAGACGACGCCCAACGCAACTTTTTCGTATTGTGTGGTCTTCCGTATTATTCGACGAAAACAGGGTGCAATCTACCTCGGCTAGTTCATCTCGCTTCGTTCGTTCAGCACACGCATTCGTAACGTGTGTAGCGCTTCTTTCGTAAAAGACGGGATCGGCGACGATTCAGGAGCCAAAGATTGTGACTAGACAGACTCACAACTGACACAGCATCTATTCCAGCAGACGCTGAAGGTCGTCTGCAGTTAGCGAACGAATGAGCGATTCATCGGAGCGCACGATCTTATCTGCAAGATCGCGTTTGGATTGCTGAAGACTGACGATCTTTTCTTCCACCGTATCGCGACAGATCATCCGATACGCGATCACGGGATTCTGCTGCCCCATACGGTGCGCTCGGTCGATCGCCTGAGCTTCAACAGCCGGGTTCCACCAGGGATCGAGCAAGAAAACGTAGTCTGCGGCGGTTAAGTTCAAGCCGTGGCCGCCCGCCTTGATGCTAATCAAGAACGCGGATACCGATTCGTCTTCTTGGAAACGTTTGACGCTCGCGGCACGATTGGACGACTTTCCATCCAAGTATTCATAATTGATGCCTTCGTCATCAAATTGCTGCTTGACCAACGACAGAAACGACGTGAACTGCGAAAAGACGAGCACTTTGTGGCCTTCCGAAATGACCTCACCGAGTTGCTGTTGAAGTAACTCCAACTTCGCACCAGGTTTTGATTTCTTGTCAATCAACCGGGGGTCGCAGGCAACTTGCCTCAGACGCAGCAGCGCTTCGAGTACTTGTATTTTTGAACGCCCAATACCCTCGGTCTCGACTTTCTTCGCCAGCTTGATTCGATAGTATTCTTTCAGTTCGTTGTAAACCTTTTTCTGCGCTGGCAACATGTCGCAATACAACGTCTGCTCCGTCTTGAGCGGTAAGTCCGTTAGCACTTGCTCCTTGGTGCGGCGGAGCAAGAACGGCGCGATCGCTTTGGAAAGCGCGCCGAGCGTTTCCTCTCGCTCACTTTCGTTGTTCTTCTTTTGATTGGTCAATCGAGCAAAATTGGTTGACCCGCCAAGCATTCCCGGATTGAGGAAATCAAACAGTGACCAGAGTTCTCCCAAGTGGTTTTCAATCGGAGTTCCGGTCATTGCCAAACGGTGATCGGCGCGAAGCAAGCGACTCGCTTTCGCACACTGCGCCTTGGAATTCTTGATCGCTTGTGACTCGTCAAGAATCGCGTAATCGAACTGAACCTGCGAAAGATCGGCGATGTCTTTGCGCATCGTCCCGTAAGTGGTCAATAGAACGTCGAAGCCGCCCGACTGCTCGGATTCTTCAACATTCGCTTTCCGCGCCGTGCCCGTGTAGTTCAAGATTCGTAGTTTCGGTGTGAACTTGGCTGCTTCTTCAATCCAGTTGAAAATCAGACTCTTGGGGACGATGACGATCGAAGGTTTGCGTTTCAATGTTGCTGTCGCGGACACAATCGCAGGCAACAGATCGGTTTCTTTCTTCGCGCTTTTGGCCGTCAATTCTGCCGGATTTTGTGAGTCTCTTTTGCCCGAAGGGGCGGAGTCCGTTTTCGCAACTCTTCGCGTTCGTCTTGATTCCAGCAACGACAGGACTTGAATAGTTTTCCCCAATCCCATGTCGTCCGCTAGGCAGCCGCCGAACTGGTATTCTCGTAGGAAATGCAACCAGCCGAGGCCTTCGGTTTGGTACTTTCGCAGTTCGCCTTGAAATCCGCGCGGCGGCGATTTCGGCTTCACGCCAGTAAACGACCGCAGCTTTTTACGAAAGCTTTGAAAGCCTATATCAACGCTGACTTGTTGGGCGTCCAACATCGCATCAAGCAGCATTGCCTGGGTGGGTTGGAAACGAATCTTGTCGTCTTCGACCTGTCCAAATTTCGCTAGCCGAGCATGTTTTTCGATCAGCTCCGTCGGTATTCTGCCTTGAGATCCATCGGCCAACGTGATGAAGTGCTCTTTTTTGGCGATGGCTCGCAGCAGACCTGGCAACGGAATCGACTCGCCATCAAAGCTGACCTTGGCTAACAAATCGAACCAGTCCTGCCCCGATTCAACCGAGATGTCGAGTTCGCCTGCCTGCTTGACCGGCTTACCCATTAGTCGAATCTTCCAACCGTCTACTCCAAGTTCATCGACGATTCTGACAAGGTGCTTTTTGTTGATGCGAAAATCGTGATCGGAATAATGTTCTCGGGTCGTATCGGCTATTGGAAACGCGGTGATCGCCTGAAGCAGTTTCGATTCAGCGTTGGCGTCGCGCTCGTACCACGAGTTACTATCGGCATCGTAGATTGTGCTGCCGGACGACTTGAGGGGAAACTCCGTTTCACCGTAAGCAAAAAAGAGATCCCCGCGCAATTCGTTGGCTCGATGGGCGTGGTTCAGTCGCAGGACGCCGATTGGGGAAACCGTTTCGCTTTGACGAACGTTCCATGATTCAGGCAGGGAAACGTGCGGCAAACCGCGGACGCACGAGAGTCGCTGGAGAAACTCTTTTCGGTCTTTCTTGGCAATCTCGATCGGCGGACTGTTGTAGACTTGGACCCAGAAGTCGATGGCCGCAGGATTGTTGATGGTCATCAATCCGTTTTTCGTTAGCGCGATCCCGTTCGTTGCGATCGCTACCAGATCTTCGCTTTTCAATGGCGTGCCGTTTTTCGTAATGGCAACTTCTAACAGCGCACCGTGTTTTGGTTTAGAAATTTCCGAAACGTTGACGCAAAGTTCGGCGGGAGATTCTAGATCGATGGACTTGACGGGAAAGAAATCTTCAAGCGGCGAGTTAATACCCGGCGTCCAGTGAAGGCGATCACTTTTCAACAGCAGTTCACAAAGTTCGGCCGACCAGTTTGGATCCACCTCGAACCGCGAAAAGCTATTGGCAGCCATCCGGTAACTGTAAGGATCTGTGTATTTCCGGTCCGCTCCCATCAAGTAGTTAGCTATCGATCGGTCCGTCGAATTGACCAGTTTGTCCATCGAGCCGTGCGAAAGTTTGAACGGTTTCAGTTTCCCCCATTCTCCGTTCACCTTTTTGAGTCGTTGTAAAACGTTTAACCCGATGGTCCGCTCATCTGATGAATAATCGCTGGCGTCAATGACGTAGTGGATTTCAGCTTGCTGGCTAGCTGCCGACTGGAAGGGGCTGGGCGAATCGAACCTCCAATCCAAATCGTCGCCAGTATTGCGTTCCAGCAAGGACTTCCATTTTGGCGCAGCCTTCTTCTTTGATTTCCGTCGCTTATCGCTCCCAGCATCAGAGCGACTTCCGTGCACCGAATCATACGCCAGGACGGTTGCCCAAATGTGTTTGCAATAAGAGCCGTCTGCGAATCGCGGACATGTGCACGACAAAGCTTCTGTGTTGCCGTAGTCTTCGACGTCGATTGTGACTTCGTAGGAACTTTCGTGGCCATCGACGCCTGCGATCAACAGACCATTATTCACCTCGATGGAATAAACGTATCCGTGACGATGATAAGCCGAACCTCGATTCCGATCGCCTGAATGGAATAGAGGTTTTAACGTTTCACGGAGTGTCATCTACGGCCAAATAGTTTTTGATTGCGGCTAATGTCGGAAAGGCACAGGGACTAATTATGCAGACTTGGCCGGTTAAGAAAACCGAGGATTCCAACGAGAATCTCAGATCAAGTCGGCGATTAGTTACCTACCGACAACGCGTAGCACATGCGAAAGATATGTGGGATCATCGGATTGTCCTAGCAGATCCGAAATGGCCCTTTGGCCACCGAGGATATCGTCGTCTTGCAAAGAGTGCGGGCAAAATGCCAATCGACCCAGGGCAAATCACTTTTTCAAACTGTAGTGGACGAGGCTACGAAAAGACTATCCAACGTGAAAAAGTGATTTGCCCTGCCAATTGACCAAGCCCGCTATGATTTAAGCTGACATTTGATGGTTTATGGTTGTAGCAAAGTACGGGCGATGGCTTGGCGACCGAGTGATTGGGTGATGGCGTATGAACTGGACAACACCACAAAAGGTTGGACCACCGGGTGGGTGAAGATTCAAGGGCCCAAAGAAACCGTAGTCCTACAGTTGAAGCTTGCCGGAAACTGTCATCCCGATTTGGCTGGTTGGAAATTCAAGAACGAGCGGATCGATCCTGTCCCCGATTGGGCGGAACCGATCAACAATCTGAAGATCATTTCCGCGGATCAATCTGGCCATGTTGGCGATATCACGGCCGACCAAATGACACGGCACTTCGAGTGCTCGACCGAGGAGTTCGTGCGTCGCAGCTACGAGGGTGATCAACCGCCGACGACTTGGCGTAAAGCTCTGTATCTTGAGTGGTTTAGCAACGCGAACGGGCGCGTTGTGATTCAGTCGACTGCGTTAGGCGTTAAACGATTGGGGGGAAAGAGCGTTTGAATTGTCCGACGATGAGTGGGGACAGCAGTCCAAACAAAACTCTGAAGAAATGAGCTTCTTTCTGTGTCAGCTTGGCGAATCGATTGACGAGATCAACTCGCAAGACGACGGGAGCGATGATGAGTGAGTTCAGCGATAGGAGGGCTTAAAATCGTTGGCCTAGTTCCCGCGATATGCAATCGCCCTACCGCGGTTTTTGATGAGTGATCTGACGAACTTCACGAAGCAGGTCGTCCACCTTATTTGCCGTCGCATCAGGCGCGATGCTGGAATAGTAGTCCGTCTCGATTCCCATCATTTGTTTCAGTACGGCTGCTTTTGCTGGCTCCTCATCCAAAAAACTGCCCGCCATCTCGAAATCGCGATCCCACAGAATTCGATCCGCCAAGCATTCGGTTAACGACTGCCACTGAGAAAGGTTCGGACTCTGCTCCGACTGTGGCGTCATCCAGGGATCCTCTGGATCGTCGTCATCAAAACTATCGGAGTGGGCATCCGAAAAACACTCTCGATACGCATCCAATGTGAGCCGTCGCCAAAAGCATCGCCACGAATCATTCGCGGGCTTGTCATCTTCTGTGTCGACTTCAACCTCAATTTGAACGGCCAACGTTTGGAAGATTGCGTAGACAGCCGCTTCATTGGTTGCCGTTAACTCGAGCGTTTTGTTTGTCCTGGTCAGCAAATGCTCGGCAATGTCTTTAATCAACATGGCTTGCTGTGACGGTGTAAGTTCATCAAACAACACCACGCCGAATTCCCAGCGATCGGGTTCGGCGAATCGAATGTCTTCACTGATATGGTCGACGACGCAAGCCAACGTCTCGCGAACTAATGTTGCTTCATGACCAGTCAAATACCGATCGCCATCTGGTGTTTGCCAACTCATGTTGCCCTCCCTTTGAAAACGGATCTACGTAATGATAACGAATCACAATTTCACCATGTTGCTGTGACACGTCCGGTCACGATTCGTATGCGGAAACAATCCTATGAGCGAGTACCAATTCGTAGCGTTTCGAGCAGTTGACTCTGCATTGAGCGATCGCCAGTTGGCCTATGCCGAGAAGCAGTCGTCGCGTGCAGACTTATCGCGTTGGGAAATGTCCGTTGATTACCACTACAGTGACTTTCGTGGTGACACCGATGGATTATTACGTCGTGGTTTTGACGTGTTTCTGCAATATGCAAACTACGGCATTCGCGACATCCGAATGCGTCTCCCACAAGGGCTACCGCTACCCAAGAAAGTTTGGAAGTCATTCATCGATGGCGAGCGATTGGAATGGAAGCCTGACAAAAAGGGTGGTAAAGCGGGCATCCTATCCTTGCATCCCTTCATCGAAGCCGGCGAATCGGAATCGGTTTGGGAATTCGATTCTTACATCGATGCGGCAGTCGGATTGCGTCAACAGCTAATCGCAGGTGATCCACGACCGCTGTTCGCGATGTGGCTATGTGCATCAAACGACGACTATTTTGAACCTACCGAATGCACGCTGCCCAACGTACCTGCGGGACTTGGGGAAATGACAGACCATGCAGGCGAACTCCTGGACTACTTCGGGTTCGATCCTCTGCTATCAGTCGCGGCAAGCGAAGAAGGGGAACCTGCCCCCGATCAAGCTTCACAATCTGAACAGCTACAAAATTGGATTGGTGATGTTTCTGCGGTCAGGTCCAAAGAGCTACTAACAAAGTTCCTAGTTGAAGACGCAGCGGCGGTGAAAGCAGAACTGATGGCCGAAGTGCGCGGTTGCCAGAGTGCACCAGCATGGCCGATGAGTCCATCAAAACGGAATCTCGAGGAGTTGATGGCGCGGGCCGATAAGCATCGAACTCTAGCAAACGCAAAGGCCACCAAGAAAACGGCCGCGGCTGCTAAGCGACAAGCAGCGAAATTAGAACGAACACGTCAGGCGAGAATGAAAGAAATGGTTGCTGCGTAAAAGAAATGGCTCAACGAAACTGCGAAACTTGCGGATGAACGAGGGACAAGCAACTACGAAGCGGCCGCTGACATCCTCGCAGATCTACGCGAAGCAATTGGCGGCCAAGAGGGTGAAAAGATCACGAGTAAACATGCAGCTCATCTTGCCAAGAAGTACCCTACGCTCAACCGACTTAAATCGTCACTAAGAAAGAGAAATTTGCTTGGTTAGCTGGATTACTTCAGTCATTCGACGAGCGTTTCAGCGAAGCCAGCGATTTGATGAGCGCGAGCAAGCTAAAGAGTAAACCTGAGAAAAGTTGCGTCAGTTCCGTCGTGCATCCCGAGCGTATCATCAACGCAACCAAGACTTCGTTGCCAATCACGCCAAAAACAAAGGCCAACACAACGAAAAAGTTGCGTTGGCCTTGATCAGCTCCCCAATTCGACCACTCGTCGCAGCTTACATTCACTGAGCTAGGTCTTTGCCTGCTAACGACTTCCAGAAAGTGCCGCAACGTCCATTTGATCCCTTGGGGCGACCCAAACATGGTCCTGAAACCGAAAAAGCAGGTCAAAGCTAAACACGATCCGATGGCTCGGGCTCGATTCTACCAGTCTCTTCTGGATAACAAAGTCGTCGAAAGCAGAGCCGCTCTATCGCGTTACCTGGGCGTCACACGCGCTCGAGTAACACAAGTTTTGCGGCGACTGCGTGATGACTCGGGACAGTCGTGAGCGTGGAGCCAATCCAAATAGAAAATCTTGAGCAATTACATTCGCTTGGCCAAGCAACTTATCTATCAAGGCGGCGTTCTGACTCGATCCGGTCAGCAGGTTTGACGCGATCGATAACAATCAGTGGGATCGAGTAGCCTAGCTTTAAGAAGTCGTTAAACGGTCGCAAGAAGAAACTCACCACACACGATAGCGAGTGACTTTTCCGAACCGACTTGCACGGGACTTTCCTAACTGGCAAGGGTTGCTAAGATGCTGATTGCCCAGCAGATGGGCTTCTTTGATGCAACCTCAGAAACTTAGGACCGTGCAAACAGGAGCACGGAGCGTCAAGGACTGGAATTGTCCAGACCTCGATTACAACGCTTTGCCCCAACTGCGTGACGAGTTTCACAATCTTTTTCGATTGGTGAACTCCGTCTACGCTCTTCTTTCGCGAAGCATCTGCAGTGCAGACGGAGATCACCTCGAAACTCGTTTTCAGAGGTAGTTCCATGAATGAAATCCCTTATTCGGCAAGCTCGTCTCCTGAGATATCGCTCGCCATCCCCGCTGAGAGTCTTCGGCCACTCATCGCATCAATTCTTGGATGCACTGGCACACTTCCTGGTTGGCCACTCGGTCGTGTGTCACTTCAAGAAGTAGAGGCGGCTGACTGCATCGGCGTGCCCAAACACGTTCTGCGTGATGCCAGACTTCGATTGAAGCTAGAGCACACGTTGGTCGGCCGAACGGTTCTTTACTCATCGCGTCAGATTGAAGCCGCATTCGAGGCCATGTCGCAAAACACGACCACTCCTATTCCTCCGGCGTGACTAATCGTCACAACAAAATTCACCAAATCAAAACACAACATAGAGAACTGAGATGAAAAACCCAAATACAAACAGAAGTCAAAATGTCCGATGGCATCGAGATTCAACCGGCACCTACGAAACCAGAACTGGTCGCAACGGAACTTACGACGTAAAACTCTGCAGTCACGGCGTATCACTTACCCGCGTGTTTTGTCGAATTATGCCGCGAGAAACGAAGGTTGAGTATGAACTAAAGTTTGATAGTCCCGGACGTTCGTTCGTCATGCGGATTGGTCATGAACACCTCGCAGACGAGAAAGCACTTACCCTAATTGCACCACCGGGATTCTCGTTCTCAACAGTCCCAAAATCGTTCCAGCTTTTTCGCGAGTGCTTAATGGAGGATGTCCAAACTGCTGATCAAATTGCGATCGTCACTGAACTTGGCTGGATGATGGTTAACGGAGATCCAGTCTTTGCGGACGCCGATGGAATTGTCCGTTCCGTTTCTGCTGATCCGAAATGTGAATGGCTAGACGTCAACGGAACGCCCCAACCCCTTTCGCTGAAAGACATTAACGCTGTGTGTTCCGAAGTTCCGATTCTGGCGGGCAACAACAGGGGCATAGCTGACGTTGAAGTTGATGTCAGTTTGCAGCTGAAGAAGTATCGACTGCGGAGGAACTCGTCAGATCAGGAGATTAAGGATGCTATTGCTGTGTTCTTGGCGTTTCTTTTGGCTGGCGACCGCAACGTAACTTACCCTGCTTTCTTTGCGGCAATTTCCGCTGTGATCGAAGATCCCAACTTTGTGGTATTTCTTCACGGGCCCACCGGCAATCTAAAAACGGCATTCGGAAAACTGCTGTTGTCACTCTTTATGACTGACCCAAAGGACAGCGACTGCGCGTCATTCAATTCAACTTCGATGGGAATGCAGGCGAGGTTCGCATGTACCGGAAACGTTGGCGTATTAGTCGACGACTTCGTTCAGCGACCCAACTCCCGAGGCGGTGGCGAGGAGGCTAAGCGCGCGGATGACTTGATACGAACTCTCGGAAATGGTGCATCGCGAGATCGGTGCTATGGCGACGGAACACTTCGCCCGAATGATCAGCCGAGAGGACTCGCGATAATCACCGGTGAGCAGATGCCGGACGGCCTCGATTCCATGCGTTATCGAACGGTGAGCCTTGGCGTCGACAATTCCACCTTTGCAGATGCGACGAAAACCGCGAGACCAAACTATTTCGACTATTTCCAAAGGAAAGCGAAGGATGGAACTTTCAGTCTGATGACCCACGCCTTTGTTCAGTGGCTGGCACCTCGCCTGGCAACCTGCCGGGAAGAACTCAAATTCCAGCAGCTTGATGACGCAAGCACTCCTGTTCACAAACGCATTGTAGACGCCACGAACAAGATCCTCGCTGCGGCGAAAGTCTTCCTGCAGTTCGCTGAACAGACCGGTAGTTGCTCACCAGAAGAAGCTGACTCACACTTCAAGCGATGTGCAGAGACGCTCCAGCAGCACATTCGGCGAACCTACATCGAATCCATCGACGATAGTCCCGCGACTGCATTCGGAGTGCATATCACAAGTGCCATGCTCGCCAAGAAAGCTCACGTTGAAGTCGACGATCTCAATGAATACCTGGAGTCATCACCCGAGATTCCAATTGAGAACCTCGGATATACCGCCGTCCGCTCTAAGGTCGATGAAATTTCGGAAGAAGATCCAGACGGAAAAGACTATTCGGAACACCGCTACACGACAAGCTACAGTGCAAACGGAACAAAGATTGGTGTTTTTCGAACGGGGAAAAACGTAATCGACTTGATCCCTGACTTCGCGCTTGAGGTCGCCAACTCTGCAGCTGCGGGCGGCAATTCAAGTCCCATGCCGAGCAAAAAGCTATTTGGACGAATTCTCCGGGACAGCAATTGGCTTGCGAGCAAATCGCCTGATCGCAATACTCAAAAAGTTAAGTTCGGAAAGGTCGCCATGGATGTCTGGCGAGTTCACGCAGATCGCTTGTTTGAAGTCGTAATTGACTGGTGTGCGTTCGACATAACGACGTACCAGAATTTGTCTGCAATTGAGCAACGGTTGGAATGCGAAAAGCGTCGAGAAGAGTACAGCCGTAGCCTGAGAGATCGGATTCACACGGAGCAGTGGGAAACGATGCTCAACTCGTCCCTTACAACCGAGGACAGGCAGAAAATGCTCGTCCCTGACCCACCGCTGGGTGACCTGCCGAATGATTTCCCGCGAACGAACGTGGTTCCGCCAGAGGTTCCGCCACTCCCCGGATACGGAGACATGCCGGGCGACGGATTACTTGCATAGCATCTCGTCACCATCGAAGCGATGGTTTGCAGAAAACCGAAAGCCCCATCAGTCAATTTGGCTGGTGGGGTTTTTTATTGCATTGAGTGCATCCAAGACAAGGAACTGAATGTCATGTAATGAAATTGTTGACGGAAGGATCCTGAATTCACTCCCCCGTGTGATCACAGCAGCCCAGGAATGGCGAGGTGAATGCCTCAAATCAAAAAGTGAAGAACGCGACGAATAAGAGTTTCAACTAGCAGATGAAAATGAAGAACAACAGAAGTCAATTCTTGAAACAGAAGCAATTTCAGAATTTGAACCAATCAATGCAATTCAGGCACAAGTAATTCACAGGGTAGAGAAGTAGGTCACAGGCACAATGAGACAGACATCAACGAACAAGGAAATAGCATGGCGATAGCACTTCAGAAACGAGACAGTTGCATTCCTGAGCAACTACGGGACCAAAAACAGTGGGTCTGCTGGAAATACCATTCGGGACCAAGTGATAGGCGAGATCGTAAGCGGAAGGTCCCGGTGGACCCGGCGACAGGACGCTTCGCGAAGGTGACCGACTGTTCTACCTGGACAACGCTGGATGAGGCCAACGCCACTTTGACGAAACATGACGGACGCCTTGAGGGGGTGGGCTTCGTCTTTACTGAGAATGATCCCTTCGTGGGTATTGATCTGGACGATGTACTCGATCCGCAAACCAAACGGTTCGATCCCTGGGCACAGACGGTCATTGAATCATTGGACAGCTATACCGAAGTCTCTCCCTCTGGAACTGGTGTCAAGGCGATTGCGGTCTCGGATTCTCCAATCCGAAGCCGACGCCGGTCATCACCGGGGATCGAAATCTACGGATCAGCACGGTTCTTTACGATCACGGGTGACGTTTTTGATGGGCACTCTGAACTTCGCAATGGAACCCACGCACTACGGTCAATCGCCGAGACCTACTTCCCCGAACCCAGGCCCTCATCAAATCCTAGTCCTTCTATTTCTGCCCCATCGGTAGCTTCTGACGATGCAGTCCTGGACAGAGCTTCCAACGCTCGCAACGGACCAAAGTTCAGACAGCTTTGGCTCGGCGACACGAAGGGTCACGATGGAAACAACAGCCAAGCCGATCTTGCTCTATGCCGCCTTCTGGCTTTCTGGTGTGGCCCAACCCCTGAACAGATTGACCGTCTGTTTAGGCAGAGCGGGCTCTTTCGATCCAAGTGGGATGAGAGACACTTCAGCGACGGAAGAACGTACGGAATGGAAACAATCATCAAAGCGATCGAAGCCCAACACGGCACTTTTTATCGGTGGTCCAGCTACTCGCCTACGAATAGGAAAAACAATGAGCTCTGAAACCTCTCACAGCAGTCGTGCTGTCGAACAACAGAACGACGATATCAAGCAACAAAAATCTAAACGACGAATCAAAGTTGGGCAGCGTGTATTGCACGTGATCATCCCTGAGGACGTGTTCAACCACGCAAAGGCCCAGGCTTTCCTTTCTGGCGTCCCATGGCGGGACTTCGTGACCGAAACACTACGCGGATGCGAACAAGTTGAATCCTCCCTGGTCGAACCGAAGAGCTGATGTCAAACCCCTCATTTCAACAGTTGGTCGTGCTTCACCACGAACCCAAAATCCAAGAT
>CAYUGI010000163.1:13003-15214 GCA_964444105.1 uncultured Pirellulaceae bacterium
GTTGCTCAATGACGTTCGTGAGCGGATGACTGAATTCCTGAACAATCCAAAACTCCGACGCATCTATCTCAATCCAGAAGTATCGATCTTGTCAGAGTCACATTCTGAACGGTTTGCACGTCAAGCAGAAAAACAGCGACGGTCCTGGTGCATTCGTGCGAAGCGGACGTTGGGTCGGAACTGGGTCGGAACTCAAAGATTCCTTCATCAGAAAAATGGATGCAGCAAAGACGAGGCCTACTGGCTGACGGCAAGCGTGTCCTGTGGTTTGCTTATCGTTGACCACCAGCTCATTCACCCAGACCGTTGGGAAAAGGAACTATTCGACGTCAGGCAGCTCCACTGAAAAACGGGCTGCTTTCTGATCAAGCATGACGACGTTACTCGTTGCTGTTGGCGAAGCCGCCGAAGGAGAAAAGGGAAAGAACAATCGGTATTGAAAACAACTGAGTAATTCAACTCAATTCAATACTTGATTTCCCAAAGACACAATAATGAAAGACGCTACTCGACCATTGGCTTCATGGAAAGCCAATAAAGCACCGTCAGCACCGGTCGCCTGGATGGGAGGCAAGAGCTTGTTAGCAAACTGGATCCTGGACCAATTCCCTGACCACCGAATTTACGTTGAGCCCTACGGTGGCATGGCGAACGTTCTTTTGAAAAAGAAGCCAAGCGACGTCGAGGTTTACAACGACCTCGACAGACGCCTAGTAAACCTGTTTCAAGTCATTCGTGATCCAGACAAACTCCTTGAGTTGCAACGACTCTGCGAATTGACTCCGTACAGTCGAACCGAGTTTGAGGAATTGGTTGACGAAAAAGAACCCAGCGATCCTATCCAGCGTGCTCACTGGTTCTTCGTCCGATGTAGGCAGGCACGCGGCGGGCTGGGAAGTCAAACGCTGACACCAAACGCATGGGCAACGAGCAAGCGATCAAGGAGAGAAATGCCGGAGCCAGTGTCGAAATATCTATCGGCGATTGATGGGCTTCCTGCCGTTGCCGAAAGGTTTCGCAAAGTGATGATCGAATCAAAACCTGCACTCGAGGTCCTCAAGAAATACGATTCAGATGATGCACTTTTCTACTGCGATCCGCCCTATCCTCATGACACACTCGCAAGTGCCAAGCAACCGCTGTATGCATTCACCATGACAGATGATGACCATGCCGAGCTTTTAGGCATGCTCAATACATTAAAAGCGAAAGTTGTCTTAAGCGGCTATTCAACAGAGGTGTACGAAAGCCATCTCGCTGAATGGAAAAAAACGGAGAAACAAACGCATGTCCAATTCTCAAATTCTGGCGGCCAAAGGGTCGAAGCAACCTGGAGGAATTTCTAATGATCGATTTCACAAAATTGTCGGACCTGAACGAAGATTGTTTGCAGCAGCTACCGCGAGGTGGTAACTACCCACTCTTTATTTCACAACTGATCAGATCAGAAAATGACGCTCAGCTGATTTTGGCCGTCGTGTCTCAAAACTATTTAGAGGATGACTTTGAGCAAATGGCAGTGGAGATTTCTAGACTTCTAAGTGAATGGAATTTCCCATCCGCACAAGCATGCGAAAGAATGAGTGTTCTGGTTGAACAACTTTGCGAAGTTGGGTTTCGCTGGGACGATGACGAGGATTTGTTCTGCCACCTGTCGTGGTCGGTATACTATGCATTTGCACATCGCCGCGACGAATGTCTCGCAGAAAGTCCGAAGTGAAACTGGCACCGTCATGACAATGCGGCAACGTTTCTTAAATCACGAAGCCTTCAGATCAGATTAACGTCGAAAGCTCAAAATTCAGGCAGGAAAACTGCTTCTACATCATCTGATCGACGAGTAACTCCAATTCTGAAAGACGTTTGGAGTCAAGCTGGCCCAGCTTCCGAAACAAATTCGGTTGCTGGCGGATACCTCGTCGAATTTTGATTGGAACTTTGTCTGCCAAGAGCAAAAGCTCATCTTCGTCAGCATCCAAAGCCTCGGCTAGCTTGTGAATGAATTTCTCGGACGGGAAGTCACCGGACTGCAACTTGCCGTTCTCTACTTTGCAGACGTAGGACATGCTGACATCGAGGTGCTGGGCAAGTGAACGCTGAGTCAAGCCGCGATCGCCTCTCAGCTCCCGTACTCGTTGACCAAAACTCATGGCTCCCCCAGGGCAAATCACTGTTTGAATCTGCGCAAGATTTTGAGTAGTTCCCTTGGTT
>CAYUGI010000164.1:0-15213 GCA_964444105.1 uncultured Pirellulaceae bacterium
CGATCGAAGAGAACCAATACAACTCCTACTATCGCCGTGGCGGCACACGAGCGTTCTCCGTCGAATCGAGCGCTTTGGCAACTTCGCTGCAGGCATTGCAAAACACGACACGGTTAGCCTGGAAGCTGGGCGATTCACGCCAGCACTTTGAAGATGCACAGCCCATCAGCCAAGTTGATGTCCAAACGCCTTGGGAATTGGTCCTCAAGCTTGCGCCCAATGCGACCAGCAAAAGCCAGTTTGACGTCGTCCCAACCCTTTGCGGTGACCAAGAATCGATTGGCTTGGAACGCTTGATATGGGTTTCGCAGATCGGCTGTGCGTTACTCCAAGTCGATGACCAAACGGTTGTAGACTTAGATGCTCCCGATCCCACGACTGTCAAAACTCGCTTGGTAACACTCCCGCCTGCACAAGCCGCACAGCTTCGCATCTGGCAAGGCGTTGGCATCGTCACCGCACCGAAACGCAGTATCAATACGGTGCTACGGGATCTCAGCGAGACGGCGTCGCAAACACCGATTGAGATTGATCCTGCCTTTGGAATCGACGAACAATTCATCGTGCCGACTCCCTGTTGCTCGTTAGTCCAACACGAGCGATATGCCAGTGCTTTCGATGCAACGTTATCGGCGCGTTACGGCGACGTGATCGTTCCATTCGATTCACTTCGGCGCTGGTGGTTTGACGAAAGCAACAAAGCCATCCAGCATCGCGACGTGCCTGCAGAGCTGAAGTTCTTGGAAAGTGTTCCCGCAGATCGATTTGACTTTGTTAGTGACGGGTTCAGGCAGTCACTAACGGTCGCGCCCGATGACTTTCTTTACTTGGTCGAATCGCTCCAGGCAGCTGGATGGGAAGTCACGGCCGATGGCGCTCCCATTCGTATCGCCACGGATTTCAATATCGATGTCGTCTCCGGCGTCGACTGGTTCGATTTGGAAGCCAACGCTGACTTTGACGGAGTATCTGCGTCACTACCCGAATTACTCAAGGCACTCAAAGCTGGCCATCGCAGCGTCGTGCTTGACGACGGTTCACAAGGCATGTTGCCCGAAGCATGGTTACAGAAATTTGTCAGTATCGAATCATGTGGAGAGCAGTTTGACGATTCGATTCGGTTTCGCCGGACACAAGCGCTCTTGCTGGACGCCATGCTGGCGGAACAGGAAAACGTCCAGGGCGATCGCAAGTTCAAGTCCTTCATCCGTCAGCTAAAATCCTTCGAAGGAATCAAGCCGACCGATGCTCCTGCATCCTTTTCAGGGACGCTTCGCGAATACCAACGTGACGGTTTGGGCTGGTTTCAGTTCTTGCAGAAATTTGGTTTCGGCGGTTGCCTAGCCGACGACATGGGGTTGGGGAAAACCATCCAAGTCTTGGCACTCTTGGAAAAGCGCCGCACGCGGCGATTGCCCAAGGGTGAAAAACGCAAACCGTCGATCTGCGTCGTACCCAAAAGCCTAATCGGCAACTGGATGGAGGAAGCCGCTCGCTTCACGCCCAAACTGCGCGTCTTCAACTACACCGGCACGGATCGCCGCACGCGTTACTTGGACGAATACAAACACGGCCGTGAACCTCATCTGTTGCTGACAACTTACGGAACACTGCGAAACGACACCGCGCTGCTGAGCGAAAACTCGTTCGACTACATCATCTTGGACGAAGCACAAGCGATCAAAAATCCCAGCAGTCTCTCGTCCAAGGCGACGCGTCTGCTGAAGGGCGATCACCGTTTGGCCATGACAGGGACACCCGTAGAAAACCACTTGGGTGACTTGTGGTCGCTGTTTGATTTTCTGAATCCTGGCATGCTCAATGGCGGCATGACTGCGCGTTTGCCGCAGTTGGATGACGATGAAGACCGCAAACGCATTGAGCAGATTGGATCCTCGCTCCGGCCATTCATTTTGCGTCGCACAAAGAAACAAGTACTCAAGGATCTCCCGGACAAGGTCGAACAAACGCTTGCCTGCGATATGTCCAAGCCACAGCGCAAACTCTATGACGAACTTCGCGAGCACTACCGCGTACATTTGAGTAAGAAGGTCGAAGAACTTGGTCTGAAACGCTCCAAGATTCATGTCCTGGAAGCTCTGCTTCGACTGCGTCAAGCATCCTGCGATCCGCGACTGGTCAAACCCGATTGCAAGGTCCGCGGTGCCAAAATGGACCTCCTGCTCGACCAGCTCGAAGAGATCATTGGCGAAGGACACAAGGCGCTCGTCTTTTCGCAGTTCACATCTTTGCTCAGTTTGTTGCGAGACGACATCGACGCCCGCGGTTGGAACTACGAATACCTAGACGGCAAAACGCGAAAGCGAGCTGACCGGGTGAAGCATTTTCAAACCGACGACGATTGCCAGTTGTTTTTGATCAGCTTGAAGGCAGGCGGCACCGGCCTGAATCTAACCGCCGCACAGTACGTTTTCATTCTCGACCCTTGGTGGAACCCAGCCGTCGAAGCTCAGGCGATCGACCGTGCACACCGAATTGGCCAAACGAACAGCGTCAACGCCTATCGGCTGATTTGCAACGACAGTGTCGAAGAAAAGATCGTCGAACTGCAAACCAACAAACGCGAGCTGGCCGACGCCATCATCTCGCAGGACAAGGGTCTGATCAGCGATCTAACCGCCGACGATTTACAGTCGCTGTTGGGATAGTGGAAGTTGTTCCGCCAGGCCCTGGCGGAATATAGTTGTTCCGTCAGGCCCTGGCGGAATACAGCCTGACTAAGAACCACAAAACGACGACGAATCAATCGTCGGACTCGCGAAAGGCCTCACGCGACAACCTTGAACTGTTCCTATTGAATATCCAATCCCTCCTTCGGCAACATTTTGGCTACGACGATTTTCGTTACAGCCAAGCAACGATTATCGATCACGTGCTCTCCGGCCAGCATGCGATGGTTGTCATGCCGACGGGCATGGGCAAATCGCTTTGTTATCAAATTCCGGCCCTCACGATTACCCCTGAAAGCCGCGAACTGGTATTGGTACTTTCACCACTGATTGCATTGATGCAGGACCAAGTCGATTCGCTTGTGCGGCGTGGCATTGATGCCGCATTCATTAACTCGTCGCTGGACCGCGAGACCCGGGAGCAGCGGTATGCCGAAGTCACCGCAGGACAGTACCGATTGCTGTACGTCACGCCTGAGCGATTTCGCAAGCCAGAGTTTCTAGACGCGATCGCTGGCCGCCACATCAAACTGCTGGCGGTGGATGAAGCTCATTGCGTCAGCCAATGGGGACATGACTTCCGTCCCGACTACACGCGACTAGCCGACATTCGATCGACGCTAGGCAATCCAACGACGATCGCGCTGACCGCCACAGCGACGGCGGAGTGTCGCGAGGATATCTACCGGCAACTGGGAATTGATCCCTCAGAAATCCGACTCTTTCACGAAGGCATCGATCGCCCCAATCTGCACCTGGAAATCGAATCGGTCATTGACGATGACATGAAAGTCTCGGCGATTCGCCAGGCGATTGCGCATCCTGAATACTCCGGCGGAAGCGTCATCGTCTATTTCTCGCTGATCAAAACACTCCAGCGATTTAGTGACCGATTGTTGGCAGACCGAATCGATCACGTTTGTTATCACGGTGACCTACCGAGGCATTTCCGCCGTCGTGTGCAAAATGATTTTATGGTCGGTGATGCTGATTTAGTCTTAGCCACACCCGCTTTTGGAATGGGCGTCGATAAAGAAGACATCCGCGTGGTCGTTCATGCGGAAACACCGGGGAGCATTGAGTCCTACTACCAAGAGATTGGCCGCGCGGGGCGTGATGACAAACCCAGTCTCTGTCTTTGGCTCTACGATCAAGCGGATTTGATGACGCAAATGCAGTTCATCGAATGGTCCAATCCGGATGCCGATTTCTACACGCGCGTCTACGAAACCATTCGGGAGCATCGCGACCAGTGCGAAGCGTTTGGATTGGACTGGTTGAACGGTCGATTGCAAAAACGCAGCAAGCACGACCACCGCTTGGCTACGGCAATCGCCATGCTAGATCGCTACGGAGTTGTTGCGGGACCGCGCCCCAATGAGTGCTTTGACATCATCTCGCCTCTGCCCGACTACTTTCAAGACGCCGATGCCCTGGCCGCGAAGAAACGCCGCGACCAGCAGCGGCTGTATGCCATGGTCCAGTTGGCCGCCGAAACGGGCGATCGCAAAGCCTTTTTGAACGATTACTTCTTAGGCGGTGAAATGCCGTCAATTGAGGCCTAATCGGATCGGCAAAATAGCGTATTTCCGGCCATCGACCCTACCGTGAATAGGGCGCTGGCAGGTATCTTGTGCGATCCGATTGTTTCGAGAACGAACGCGCACGTTGGTGTACCGGCTTTAGCCGGCTCAAGGCGTGCAACGGCCGCCTAAAGGCGGTACACCAACATGGGCCTGCGGCTCGCTCGATAACCGTAATACTGCCTGCATCCAGCGATGAATAAGAAAGTTTATATCAAGACCGTCGGCTGCCAGATGAATGTCTTGGACAGCGAGATGGTGGTCGCCGACTTGAAGCGTCACGGCTACACCGTCGTTGATACGCCCAAAGAAGCGGACTGCGTTTTGTACAACACTTGCAGCGTTCGCGAGCATGCAGAGGAAAAGGTCTACAGCGCGCTGGGAAAACTCAAACAGGCAAAGGAACACAACCCTGACAAGATCATTGGCATCATGGGCTGTATGGCTCAGAAAGACCAAGAGATCATTTTCAAACGCGCACCCTACGTCGATCTTGTCGTCGGCCCTGGCCAGCTCCACACGATCCCAGGACTGCTGGAAAAAGTCCAAACCGGCGAAGGTCGTCAGATGGCCGTGTCGCTTTCGCGTAAGGGCGGATCGCAGTTGACGATCGCACGAAGCCACGAAACATTTGACCCGCTGCGCGATCCGGCAATGCGTCCGACACCGTTTCAAGCTTATTTGCGAATCCAAATCGGCTGTGACAAGTTTTGTACCTACTGTGTCGTTCCCAATACGCGAGGTCCCGAACAAGGTCGCGCACCGGACCAAATCATTTCTGAAGCGACGATCCTGGCCGATCAAGGTTGCAAGGAGATCACGCTGCTGGGGCAGACCGTCAATAGTTACAAGCACATTGATGGTGACACGACAACGGACATGGCCAGCTTGCTGGAACAGCTGCACGATGTCAGCGGCATCAAACGCATCAAGTTTGTCACGAACTACCCCAAGGACATGACCGAGCGTTTGCTGACAACGATCCGCGACTTGCCGAAAGTTTCTCCTTACTTGCACGTGCCAGCGCAAAGTGGTTCCGACGCGGTCCTGAAGCGAATGAAACGCGGTTACACCATCGCGGACTACATGGAAATGTTCGAGCGAATCGAAACGATTTTGCCGCACGCGACCGTCAGTAGTGATTTCATTGTTGGATTCTGTGGTGAAACCGAAGAAGACTTTCAAAAGTCGGTCGATTTGGTCGAGCGTTGTCGCTTCAAGAACAGCTTCATCTTTCAATACAGCGTCCGTCCAGGCACGAAGGCGTCCGAGCGTTTGGAAGATGACATTCCTCGTGAAGTCAAAGCGCGACGCAACAATGAGCTGTTGGCTATGCAGGACAAAGTTGCCAAAGAAGACAACTTAAAACTGATTGGCGAGACGGTTCAGGTCTTGGTCGAAGGCCCTAGCAAAAAGAGCATTCGCGACGGCAACGACGACTTACCGGTCGTACAGATGATCGGCCGAACGCACCGCGACCGAATTGTTGTCTTTGATGGCAACCGCCGCCAAGCAGGTCAGTTTCTGGATATCCAGATCGACGATGCCAGCAGTCACACTTTGATCGGTCGCGTGAAGACCGTGGACGTCGTGACGATCGGCGGCATGTAGACCCAACGTTCTGTGTCGCCGAATTCACTCTCCCGCTGGGAGGTCTTGCAGTTTTTAAGCTCCCCGAAATTAAGGATTTACGAGAATCAACTTCACTCTCCCTCCGGGAGAGTCGAGCCTAAGCGAGGAGAGGGCCAATGCGGCGTGTTGCGCCGCTAATCGCTGCGTTCTGGCCAAACCCTCTCCGGCCGCTACTGCGTCCGACTCTCCCGGAGGGAGAGTGAAGGAGATCTTTGCGAATCAAAAGATCAGAGACTGCACGACCTCCAAGCGAGGGAGTGAAGTGATAAGCCGAGAGTTTTTCAAGCAAAGGAACAGTCCCCTGACCACCACCACCGAACCATCCACCATCCACACGCTGACGTTGCCCAACGGCATGACGGTTCTGATTCAGGACATGCCCTGGTTACGTACAGCCGCGTTTTCGTTGGCCGTTCCGGCAGGCGTTCAGCATGAAGCGGAATCGAAGGCGGGCCTCGCGTCGTTGACATGCGAAATGGTGCAACGGGGTGCGGGCCACTACAGCAGCCGAGATCTGGTCGCCGTGCAAGACAATTTGGGCATGGACCGAAGCTGTGGTGTGTCCAGCGCGATGGCTTCGTTTGGCGCAGCGATGCCAGCCGAATCACTTAGTGACGCGTTGCAACTATACGCCAGTATTGTGCGTCAGCCACACTTGCCCGCCGATCAACTGGATGACGCGCGGATGATGATGATCCAAGAACTGCGTGCGACCGAAGATGAACCGACACAGCGAGTCATGCGTCGCCTGCGCGAGCTGCATTACGGCAATCGCTTGGGTCGCAGCAATCAGGGAACGATGGATTCCGTCACGGCGCTGACCCAAGACGACGTTCGCAATTTCTTTACCGATAAGTACCAAGCATCCGGTGCGATCATTGGCATTGCCGGAAAAGTGGACGTGCCACAAATCACAGACACGCTTCAACAGGCGTTTGGCGATTGGAAATCTGAACCCGAAACGGTTCAAATCCAGCCGAGTGGCGAAAGCAAATACGAATCCATCGAATCGCCGTCAAGCCAGACGCACATAGCGTTCTCGTTTGACTCAATCCCCTACGGACACGAAGACTACTTCCGAATGCGTGCAGGCGTGGGGATTTTGAGCGACGGCATGAGCAGCCGATTGTTTGATCGTGTTCGCGAACAACGCGGCCTTTGCTACACAGTCGTTGCCAGTTGCAATTCCTTAAAGAACGCGGCAGGCGTCTTTGGCTACGCTGGCACGACTCCCGAGCGTGCTCAGGAAACGCTGGACGTGACGCTACACGAGATCGATCATTTGACCGATGACCTTCGCGAAGCAGAGTTGGATCGGTGGAAAGTTCGCATCGAAAGTGGACTCATCATGGAGCAGGAATCGAGTGCTTCTCGAGCGGCTTCGCTGGTGTCGGACCACTACCAACTTGGTCGAGCCATGACGACCGAAGAGTTGGAGGCAAAGATTGAATCGTTAACGCTTGATTCGGTTCGCGACTACTGGACCGCCAATCCACCCGCTAATTTCCGCTTGGTCACACTAGGGCCATCGCCACTGACTACCAACAAGATTGCCAAATAAATCACATGTCAGAATTTCGACAAACCACGCTGTCTAACGGGTTGCGGATCGCTGCCGAAATCGACTCGCGAGCCTACTCGGCTTCGCTAGGGTATTTCGTTCAGGCAGGTTCTCGCAACGAAGTGGATGCGGAATCCGGACTAAGCCACTTCCTGGAGCACATGATGTTCAAGGGCACCGATCGTCGCAGCGCAGCTGACGTCAATCGTGAATTGGACGAACTTGGCGGCCAAGGCAACGCGTACACTAGCGAAGAGCAAACCGTCTACTACGCCACGGTGCTACCCAAGTTTCAGGATCGCTTGATCGATTTGCTAACGGACATGATGGGTCCAGCGCTGGACGAAGGCGAGTTTGAAACCGAGCGTCAGGTGATTCTGGAAGAGATTGCCAAGTACGAAGATCAGCCACCATTCGGCGCGTTTGAACGCGCGCTAGAAGTCTACTTCGGGCCGCGTGGTCTCGGCCGTCGTGTGCTGGGAACGTCCGAGTCGATTCAAAGCGTGACGGCAGACCGAATGCGAGCGTATTTCAATCGCCGCTATCGCCCTGAAAATATCGTCTTGGCTGCGACGGGAAACGTAGACTTCGACAGTTTGGTTGCAGCGGCTGAGGAAAAAACAGTAACTTGGTCAGAGCGTCCCACCGATGGCGATCCGGATGCAGACGACGCGGCAACCGTTCCCGAAGGCATTCAGCTGGAACGTCAACTTGCAATTACCGATGCTTCCCAGGCATACCTCGTGCGAATTGGCCACGGGCCAAGCTCTTCGTCCGATGATCGATACGCTGCACGTGCATTGGCAACTGTTCTGGGCGACGACGGTGGCAGCCGTTTGTTCTGGGAGTTGATCGACACGGGGCGTGCCGAAGTTGCGACGCTTTGGCCGCAAGAATTCACTGACACCGGTGCTTGGTTCAACTACATGGTCTGCGCTCCGAACGAGATGGCCGAGAACGTCAAAATCTTTGATGACATCATGCGAAACGTTGCAAAGAACGGCGTCGAGCAAGAAGAGCTCGATCAGGTGATCAACAAGGCCGCCGCGGGCTGCATCATGCAGAGCGAACGTTCCAGCAGCCGGCTATTCAGCTTGGGCAGTCGCTGGCTGACCCACAACGAATACGTCAGCATCGATGACACGCTTGAAAAGCTTCGTGGCCTAACCGTCGCTTCAGTGTCCAAGGCAGCTGCGAATTACCTAACGGGTGATCAAACCGACATCTTGGCCCAAGCAAGTGGCGAAGTCGTTAGCGGCTAATCACCGCGGCTTGATAGGATTGGCTGCTCGAGCGCCGGCTCGTTTCCAGAGCGCAATGATCTCGCTGGTCAAACTTGGCGCGATCGTTTGGTGATAGGGCGAATCAACCGGCAAACCTTCGACCAACCTGCGGTGGGCTTCCGCAAGGTTGTGATAGGGCAACCGCGGGAACAAGTGATGCAGTGCGTGATACCGTGTTCCGACCGGTCCCCAAAGTTCGCTCACCCAAGGGCAATGCGGATAATTGACCGAATCGAGCAACTGGTCTTGGAAACTCATTTCTTCGCCTTCGTGAGTCCAACGATGCGCACCGAGCGTGCGGATTTCGTTAAGGACCAGGACTCCCAGAGAGATGAAGTAGACCGGAATCCAGCCAGGATTGAACCACTCGCCCTCAACAATGCGATAGCCGAAGACCAGCATGAATGTCACCACAAAACAGCCTGCTTCTTGTAACACCACCATTCTCATCACGCGGGAAGAAGCGTCGGTGCGTTCGTAACTGGGATCCACCAACATCGTCGATGCGTGGCGATGCACATAAGCACGAGCGCCGGGAATCAACCAGCAAATCGGAGAGATAACCAAGAACCGCGCGATCGCAAGAAACGGAATGACCAACGCTTGGACAATGAACCCGACGATCACCCAACGACTAGTGTGACTGAGCGACAAGTATTCTCCATCGTGTTTGGTTCCGTAGTGTTTGCGACGATGGTGGTCTACGTGCGGATAGTACAAGAACGAGGGAACCAAAAAAAGACACCCGAAAAGGACATTCCACACAACGCGAAAAGCGCGAAAACCCTCTTTCGGCAAATGAACCAATTCATGAATGAACATCGCCGATCGCATGTAGAGCACCACCGCGGTGACGTAGCAGGCAAACATACCCAGAATCAGTCCTGTCGAAACAGGGAACTCGCCAACCTGAAAATACTCTCGGAATGAGTAGAACAATCCCGCCGTGCACGCATGTGCCAATAAGACCGAACCAAGAAAGTCGGACCAATAGATGTTCGCATTCGGTCGGCTCAAGTCTCCTATCAGAGTACGAGCTTGCGCAAACGAAAAATCACCTGAAGTGGTCGCATGGTTCTTCTCTTCGGTAGAGACAGCCTCGTTGGCGGGTATTTCAGATTGAACGTTGGTCGACATGAGCAGAAAAACTCTTTCGGTTCACTCCATCGTAGTTCTCAGACGCCCTTCCTCTTGGTGCGTCTACTGTGGGATCAGGTGAGTCCCTGATCGCCTGCAAATCAAATGGTTGGTATGCTGATCATTGTCCAAGCAAGTAAAGCTAGGCCAGTGGACAAGCGTTTCTTGTTCATGTCATGCGACGATCCGTACCAACTGGGGAATTAAACTTTGCGGCCTCTACGGATTGTCGTCATCGGTGCTGGAGCCGCTGGAATGGTGGCGGCGGCCGAAGCAGCGCAGCGCGGCGCTCATGTAGTTCTGCTGGAGAAGAACACAAAAACCGGAGTCAAAATTTTGATGTCTGGTGGCACCCGTTGCAACTTGACGCACGACACGGATGCTCGAGGAATTACGGAATCCTTCGGGCACGCCAAACGGTTTCTGCAAAAAAGCGTTGGCAGCTTTCCGCCAAGCGACGTAGTGGAAATGTTCAATCGGCTTGGCGTCCCGACGAAACGCGAGGCGACCGGAAAGATTTTTCCGCAGTCCAATCGTGCCATTCATGTGCGCGACGCGCTGCACAACAACGCTGTGCGAAATGGCACAGAAATTCGACTTCAGTCACCTGTGCGAAAAGTTCATCGTCAGGACGACACTTGGCAGGTGGTAACAGACAACGATGTATTGCAAGCCGATCGGGTGATCGTGACTGCTGGAGGTCGCAGTTGGCCAGGATGCGGCACGACGGGCGATGCCTACGATTGGCTGGCAAAGCTAGGACACACGATCGTGCCGACACGACCAGCACTCGTTCCACTGGTGGGCGGACTCACTTGGACGAAGGAGCTATCCGGAATCACCCTGGACGACTGTGTTGCCAGCGTGCGAGACGCCCATGCGAAAGCAAAGAAGAAACCTCTCATTGAGCGACGTTCTAGCTGGTTGTTCACTCACTTTGGCTTTTCCGGTCCGGCAGCAATGGACGTGAGTGGCACGATGACGGCGGCAGCGTCATTGAAAGACGTTCGGCTGTCGGTTGACTTATTGCCCGACGTCTCGGTCGGTGAACTGGAAAGATTGCTATCCGATCGCAGTGGCGATGGTGGGCGACGCAAAGTAACGTCCGTTTTTTCGCGGTGGCTGCCAAGCCGCTTGGTGGATGCGTTGGCAACACAATCCGGTGGCAACCTACCGATCGCTGAACTGCCGGGGCGCGTGATGCAAAGTTGGATCGAAAATACCAAACTTTTGCACTTGCCCATCAATGGAACACGCGGATTTGCCAAAGCCGAAGTCACTGCGGGTGGCGTGTCGCTGGCGGAAGTCGATTCGCGGACCATGGCCAGCAAATTGGCAGACGGTTTGTATATTGCTGGTGAAGTACTGGACGTCGATGGATGGATCGGCGGGTATAATTTTCAAGCCGCCTTTGCGACGGGGCGGGCCGCGGCCATAGCAGCCACGGCAGATGGTTCCGCCACCGACTCATCGACTTCGTAGTTCACTTGGTCCAATAGTATTGCATCGATGCCTGACTTGATTGCCCAAGGACCGACCAGCATGGATCGCTGGCGGCGCGAAATCCCTAGCGTTACCAGTGGCGTGGAGATCGTTGTTGGAAGAAGTGGATCCGACTGGAATGTGCCTTGGGATTCGCTTATCTCGCGCCGGCACATTCAAATCGCGCCTCGCGGCAACGATGCGATTGAAGTTACCTTGCTACCAGCAGCACGCAATCCTGTCTTTCATCGCGGACAGCAATCGAGACATTTTGTCCTCGTTCCAGGCGACCATTTTGCGATTGGAAAGACAACGTTCACGCTTGCCAATCGGCCGGGTGCATCAGATGTTTGCAGTCCCGGCGCGGTGACCTCACACGCGTATGATCACAATGCCCTCCGTCGTCGCGGGTTTCGCGATGCCTCGTCGCGAATCGACATGCTCAGCCGGCTGCCGGATTTGATCACCAGCAGCGGCAGCGACGAGGAACTCTTAGTACGCGTGACCAGTGTGATGTTGCAAGCCACCCCATCGGCATCCGCCGTTGCCGTCGTAGCGATTGACAATCCATCCAGCGACGACGTCGATAACCAAACCGTGAATGTCCTGCATTATGACAGTCGAGCGGCGGATGGCTTCGACACGACGACACCCAGCGACGGACCGGCGGTGAGTGCAAGATTAGTTCGTGAAGCAATTCGAAAACGCGAGAGCACGCTTCATTTGTGGTCGGGATCCAGTCAGAGCCAAGCCGCGTTCACGGCGTCCGAGGACGTCGATTGGTCGTTTTGTGTCCCGCTGCGGAGTGAAGCCTGTCCTGGCTGGGCGCTGTATGTGACTGGCGATTTAGCAGCGCAGCCGGGTGCGGACTTAGGACAATCCATGCAGGCGGCACCGGATGATTTGACGGACGATGTGAAGTTCGCCGAGTTGGTGGGCACGACGATTGCGAATCTCCGTCAGGGCCGAAGGCTGGAAAGACGCCAAGCAAACATGCGTCACTTTTTTGCACCGGTTGTCATGTCAGCGCTCGCAGGCCGAGACACGGACGAAGTCTTGGAACCACGTGAAGCCGACCTCTCGGTGATGTTCTGTGACCTTCGTGGTTTTTCGCGTCGCAGCGAACGCAATTCGGAACAGTTGTTGGATTTGCTGGCCCACGTCAGCGATGCACTGGGCGTGATGACGCAGCACATTTTGGGAACCGATGGAGTCATCGGAGATTTTCATGGCGACGCGGCAATGGGTTTTTGGGGTTGGCCGCTGCCACAAGCCGATGCCGCGATGCGAGCAGCCGAAGCCGCGATCCGAATCCGCCGCGAAAATGCTTCCGCAGAGGAAGCCAACCGCTTTCGTTGCGGAATCGGGATCGCCAGCGGTCGCGCGGTCGCTGGGCGAATCGGCACGTCCGATCAAGTCAAAGTCACTGCCTTCGGTCCGGTTGTTAACTTAGCAAGTCGCCTGGAGGGCATCACAAAAGCATTCGGTGCAGACGTAATTCTGGACGCCGCGACAACGTCGATTTTGAAAAAGATTCCGCAGCAAGACGAGTTTCGATTGCGGCGTCTTGCGATC
The DNA here is from genome assembly GCA_964444105.1 of uncultured Pirellulaceae bacterium. Taxonomy (GTDB): domain Bacteria; phylum Planctomycetota; class Planctomycetia; order Pirellulales; family Pirellulaceae; genus K23-9. The sequence continues at coordinate 12,944 of CAYUGI010000164.1, forward strand.
GTTCGACCGGCTGGTTTTGAATCGCCAGTCGAAATCAGTGAACTGCTACCGATAGAAGCCGTCGAGGATACTTCCAAAGGTCATACGCTCACTGACCACGAAATTTCCGACTATGAAGCAAGCTTGGATGCTTTGGTCAGTGGTGATTGGGACGAGGCCTATGAACGGCTTCATTGCCTGCCGTCATGGGATCGCCCCAAGGATATGCTGCTATCGACGATTCTGCGTCACAATCGTATTCCACCATCGTCTTGGGACGGCGTCATTGATCTGCCGAAATTATGATGATGGATTCTGCTAGCGGTGAACGACGATCGCGGATACGGCCGACGCAAGGGAACCTGGTCACCTTTGGTTTGCTGATGATCGCTGCCTGGATTAGCGATGCTGGACGCCCTGATGGTGATTGGGCAATCGAAGCAGAACGATCAAAGATGCTTCGTATTCAAAACCAAACGATTCGGTTCGACGTCTTCGGGCTAGACATTAGGCCCAGCGGCGACTGGACGTTTCTACAGCCGATTCAAGAAGAGAAGGAGTTGCGTCTGGTATTTGTTAATGCAAGAGACAATTTGATTGCCACCCTTCGACCAGTCGAATTCAAGAGTTGGCCTCCTGAGTCGTCGAACAACGAGTCAATCGATAACCAAGGTGAACGTGAAGTCTCTCTCGAATTTGGCTTGCCACGCGTCAACCAATCGGTAACCGATCTATTACAACTGCCCAAAGTGTCTGAAACCTGGACACCGGAACAGTTTGGCGACCTGACGATCGACTGGTTCGAGTACCGCGATGTTGGCTACGCCTCGCATCGATATGGACGGATCAAGACGAAACGTCATGAATTGCTACTCAATCTGATCGCGCATCCTGATTGCAAAAGAGAGCGCGTCGACACAGCACTTCAGCCGCTTTTAGAATCGATGCAACTTTTGGAATAGCCCGAATGGCCCGTACGATCGGCCAGTTCGCGACTGACGCTCGATCAGGGGGCATTAATCGTGTGCGAAGGATAAATCAGGGTCCTTTATCAACCGATTCGCCGTTCCCAGCCCGTTCGCCGGCGTTTTGAACGTAGAATAGGGGGCCGCAAAGTAACCCCACATTGCCAAACCCACTCATTTGCCTGCATTTGTGAAGATGTCTGCACTCATTTACACCCATCGGCTAAGCATCACCGTACTGGTCCTGCTTTGCACGGCGACCGTCGCTGAAGCTCAAGTATCGCCGATACAGCGTGACGCGATCGTCAACTCGCTTCGTGATGCGGCCTCCAACTTGGATTTGGATCGAGTTGACGAAGTGGATGCTGCGAAAGAACGGGTCGTTCAGCGAGCCAAAGATCTTGTCGCTTTCGTCAATCGTGCTTCCAGCGGCAAACGTCGCGAGGGTTGGATGGAGTACTTGGATTTGCACCCGCTTCAAGAGGCGATTTCGGGCGATGAATCAGTAGCGAAAACCTATCGGGAAGCGGTCGCGTTGCAGCAACGACTTTTTGGTACCGCACCCGGACTCGAATTCAAAGCCTTTCGATCATTGCGCGACGCGGTGGACCGACTCATCCCGGCGCTAAAATACAGCCGGAAAGAACGATTGACTCCGCTGCTATCGAAGAAAATCGAATCCGATGCCGAGGAAATTTCTGAGATGGAATTGATTCCCACGCCAGAAGAATCATCGACGGCGAATCGTCTTATGGCGCTACTGAGTGAAACAAATCAGACATCTTATGCAAGCGATGTACTGCGACAGAATTTTGGGCATCCCAACATCGCGGTTTGGGTGGGCGAAGGAGTGGTCCAGCGTGTTGTCAGCCGTCCAGTTCATGAGACCACACCAGTCATCGATTGTATTTTGGGCACCAGCATCAACGGCAACGCAACACTGACCGGAAATGTATCGGCTGATGTTTTTCCGATGCAGGGCGCGATTGGGCTGAATGTTTCGCTGGCAGGGAATGTCGTCAGCCGAAACCGGGGCTACCACAAACCAGTCAGCTTGATCACGTCAAGTTACGGCAATGTATTGTCATCGCGAACGCTCTACATCAGCGAATCCGGAATCGCAATGGAACCCACCTACACGCAAGCGACCGTGCGAACGGAAATCAATCAGATCAATCACCGCTTTCGATTCGTTCGCCGGATCGCCCGTCGGAAGGCGGCGGAGTCGAAGCCACAGACGGATCGGATTGCCCTGGACAAATTGCGTAGCAAAGTTGGCGAACAGTTTAGTGATGAAACAGCGAAAGCCGGCAGCGTTCAGATTCC
>CAYUGI010000165.1:0-15199 GCA_964444105.1 uncultured Pirellulaceae bacterium
CGTCTCTATTTTCGCGTCAGTACCAATTGATGGGGACCTTGGCTTTTGTCCTCGAAATCAATTGCGACAGCGATTTGTAAAGGTCCTTGCGGAATTTGGATGCTTGTCGTGTGACCGCGTTGCTGCGAAGCAGCGATGGGAAGGGTGGAAATCACGTTTCCGCGTTTAATTGTCGCCTTGCCCGCCGGGAGGTCGCCCGAAGTCAGGATGATTTCGATGAAATACTCTCCCGCTTCAGGATTCTCAAGGAGCCAGAATCCGTTCGAACCCGATGCCCAGGGTTTTCCTTTTGCGTGTCGCCAATCTTGTCGAGTCAACACGGTGACAGGCTCGTGTTCAGTTCCGATTACAATCCGGGGCGGCGCGTAGTTATCAGCCCGCGTCGAACTAACGTCCGCAAACCAGGCTTCATACGCTTTTGTTAGCCGCTCTTTCACTTCGGGGTGACTTGCTGCCAAGTCATTCTGCTGACGTGGATCTTGGTTCAGATCGTAAAGCTCCAGCTTCGGCGGACCACTGAGTTTTTCGGTCCCAAAGCCACTGGGATGAACCAGCTTCCAGTTGTCCTCATGCAGAGCAAAGTGGTTGAAGAGTTGCGGAACGTTCCCGCGATGCGTCTGAAAAACCAACTGCCGCGTTGGCCAGTCGGTTGCTTCTTCTGTCAACAAGGAGAGAAAGCTGCGACCATCCAAGGCGATTCCTGCGGGAGCGTCCACTTCGCAGGCGTCCAAGATGGTTGGCAGAATATCGATGTGGGCGCACATCTCCTCGGACGTCTGATCTTTGGAAACCTTCGCAGGCCAATGAAATAGCAGCGGTGAGCGGATACCGCCATTGTCAACGTGCGTTTTCATACCGCGCATGTCGCCGACATATCGCATCGAATTGGGGCCATTGTCATTGAGATAAATGACGATCGTATTTTGGGTGACCCCAAGTTGGTCGAGCTTATTGAAGAGTCTCCCAACATTTTCATCGATGTTGGTGATCATTGCTGCAATACGAGCCAGTTTGTCGAATTCCTTGGCTCGTCGTCCTTTTGCCATCTTGCCTACCAAGATCGGTGTGAAGTCGACCTTTCGATATTCCTGGTAAAGCTCTGGCGGGACATCATCAAATGGACCGTGCGGTGCGTTGGTCGCGATGTATGTGAAGAAACTCTCGTTTCGTTTGACGCTGTCGTCGATGAACTGCATCGCTTCATCAAAATAGATGTCCGTGCAGTAGCCTTCGCGTCGCACTTCAACACCGTTCTTAAACAGGGTTGGGTTTGTGTATTTGCCTTCGGCTCCTATCGGATCAGAAGGTTGGCCAATTCCGCCACCGCGATGCACCAGACTGTCTTGGAATCCTTGGTCCATGGCGCGAAGCGGATAATTGTCGCCCATGTGCCATTTGCCGTAGATTCCAGTTCGATATCCAGCATCACGCAGCAACTCCGCCATCGTTACTTCTGCGGTATCCATCATCGCGCGTCCCACAAAAGTATCGACGCAGCGAGTCCGATAGTTGTAGCGCCCCGTCATCAGGCTAGCTCGTGTCGGCGCGCAAACTGGGCTCACGTAAAAGTTGCTCAGGTAGCCACTGCGATCGTGCATCGCATCAAGATGCGGCGTACGAATGGTATCGTTGCCGGCGAAGCCATAGTCGCCTCCTCCTTGGTCATCACTCATGATGACAATCACATTGGGGCGGTCCGCTGGAGCTTGCTGCGCGAATGTCCCCAGTACAAACAAAAGTGCGAATGAAACGATCTTTGGATTCGGCATGGTGGCGTGTTCGAGAAGGATTTGAATAAATGGCAAGAGGCGCGAAATCGCAGAATGGACGTGCTGCGTTTAACGATTCACTACTTCAGCGTAACCGACCTCGCTAAACGAAACCCAGAGTTGTCGTAGCGGTTGGGCGGACGATTGTAGCTTCGGTGCGCTGATCGAACGTCGGAAGATCTTACGCCAAACGAACCGCCACGAAGTAGCCGCCTAGCTGTGTCTTTGACTGCTTTGGGGTCTTCCGTATCGACGCTTGTGAAGCCGAGGTATCGAGAGTAATCAATGTAGGATTCCTGGCACCACTCTTGAACGTTTCCGTGCATGTCGAACAAGCCCCATGGATTGGGCTTCAGGCTGCCAACTGGCCAGGTACGGTCATCAGCTGACTTGGCATACCAAGCATATTCGTCCAGCAACTGGTCAGAATTTCCGTAGTAGCGACTCGTCTCGGTTCCACTTCGGCAGGCGTACTCCCACTCCGCTTCGGTCGGAAGCCGGTAGCCAGTACGTTTCAAGTAATTCGACGGCAGCGTCATTCCCTCCTTAATCAAATCGATGGACGGGTAGCACATTTGGTCTTCTTCGACACCCTCTTGTTCACTTAGCCAGCGACAGTATTTCGCTGCTTCGTACCAAGTCACCGAAATTTGCGGGCATTGTTCTTCGGGCGCGTGTTGTTCGGGGTATTGGTGCAGCACGCTGGGAGTGTCGGCAAGAAATTCTTGGAACTGTTTGATGGTGACTTCCTTGGATGCCAGTAGAAACCGGCGTTCAATTCGCTTGCGATGAAGAAACTCAGTCGATGTACGGCCTGGCTGCGTGTATTGCGATCCCATTAAAAACTCTGCTGGGCCCGGCATCAAAATCATCGTATGGCCATGTTTGTTGATGTACCAATTGCCCTTGGATTTGTCTGAGGCATCCGCGACCGGTTTCACAAGCTGTTCATTGATCTTGCCCAAGTCAGAAACGTGTCCCCAGTTGTTCAGCACCCATTGAGTGGACGCGTGGATGCCGGGGTCCGGGTCTTGTTGATACAAGTCCAAGAGCATCTTTCGCAGGGATTTCTGGTCTATCTGCGAGCTGTTAGGGTACTGGCCTAACGCAAGAATCAACATTTGTTTGACCGAAACATCCTTCTCGACGTTCAGTTGATCAAACAGAAGTTTGGGTGACACGTTCATGGGTTTCAATTGACTCAATATCCATGATCGAAGCCCAGGGTCGGAGCTATGTTTTAGCAGCGGCCACACCCGACGAGTCTTGTTCAAGCGAAGCGCTGCGACAGCGGCATTGGCTTGCCGCTTCACAAGTGATTCGCAGTGTTCACGATTAAGCAGGGGACGATGCCAAACGGACGCGGTGATCAAATCGTCGTTCACCGAAACACAACTAATTGATGCAATGCGATATCCTTGATTAGTCATCTGATCACAAACGGCTAAGTGCTCCTCGACCGTGCAACCGTGAGAATCTTTCGATTCGTATTGCATGCTATCGTTCCAAACCCCGGCATATCGCAGATCGATGTCGGCATCGTCAAGGATGGTCGTGAACTCTTTGGAATCGCGAAGTGGATCAAGATCGGAATCGGTGGACAGCCGAGTGAAGTCGATGAAGCCATTCGAAATCGCCTGTCGAATCAGCGTCGTTGCCCGCTGAGCAAATATTTTGGAACGCGCCACGTCATCTTTTGCGACGGTTGCCGAGGCAAGGGAGTACGCGCACGCGGCATCGTAAAAAACACCGTATTGCGGATTGTTGTCGATGAATACTTCCAACTGCCGCATCGCGTCGTCTTTCCCAGGAAGTCGTGTCGACACGATTGCAGTGAGAGCAATTCCGTCAAAATCAGAGTCGTTCAACTTCACAAAACGATCGACGTCCGATGTAGCTTCTTCCGGCTGATCCATTCGAGCAAACAGTAGGGCGCGAAGACGGTACGCTTCTTCCAGCTGACTGGGCGTTAGTGAACTACTTCCAATTGCCGATGCTTCGTGCTGTTTTAGAAATGCGTTTACATCTTCGATCGCCTTCTCGTCATGGTGCAGATTGAATTGTGCTTGAGCTCGGGCGAAAAGCGTTTCGGGACTATCGTCGCCTTGCGACATGCGTTCACTGGTGGCAGCTATCTTGGCGAGGTACTTGGCCTTGGGCGCTTGCTTTTTGCTGGCAAGACTCGCGTGGATATCCCAAGCGATCTTGTCTTGATATTCCGTTTGACTGAATTCGCTCTGGGTCAGGCTTAGCAGATCCTTGGAGTAGCCAATGTTCTTCAGCAGGACGCAGCAGTATTTTCGACGGCCACGTGGATCTCGGTACGCCTGTAACGAATGAATGTAGTCGTACTCCAGCTCCGCAAATTTTGCTTGGGCAGTTCTCACATCGGCATGAGGCACGCCCACAAAAATGCGAGCGTCATCGGATTCACTTTCCTTCCTCACCCAGAGTGCAGTAAAGAGCGATTCAGCATGTTTGTCTTCGCTTATTGAATATCCGGCGATATCGACTGCCCGGTATCCGTCGGAGCTGTGCTGTTGGTCAAGGTTCAAGAGTTCGTCTAACGCGATTCCCCTGGCAAGTTTCCAATCGCGGCCATCTCGGGTCCATGCGGCCGCAACTTGGAGCGAGTCTTGATGAACGTAAGGTCGAACACGGGTGGGCCGGTATCCGGATGATCGAAGTGATTCGCAAACCGAAAGATACTGGTCGATCGGCATGGTTTGGCAGAATGCAAACCGCTTAGCGATCTTGCCGTTCGCGTTTTCAAGCTTCGCATCAATGTCCTCAGACGGTTCATCCCATTCGGGATTGAGCGGAGGATCTAACCAGTTTCGACTGATGCGTCTGTCAAGTTCTGCATCAAGTTTCGCAGCTGCTAAATCTCCAAACGCGGCATACTCGTCATATAACGCTACAAATTGCATTGGGTTTGCGTCAAAAAAAAGATCCGCGAGATGATCGAGATTATCGCGCGTGTAATCTTCCAGAATGTAGGTTGCTTGATCGATCTGTGATTGGGTACGTGTGTTCGTGTCGCTTCGAAAGACATCGCTGAGCGGTTGGGCAAGGTGCTTCGAGGCGGGTTTCAACAGTTCACTCCAGACGGCAACTCGCAAAGAGTTTTCGCTCACAAGTTTGTCGGCAACTTCAACAGCAACGTTTTGCCAACGTTCTTGATTGTCGACATCGTAAAGTGCTAATGCGCTGACCGCGGGTAACAGCTGCGACGAGTTCTCAGTCTGGGCACCCGACACGACTTCCCAGAGATCGGGAATCAATTCTGCTTTGTTGGCAGCCAGCAGCAATCGTATCGTTTTAACTTGCTCAGGCCGCGCACCCAGCAGCCGATCTTTCAGGTATTCAAGCTGCGAAGGGTCACTTGGAAGCAATGCCAAACTGAGATTAAGCCGTTCATTGGACGACGGGAGATGGTTTGGCAACGCAGCGATTAACTTGGGGTCCACCCATTTTCGATCGGATCCTAAGTCCACTAGTAAGTCAGGGATCTGGTCGATCTTTGCTTTCGAGATCGCGTTGACGAAGCCGATGGCGCGTTCGTTGCTGTTTGCTTGAACGACACGATCACGAAGGTGGAGCCCCGAGAGTAGCCCGACCGTTGCTAGAACGGAGAAGACAGCCAAGCGAATCCCATGGGTTCGACTTGCCGTTGCCATCATCTTTTTCTGCGAAAAAGTCCAGCCGCGTTTGTCCGTCAATGATTTGATCCGAGACCATTCAAGCATCGAAGGCAAATGCCGGCTTTCTTGCTGCGCATTCCAAACGGCCGATCGTTCAGCCAGTTTCAATTCAGCACGGCCCTTTCGCGTTTCTTTCTGTTTGTGCGTCAACCACTCGCGAAGCGACGGAACCAAATAGTCATGCGTCAATTGGTAGTACTGTAGTTTTCGACCGCTTGCAGATTCGGTTTGAAAACCCTCTGGATCGGTTGGCGTAATGAGTCGTAGTTTTCCATCGAGTATCCGAAGCAATTCGTTGAACTCTGATTGCTGCGCACCGTAGCGAGAAACGTCCAACAACTCGTCATGGGATCGCATATGTCCCTTGATGTTGGTGCCGACTTCGGGCAAGAGTGCCATCAGTACTTGTCGGGAAGCTTCCTGGTGATGCAAGTGTTCTGGGTTGGCGGCTCGGCTGCCCAGCATTTCCTCCAGAAAGTTCGCTCCGATGCCTTCGGTGCCACCGACTGCTTCAAGGGTGTCGGGCACCCAGGGCTTTCCCTTCACCATTTCGGCGAAGAGTGATAGACGGACCGAAACAACCTTCCCGTCCTCTGCAAGCCCGGAGGTCACCAGGTCGATGAACTGTTGTTGAGGTAAGCTGATTTTGCCAGCTTGAGCGGGAATCTTGCCGAATGCCTGACCGAATTTTGTCAACACTTTGCTTGCGTGATTGATGTCAAACAAATCAACGGTTGCAAAGTTGTGGCCTTCTAGAATGCGAGTTTCCAGTTCCCTCATAAAACGCGACGCTGCCATCGAGAAGTCGTCACGAACCATCACGATCGCTTGCACCGAGCTCCCATCGCACTGACGCAGAGCATTGACCAAATCAGAATCAACTTCGCCGCGATTTGCGTGTAGCCATTGTTCAAACTGGTCCAAGATGATCACGACCTTTTGTGACTCTCTACGCCGCAACCAACTGAAGGCTTCGACCAAGCTGTCCGTCTTGGGCAGGTCGCGAACTCGTTTGCGAAGCCCGCGAAGGATTCGTGTTTCCGTATCATCGGGAGTGGCCTCCAGGTAAATCGCGTCGATTTCAAGCGACAGTCGCGGAAGCAATCCTGCTTTGACAAGCGATGATTTTCCGCAACCTGACGGACCGTAGACCAGGCCAACGCTAAAGGTCTTGTCAGGATCCGTTTCTTCGATGCGTGATTTCCAAAAACTGATGCCTTCGGGAAGCCCATCACGATCGCGTGGACCTGGCAGCAAATCCAGAAAAAAATCGGCGTCGCCACCGTCGAACGAACGAAGCCCTTTGGGGACAATTTGAAGATTGCTGGTCGTTGCTTCGGGTTCGTGGTGCCAGCTGAGCAAATCCTCGGCAAACTCAGCTGCACTTGCGTAACGATCGGTGGCGCGCTTGCACATTGCCTTCTGACAAATGCGATCCAATTCAGCAGGAATCGACTCGTCCAGGTTGCGTGGCGGTGTTGGATCGATCGAAACGGTTTGATGCAGTAGTTCGTTGGACGTGCTACCTCGAAAGGGACGTTTGCCCACCAAGAGTTCGTAAAGCACAACGCCCAATGAGTACACATCACTTCGCCCATCCAAACGATGGCCCTCGCCTCTCGCTTGCTCGGGACTCATGTACGCAGGCGTACCGGCGATTCGGTTGTCGTCCAAGTAATCCTCTTCGCGAATAGCCAAGCCAAAATCGGCGACGTAAGGCCTTCCCGAAATTTCCTCGATCAGAATGTTCGGCGGTTTGATGTCTCGATGAACGATCCGTCGCTCGTGCGCGTGCTGCAAGCCAGAGGCAACGGCAGCAAGAATCCGAGTTGCTTCGGCAAAGTTGGGTCGATCCGATTTGATTAGGTCGCGTAGATTGCAACCGTCAATGAGCTTGGAAACCACATACACAGAACCGTCGTCGGTTCGCCCCATGTCATAGACTGGCACGATGTTGGGGTGGTCCAGCCCCGCAACCGTGCGTGCTTCGCTGAGATAGACTTCCGCATCTTCGGGACGTTTGAATTTCTTGCTTGTTGGGACTTTCACGGCGACTTGCCGTCGAAGCTCCTTGTCAAAAGCAAGGTAGACGCGTCCAAACCCGCCTTCACCGAGCACTCTTTCGGCGCGGTAGCGAGTGCCCATCTGGCCCCCGACAGTCGTCTCGGATAGGAACGTAACGCTTAGGTGGTCGTGTCGATGTTCGGTGGGATCGGCCGCTTCTTCAGACGACTCGCTGTCATTGGAGTCTTCATTGTTGGCGAATGTTTTTTCACTCGCAGACAAGAGCGATGACAATTTGAAGTGAAGCTTGTCGCTGATATCGGCAAACCGACTTGCGAACTCCGCAACACTGGCCGGTGAACCACCTCGTTGCCTAGCTTCGAATTCGCCAATCGCCAGCCTCAGCTTGGCATCCTTGTCATCAGCAATCGCTGGTAATTCCGCGAGATAATCTTCGACGCTAAGCGGTTGATCCGTTTGCCAGCGTGACTTTTGATCCAAAGCGAGAACATCCAGGATCGATGCCGAATCAATCTGCCGATGTTGTCGCAAAAAAGAGAATACGTCCGGTGGATCACCATTCGCTGTCCATCGAGCCGCATACTCTTTCGCAACATCAGGCTGCATCTTGGTGTCCTGTCCAACAAATTATCCGAGTCATCGCAGCAGCCCCGGACCCATTGTCGTGCACGTTGAAGTGTATTTCAATCGCTCCGATGCAATCTTGTGATTGAAAACACGTATTCGATTCTCAGTCGATCGCTTTGCGCGATATCTCGGAAAGATTGTCAAGAAAAAGGCGTTGCCCTGCGTCTCGTACCAAAGTCACTCGGATTGATGGCACGATGACTGCGTCGTAACTACGATGGCGCCTCACTAGGATGGCAATCCGCGGTTGCGTGATTGTCATGCCCCGCCTCACTTCCCGCCCATTATGCGAGATCCAATGGCTTGTCCCGTTCCGTTCTTCGTTTGGTTTCATCACCGAAGCGGCTCATCGCACCTCTGCAGCTTACTGGACAGCCATTCATATGTGGCAAGCTGGGGTGAGTTCTTTTACCGAGGCGAGGCGGGTGCGAAACAGGATCTTTTCTCGCGATCTGGCAAAGCCAATGAGGCGGAGTTTCTGGATGATTTCTACGGCTACCGTTGGGACAAACAGGGAGCTTACTTGTGCGTGGAAAACCCTGAGCCGCCATACGTTCGGGGAGTCGGGTTCAAGCTCAAGTATCAGCAAGCCGATGCTCACCCGCAGGTCATGGAGTACCTGAAGAGCCAAGAGAAGATGAAGGCGATTCATCTGGTACGTACGAATCTCCTCTCCGCGCTGATTTCCGCAGCGATGATTCCACGACTGATAAAGAAGTATCGACGACCGAATTTGCTGTCCGGAGATTCTCCCGAAGACGTTCAACGCACCGTGCGACTTGATCCGTCTAAGGTGCGACAAGAGTTGGAAGAATTGGAGGGCCGGATCGAAAGGGCAAGGCAATCACTCTGCGATCTCGACACCCTGGAGATCACATACGAGGAGTTGGTTCGCGATGAAACGGGCACTTGTCGAGCGGTGCTGAAGTTTCTGCGAATCCCGCATGACGAAGAATTGTCGTCGCGTTACGTCAAAGTGATGCCTCACGCCATCAGCGACAGTCTTGAGAATTTGCAGGAAGTCGCTGAAGCGTTGGAAGGCACGCGATTTGAAAAGTTCTTAGATGCGAGTGGTGTGGTATGAATGGCCAAGTGCAATTTTATGTCAACGGTATTCACTCGGTCGGCGGCGTCACAACGTGGTCCTTCCAAGCGGCGACTTTCCTAGCCAATCAGTACCGAACCCAGGTCGTGACGGTCAACAACGGGGTGCAGAACAATGAAGACCTGTTCCCCGGCCAGGTAATGAAAATCTGGAGACGAACGTCCCAATCGTCTTCGTCCAGTGATGACGGCAACCAAGACCAATCGCCCGGTCGTCCGCAAAAACCTGCGAAGCCCACGAAACCGGCACGGCCAGAAAGACGCGTCCGAAAACCAGTCAAGCCAACGAAGCCGACAAAGATACCGATTGAACCGCCGGAATTTCCTGACGACGACGCGATGGTGGGGCAGTTCGATGTGGCCGTCGCCACACTCGATGCGGACGTTGACAATCCTTCATCGAACGGCTTTCTCCATCGAAGCGCCGAGAAGGCGATCGATGAAGCGAGTCTTTTCGTTCCAAATTACTTGGATTTCGCTTACGACTTGGCCGCGCGATCACGCGTGCAAGGTATCGCTTCACGGTGCATCGGTATCTGTCATTGCGACCAAGAAAACTACTACCGTCTCCTAACGCACTATGCACCGATAATTCAGAGCTTCATCGCCGTCAGCCCGCGTTGTCTGAAACGCTTGTCGGAGCGTCTTCCCGATCGCGTCGCCGACATGCATTTGATGCCCTACGGCGTAGAGCCACCTGCTGAGCAAGAGTATCAACTGCAATCCGGGCCGCGATACGGGGCGGCTATGTCAGGGCCAATCAGATTGCTTTACTCGGGAAGGCTCGCGCGAAAGCAAAAACGAATCTTCGATCTTGTCGCGATTGTTCGCGAACTGGATGCGCGCGGCGTGGACTACATTTTGGACATCGTTGGTGTCGGTCCTGACCGCGAGTGCCTTGTCGAGGCATTCGTGGGAGCGTCTCGTGTGCGGTTCTATCCAGGTGTTTCACACAATGAAATTGGTCAGATCTATCAAGGCCATGATGTCTTTCTATTGCCGTCCGAGACCGAAGGAACGTCGATCGCATTGTTAGAGTCGATGGCACACGGACTGGTCCCGATTGTGACTCGCGTCAGCGGGTCCGAGGACGTTGTCATCGATGGAGAGAACGGCTTCCTTTGCGAAGTAGGTGACATTCGTTCAATGGCTGCCCGAATCGAAGAGTTGTCGAACGAGCGGACCTTGTTGGGCGTATTTTCAAACAGGGCACAAGAAACAATCGCGCGCAGTTACCGAAAAGAATCGCAGTTAAAGGAATTCGCGGAATGCGTCCGGCAAACACTTCAAAAACCGCTCGTTTCGGTTGAGGCTGCTAGTTCCGTTTTGGAGCATTGATGCTGCGTTGGGAATGTTGCTCGTCTGATTTGACCTGCTGCGCATCAGTACGGTGTTCCGCCGTTGACGAAATAATTTTGGTAGCAGAACAGAACACGGGCAAACTTCGTTACTCTACAATCGGCGTTGTTGGTTTTTGAAACAAGAACCACCATCGCATTACATCTTTGACGCAACAACAACTGGAGGATTTTTCTATGCCGCATCAACCACATCGCGCCGTCAAGCCGGTCATTGCCGTCAAGCCGCTTAAGGCCGTGAAGCCACCCGTGCCAATCAAAGCGAGGGTAGCGCCCGTCGCAACAAAGCCAACGCGTGCGGTCAAAGCAGTGAAGCCGCTGAAAGAAGAAAAGAAAAAGAAGAAGTAGGTATCGGGGCGCACAGCTACCAAGTGTCGCGAACCACCATCTGAAGGTCGGTATCTCGGAATGAGTCGCGGATTTTCTGAACGCCATCATGGGTGATCTTTGTATTGATCAATGACAGCTGCTTGAGTTGTCGTAGTTTGCAGACTTCATCAACAATATCATCGGTGTAGGTCGGGTGAGACAATTCGAGGTAAGTCACCCGGTCACACCATGAAACGCCCGCCTCATCGATCAGATGTCGTAGGCCAAATGGTGCTTGGTTCTTGACTGACGCACGGCCAGCCGAAGCCGACTGTCAGGACGCGCGGAAAGAGAACGCGATGGCAGCCGTTAATTTCGGCGGTCCCGCCACCACGTATTGGGACGACGATTTCAGTTTGGAAATAACCGTCTGCAGGTGCTTGTGTTTGACCGGATGACTGACTGTCACACCCGTCAAATTATTCAACGCAGACTGCTCGCATTCGAACTCGTGTTTCAGCTTAGCGGCACGTCCGAAGCCGATCCCAAGTACGGTTGTCGCAAGAATCAATGTACGCAGACGAAAACGCATCATGCGCCGAGGCAGTTTCAGCAAATTCTTCATGTGGGAATGCTCCTACCGACTTCGTTGGATGTAATCAGGTTCGGCTACGCACAAAGCGGCCAGTTGGTTGATAGTAGAGTATCAGGTTAACCGAAAAAGCTAGCAGCGGGCGACACTGGCTAACTGACAAGGAAAAACAGCGAATAGGCCAATGATTGTTCCCGAGCACTGGGCTGAAGCACGGATACAGGAAAAGTACCCGGATCGCGAGGCGCCACCGCGTCAGGTTACCGTGCGCCGTTTTGGTTGGTCCGATATCAGTCAAAAGGATGCACAACGCCACGCTAATCAACGCGTTCGTCAGGCGTTCGATCGAATCGCTCGCGGAGAGCCGCTGCCAAAACGCGAACGGAAGGTTCGATACAACGGTGCGGACGGTCTGCCGATTCGCGAGCAAATACTGGAGCGTTTCGATGATTGCATCATTACACGCAATTCCTACGGGGCCCGTTGTCTAAATTCTCCCGACGTGATGTTCGCAGACATCGATTTTCCGCAAACTTTGACGGATAGCTGTACGTTCGCTTTCGTCGTGATTGTCGTCAACCTATTGGCGGCCGCCGCTGTTTATGGGTATTCGGGCAGTTTGGCGATGGCCTTCTGCGTTTTGGTCATTTCCCCTGCCGCGCTGATGTTAGTCATAAACTGGGCGATTCGATTGCATGTCCGCCTAGTCGGAGGAAACGAGCAGGTCGTAATGAAACGAGTTGATTCGTTTGCCGAGGCGAATCGCGAATGGCATTTACGCGTCTATCGGACACCCAACGGTGTTCGGTTGATCGCAATGCACAAGCTTTTTGATCCGCGCAGTGAAGAAGTTGAGCGCGCGTTCATGCAGTTGAAGGTCGATCGTACGTTCGTGGTCATGTGTCAAAAACAAGACTGCTTTCGAGCACGACTTACAGCCAAGCCGTGGCGGATTGGGATCGAAAGCCGATTGAAACCACGCGGCGCGGTATGGCCAATCCATGAGAGTCGCTTGAGCGAATACAACCGTTGGATTTCCGAGTACGAGAGCAGTGCCGCAAACTATTCAGCCTGCCAATTCATCAAAGCCGTGGGAGCGATCGGCAAAATCGATGCCAAGGCCAAGTCCGTCAGCGACTACCACGACGCCGCCTGCAAAGCTCTCTTGTCGAACGAAATGGCGTGAATGCAACGACAGGTTTGTCGTTGGTCATTAATTGGATAGGCGTGACATGCTAGAACTCAACGACCGAACGGATCTCTTTCATCCCAAAGATGATGTTAATCCTGTTCAAATTGAGCACTGAGCTCCGTGACCTCCGCCATCAAAGTGATCACTTCGATCCTAACCTCTGTGTCGCCATATTTTTCTTTGCGGTAAGTCCATCAGCTACCCGATGAAAACCGAAAACCTAGTCTGACCGCGGTGAAATTGATCCTACAGCGCTGCTACTTGTTCACGAAAGCCTGTCGATCAATCTTGTAGCCGGTCAATAGCACGCAAAGGTAATGGAGCAACATCGTCGAGCCGAAGGCCCACAACTGCATTGTGAAGTCGTTCGTAAAAAATGTGTGATTCACGCTGGGGAGTGCAACGCCGTAGGCGGATGCTATGAGCAACGCGTATCTCAGGCGTGGTCCTACGGGCGCGAAGCTGCCGAGTGTGACGAGCAGTGTGCAAAACAGACCGCCCAGAAATGCGATGATGAGGCCTGCGAGGACAAAGGAGTATGCATCCAGATTCGTCAACAGTCGCGAGAGTCCAAGTAGTCCCGCAACCACGGCTGTAAACAGCAGGAGATGTCGCACCGTAAACTGCCGCTTCCACGGTCGAGCGGTGTTGATAGATGACGCTGGTCGAGTTTCTTCCAAGTGACTCATCCGCCAACGAAGATGTCGCAGAAGTAATGCCATCAGACAAACAGGAAGCAACGGCAGAATGAAGACGCTAGCGACCACGACCCAGATTCGATACGGGGCAGGTACACAGAGCACTCCCAAGAATGTGAACACGCAGATCGTTCCGCACCAAAACGGTAAGCCGGAGTCCGGCTGCAGTATCAGCATGGCCTGTACTACAGCGGTAATGATGCCGAGAACGAGAACCGTTCTTCCGGGAAAGTGACTGAGCGCTGAGTCGCGAACGATCCAAACCGTCCAGATCGCGAACGCCACGCTCATTGCGTTCAGCCCGAGCAGAATATCGTTGGTTTGGAACGTTTGTAGATTGCTCCGATAGCTTGTTCCGCTCACATTCGTTGACTCCAGCGATTCACCTTGCGCTCTCAAACGCCAGTCTGATCGCGGTTGCTCGTGGTCCCAATTTGATCCAGACTCAGGAGTTCGCGTGGAAGTGGTGACGGTTCCATCGAGTCCAATAACGTTGAGTGTATCCACACCCATTGAATGGAGAGATCCATCAGCATCAAACGCGAACTTGGAAGCTTGCTTCAGTCGAGCTATTTCTTTTACTTGGCCGTCGACGATATCAACCACGACAAGTTCGCCGGACTTAGCCATGTAAGCGATCCGTTTTCCATGTGACAACACTGTGTCACGCCCGCGCTGCACCACGTCGGGAAGTCTGCCAACGAGCAAGCCATCGCGTGCTCTATAAATTCGGACGAGCCTTTTCTTCACGTCTCCTTCGTACTTGGTGGCTGCGACAAATTGGTCGTCGCAGACAAACTGCACTGGCTGAATAAATGATCCGTTATGGCTATCTTCAGCACGCCACACCTTCTGCCAAGTTGTGGTGTCAAGAACCTGTAGGCCGCCCCAGCCGCCACCGGAGCCGATTACGGCAAGGGCTTTTCCTGAGTGGTTGACCGCGATGCCCATGTTGTAGCGGACATCCAACGGCACAATCTCATGCCTAGACAGATCTGGTGACCACACATGTACTTCCTCGCGATGCACGTGGCCGCGTGTCCAGACAACACCAAAGACTCGACCCGCGTCCGTCTGGACGCCACGTGACACCGTCATCTCATTCCATGACGCACACCACATCGCGATCAGAATGATCGGAACCGCAGCAAGCAGCTTTGTGAGTGAAGAACGTATCATTGCGGAGCCAAAGATTCCTGACTGCTACTGGCATTGCTTGATTTACAAGTTGATCAACAATTTCAATGATGATTGTACGCAATCGTGATGCAGGATCGGATAGGCAGAACGAAATGCGCTTCGCGGGGCTTGTCCGGCGGCGAATCGGGCGGCGAATGGTGTGCTCGCGTTTCTTGGTGGCTGTAGAAAGCGGGAAGAGCAAACCACAAAGGCACCGAGGTTCACAGAGAAACGATGTGAACAAACTCTGTGTTCCTCCGTGCCTCTTTGGTAATTCCATCTACGAGCCGCTTCGCCGCTCTTCCATGAAAGAGAATACTGGAACCGCAGCGCTATTTGTATGTAGCTTCCTGTTTCAACGTTTGCGGTACGCGGTTGGCGAGAGTTTCATCAGGCGGCGAAAGCTCCGACTGAAGTGCGCGTGATCGTAGAATCCGCACTCGTGAGCAATCTCCGAAACGGTCTTGTCTGTTTCCAGCAGTAGTTTGGCGGCATGCTCGACTCGCACGCGGACTAGGTATTGTCGAGGCGATGAGCCGAATGCGACTTTGAATCGTCTTTCAAAGTGGCTAACGGACAGTCCCGCCATCTGCGCTAATTCTTGGGTGGAAAGATGCTGCCCAAAATGGTCGTGCAAGTGCG
>CAYUGI010000166.1:0-15197 GCA_964444105.1 uncultured Pirellulaceae bacterium
GCCACAGCTCGGTCGTGCCAAGAAGGTCATTGTCGACAAGGACAACACGACCATCATTGAAGGTGGCGGCAAGAGCGGCGACATCAAATCTCGCATCGACCAAATCCGTCGCGAAATCGAAAATTCTTCCAGCGATTACGATCGCGAAAAGCTGGAAGAGCGTTTGGCGAAGTTGGCTGGTGGTGTTGCCAAGGTCAACGTGGGTGCTGCGACCGAAAGCGAAATGAAAGAGAAGAAGGCTCGTGTCGAAGACGCTTTGCACGCGACTCGTGCTGCTGTCGAAGAAGGCATTCTTCCTGGTGGCGGCGTGGCTCTGCTTCGTTGTGCCGGTAGCGTCAAGCCAAGCGATGATTTGAGCGACGATCAATTGGTCGGCTACAACATCGTTCTGCGTGCTTGCCGTGCTCCGCTAACCATGATCAGCGAAAACGCTGGCCAAGACGGTGGCATCGTCTGCGAGAAAGTGCTCGCGATGAAGGGTAACGGCGGCTACAACGCTCTGACCGACGAGTACGAAGACCTAGTCAAAGCTGGCGTCATTGACCCAACCAAGGTCACTCGCACCGCTCTTGGCAACGCAGCCAGCGTTTCGACGTTATTGCTGACTAGCGACGCCCTTGTCGCTGACAAGCCAAAAGACGGTAAGAAAGGGCATGGCGGTGATCACGACATGTATTAGGCCAAGACCTGATGCTTGAGACGCAGTCTTCGACAACCTAGTCTTTGAAGACCCTGCAACGGCCCGGCGATCTGATTCGCTGGGCCGTTTTTCGTAGCCATTTAGCTCAATAAACGCTTGTTTTGTCGCCTAGGCAGTTCTAAGATCCTTGCGTCGATCGTCCCTGCCCCCCAGCCGGTAAATTCGGTCTAAACCAGCCAAATAGCCAGCTTCGTTGAAATCGATTAGGCGTGGCTGCGATTGACGGGGACCCGCTGGGCTTTGGCGATTAGCATCGAGATGAACCAACTTCATACCAAAACTTTCGGGCCCCAGGTCTGGTGAACTCGTCCTCGTCCCAATCCACCGAGACTGATTCGCATGAATGCGAAGATCTGAGCTCGTCTGGCAGTATCGAGCAAAGAGTATCGCTGTGCGCTGCGGAGACATCGTCGCGTGCTGATTTCCTACAGCGTTTGGCGGCCGAGATCGCCAAGTCTTTCGAGGTCGATATTGTTGCCGTTGAGTCGACCGATTGGTCCGGCCCGATGATGTTGGTCACCTGCGATGACTTGGCCAAGCGAATCAGCCGAGATTCGATTCGCGAACTTCTCACGAGCGCCGCGATCGTACCAATCGCTTGTGACGTGCAGCTGGAAATTCCGACCGATACCGGTGCACAACGCACGCGAGCGCTGCGAGTCGAGTTGACCGACGCACCGTTTCGCAGCGCTATCTTGCTGGTCTATCCGGCCGACGTTCAACCGACTCCGACCGAGCAGCTTAACGCTTTGAAGCAGTTGGGCGAATTTTCTAAGTCGGCCAGAAACGAGATTGGCGGCCTTTCTTTGGATGATACGGCTGGCACGCTGACAAGAGGCCAGTCATCCAACGACGCGACTGCGGCTGCACTGCGAGCCCGGCACGCACTGTCGCAGTTTCATGCCGACTTGGACTTGGATGGCACCTCTTATCGAATTGCCAACGAGTCACGACGGCTGCTCAACTGTGACCGAACCACGGTATTAACCAAGCGTGGCGGCCGACTCTGTGTCAGCGCGATCAGTGGCGTCGCGGTCGTTGACCCGCGAAGCAACAGTGTGAAATCAGCCGAAGAGCTGGCTCGTCGCGTCAGCGTTATGTCACGTACGATGGTGCTTCCGTCAGAAGAGCCCTTGCCGCCGCAAATCCAAGAGCCCTTGGATCGCTATTTGGATGAAACCGGTGTTAGTACAACCATCATTCTGCCACTTCACAAACCAGACGATTCCGACCAGCACGACGAGGCTGAAAGTTCGGTTGCAGCGACTTTGGAAGGCAACGGTGACATCATCGCCATGATGATGTTGGAGTACTTCTCCGGCGAACCACCCCAAGCCATCGGTCCCGCCACGGCACTCGTTGCCAGCGAAGCGATGTATGCGTTGCGGAATTCGATGGAGCATCGCAATGTGTTTGGACTTTCGCTGTGGAAATCAGTTGGCAGTGTCGTTCATTCTGGCAAAATGCCACTGGTTGCTCTCGGGAGTGCTGCGCTGGCTGGATTGCTGCTCCTGTCGATGTTCATTCAGGTCGAGCACCACGTGATCGCGACAGGCAACGTCCAGCCAACAATGCAGCGTCAAGTCTTTGCTGCGATCGACGGCGTGGTTAAGCAGATCGATGTTAAAGATGGGCAAATCGTTAAAGCGGGCGATCCCTTACTGCGAATGGAGAACGCCGATCTGGAGAGTCGCTCTGAATCACTTACCGGTGAATTGCAAACAGCATCCAAGCGGCTCTCGTCAATCTTGGCGATGCGGCTTAACGCCAACACAGAAGCGACGCAGGCCGATCGATTGGGTTTGGAGGAGCGGCAGCTTCGAAGTGAAGTGCAAAATCTAGAGTCACAGCTGGACCTGATCAAACTGCAGCAAGAAGACTTGATCGTGCGCAGTCCCATTGATGGAACGGTTGTCGGATGGCAACTGGATCGACGGTTGAGTGACCGTCCGATATCGCGTGGCAACTTGCTACTGAGGGTTGTCGATCACACTGGCGACTGGTCACTGCGGTTGAACGTACCCGATCGAAACGCAGGTCCGATTTTGGAAGCACTGGATAGTCGCGACGACTTGCCTGTTCAGTTCGCGGTAGCAACGGACCCCAATGGTTCTTATTCGGCAAGTCTGAATCAAATGGCCACTGCAGCACGTCTGGATGAAACGGGTCAGCATGTTATTGACGCGATTGCAGAAATTTGCACGGGATCAATCAGTACGAAGGACGTATCGCAGTCAGAATCTCCTGACGCTCCAGCCTCTTCGACGCCGCCATCGCTTGCCGGTGCAACGAACTTGACGTTGGATGCCACTGAATCGAATCGATCCCAGTTTGATGCAGCGGATGTTCGCGTTGGCGCGGACGTTACTGCTCGGATTAGTTGTGGGAAACGATCGGTTTTACGAAGTTGGTTTAGCGATGCGTTTGATTTCATCGACCGCAACGTCATGTTCTATTTTCGCTAGTGAACGCGCCCAACAAATCTCTCGCAAAACACGCTGGCATTCCGCCAGTTCGTTCCGGTTCGCCCCCGCCCGGTGCGCTAGGTGTGCGTTGCCGTCCCGACCTGGTAGCGGTGGAGACGAAGCACAAGCGTGAATCTGCTGTCGTGGTGAAAGACCCGGTCGCGCTGAAATACCATCGCATGCGGCCAGATGAATTCCACGTCCTGAAATTGCTAGATGGCCACTGCACTTTGGAAGAGCTGCGTCTAGCGTATGAAGCTAAGTACGCGCCGATGCGCGTCACGCAGGCGCAGTTGAACCAATTGTTATTTCGCTTTCATCAAAGTGGCTTAACGATCTCCGACGCCGTTCTGCAAGGCGATCGCTTGAAAGAACGGCGTCAGAAAGAACGTCGCGAAAAATGGATGCAGTACATTAGCGGTGTCTTGTTTATCCGCTTTCCAGGTGTGGATCCTGAGCCGTTGCTGCGTCGGCTTTACCCGCTGGTGCGTCCGCTTCTGAGCCAAGCTGGGATCTTTCTTGCGTTGTTGGTTTGCGCGATCGCAGGGGTTACGTTCGTGGGCCAATGGGATCGTTTCACAAACGAGTTTCCGCAGATCAGCCAATGGCTTCGGTTTGAGTCCCTGTTGATTTTGGCGATGGTCATTGGCGGCACAAAGGTTCTACACGAGCTTGGGCACGCGATCGCTTGCAAACATTTTGGTGGTGAATGTCATCAGATTGGCCCGATGCTGTTAGTGTTTACACCCGCTCTTTATTGCGACACATCCGATTCCTGGATGCTGCCAAATCGATATCAACGCGCTGCAGTCGGTGCAGCCGGAATCATGACGGAAGTCGTGTTGGCAGCCATCGCAACCTTGATCTGGTCTGCGACGGCTCCGGGACTGACACACAGCATCGCGATGAATGTGATGTTGGTTTGTAGCGTCAGCACGTTGATGTTCAACGCCAATCCCTTGCTTCGTTACGACGGCTACTACGTTTTGTCCGACTTGTGCGACGTTCCAAATTTGGGAGAGCGGTCGCGAAAACTGATTTCCTCTTTTTCGTCGCGACTGCTGCTTGGTGTCGATGAACGGGATTCTGACCCCGATCCAAACGGGTCCGTTTTTTGGCTATCCATCTACGCGGTCACATCATTTGTCTATCGGTGGGGGCTTACCCTGCTGATTCTTTGGTTCGTTTCATTGATTCTGCGACCCTATGGTTTGGAATCAATTGGTCGATTGCTGTGTGTTTTTGCAGCTGTCGGATTACTGGTTACATTGCTTCGAGCCCCGGTGCGATTTCTTCGCAATCCGGCTCGACGGAGGTTGATTCGCATGAATCGTGTCGCACTGACCCTGTTTGTTGGTTGCTGTTTGCTGGCTCTCGCCTGTTGGCCCATTCCTTCTGGCGTTACTGCCTCAGCACGAATTGTGCCCCGCAGCGAAAGCCCCGTTTACACCTCAACCCCAGGGCAGCTGCAAAAGCTGAAAGTAGAGTTAGGCCAGAGGGTCGATGAGGGCGATCCGATCGCAACTTTGGTGAATCGTGATGTTGAGCTGCAATATGCACAAGCGAAGGGACGCTATGAATCGCAGCAACAAACCGTCGATTCCATTCAGCGAAGCCGCTTGGCTCATCCGGAAGCTGCCAACGAATTGCCTGGCGCAATCGCTTTGCTGGACGATTTGCACAAGCAATTCGAAACGCGAAAGACTCGATTAGACGCATTGACCATTCGTGCGCCGTCATCGGGGCAACTTGTTGCTGCGCCTCGCCGTGCCAACCAGCGTTCAGACGCGAAAGCGATTGACCAGCAGTTGGTCAGTTGGTCGGGATACCCAACCGACGCGGAAAACGAACACTGCTTTCTGGACTCAGGCACCGAAATCTTATCCGTGGCGACTAGCGACGATTGGGATGCTGAGATCACGCTGGAGCAGGAACAAGTGCAGCGAATCGGGATCGGCAGTTCCGTCAAGATGGTTCTCGAAGCGATGCCATCGGTTGTCTTTTTAGGAACAGTCACCGATCTGTCACGCTCCCAGTATGACGCGGATCAGAATGCGCAGCGACGGGACGATCCCTCTGCGATCCGCAATGCCACACCGCCGGCCACCTCCTACCTTGTACGCGTTCAAATCCAGGGCCAGGAAAGCCTAAAGCTGACGACCGGTGCGGTCGCCAGCGTGCGAATCGAGTCCAAGCCCATCTCGATCCTTGGACGCGGAAAACGAGTGCTTAATAGCCTGCTGCGATTCAGATAGAGCACGGCCTGAGTTATTGAGTCTAACTCTCGCCCCTGGAGATTGGCACTTGATACAATCCGTGCATGCTACGCTTGCAACTCACGTTCATGATTGCCTTGATCGCCCAGCCGCTCATGGCGGGCGACCTGATCGATTTTTCACGCGACGTCCTCCCGATCCTTTCGGACAAGTGTTTTGTTTGCCATGGACCGGACTCCGAGGAAGGCCTGTTGAGGTTGGATTCGTTTGCGGCGGCGACCGAAGATTTGGGGGGCTATCATGCAATCGACCCTTCATCACCCCAGCAGAGCAATCTGATTGACAGAGTGGGTTCGATGGACGACCCGATGCCTCCTGAGGACGCGGAAAAGCAACTCACCGACGCCCAGAAAGAGCTTTTGATTCGTTGGGCACGGCAGGGTGGGAAGTACGAGAAGCACTGGGCATTCATACCACCCAAAGCCTCGGCGGATCATGACGGCAGTAGCCCGTCTCAAATCGACGCGCTCGTTCAACGAAAGCTCGCTGCGAACAACATTGATTTTGCACCGGCAACTGACAAAGCAACGCTGGCTCGACGAGCCGCATTGGTTCTGACCGGTTTGCCGCCTGAACCGGATCAATTGGACGCTTTTCTCGCGGACTCATCCTTCAATGCTTATGAGCAATTTGTTGATCGAATGCTAGAAAGCCCGCGATTCGGAGAGCATCAAGCTCGCTATTGGCTCGATGCAGTCCGCTACGGAGATACACATGGACTGCACTTGGACAATCGTCGAGGCATTTATCCGTATCGCGACTGGGTCGTACGGGCTTTCAATCAGAATCTGCCGCTTGATGACTTTATCACTTGGCAATTAGCAGGTGATCTACTTCCGAAACCCACGCTGGAACAAAAAATTGCGTCAGGGTTTGTACGTCTTAATCCTAGCACCGGTGAAGGCGGCGCGATCGCGGAAGAATTCCAGGCAAAAAACAACTTCGATCGAGTCGAGAATTTCGGCACGGTTTTCTTGGGGTTGTCGTTGACGTGCGCGCGATGCCATACGCACAAGTACGATCCGATCACGCATGACGAGTACTATCAGCTGCTGGCGTTTTTCAACAGCACGGCCGAGCCAGCGCTGGATGGAAATTCCTACACCTATGGCCCGACCGTTCGCGTGCCAGAAAACCAGGACGATTGGCAGCTCTGGCAGCAGGGTATCGCGGACAGAGAAAGCCTACTCCGGCAGGTCGGCGAACAACGTCGAGCGGATATTCAAAGCGACGAGTTCATGGCGTACGCCCAAGCAACGGCAACTTGGGGAACAAGCGAATGGCGTTACACCACTCCCATGTCGGCAGATGGCAAGATCCCTGACTTGAGTGAGGATAAAAACAAAAAGACAAAGTGGATTTCGGGTGGAGGCTTGCCCGGTGAGATATCAGGTCGGGCAGCACGGAAAAAACTGCCAGGAGAAAACCAGATCGTCTGGATTCAGTTCAAAGTGACAACTTCGGTAGACCAAAACCTTTGGCTGACTTTTTCAGGTGAACAGGGCACGGCGGTCTTCCTGGACGATCACAAGAACCCGCTTGTCATCAAGGCAAACGGCGACCGCTTGGCGAAGGCGCGCCTGAAAATCACCAGCGGGGAACACTCGATTCGCATTCGGATGGTTGGCGGGGCATCGGTGACGGCATTGAGCGTCAAGATTGAGAACCCTTGGGATGCGTTGGCGAAATCGGAAACCTGGGACAAGGCAATTCATAGCGATCAGTTGTTGATGATTGCCGACCCTTTAGGTCCGGCCGCTGATTGGGGATCTACAACGTCAGCGAACGAACTTGCTGCCACGCTCAACTCTGTCGAGAGTAATTTCACGACCACGTTGATTGCGAAGGAGCTGGACGAGGTGCGCGAGACTTTCGTACTACATCGTGGTGAGTACGATCAACCCAAAGGTAAACCACTTCAACGAGATGTACTCGACGTCACCAATGCTCTACCTGCCGATGCACCTAGGAACCGTTTGGGTTTGGCCCGTTGGCTAACGTCGCAAGAGAATCCTCTGGTGAGCCGAGTTCTGGTCAATCGAATTTGGCAACGGGTTTTTGGGGAGGCAATCGTTCGTTCACCCGAAGACTTTGGGGTGCAAGGCGAGCAGCCTACACACCCCGAACTACTCGACTGGTTGGCGGTAGAGCTTCGGCAGAGCAATTGGGACTTGAAACACCTGTTGCGGTTGATGGTGACCAGCCGCACGTTTCGCCAACACTCAGCCGTTCGCTCAGACGTTGACGATCCCGAAAACAAATTGATCGCCCGCGGACCGAGTTTTCGATTGGATGCCGAGATCCTGCGTGACATGGGACTGTGGGCAAGCGGATTGTTGAATCCGCAAATGGGTGGCGAAGGAATCAAGCCCTATCAGCCAGGCGGGATGTGGAAGGCACTGGCTCACCCGGCCAGCAATACCAAGTCTTACGTTCGCGACGCGGACGAAAAGTTGTACCGTCGCAGCTTGTATTTGTATTGGAAGCGAACAAGCCCACATCCAATGATGACACTGTTCGATGCCCCCGACCGCGAAAGCAGTTGCGTGCGGAGATCTCGCACCAGCACCGCTCTGCAGTCGCTGGGAATGCTGAACGAAACTCAGCGGATTGAGACGGCACGAAAACTTGCAGAACGTTTGCTGAATCACAGCAGCAACAAACTGGAGCGTCTGACCTTTCTGTTCAAACTCACCGCTTGCCGACCGCCGAATGCTACCGAACGAAGAGCATGTTTAAAACTGCTGGGCGAAATGCAGAAGCGTTTTTCCCGGAGCGTCACCGACGTCAAAAAACTCTTGGCAATCGGAGACGCAAAAACAAACGACGAACTTGACCCTGTCGATTTAGCCGCGTGGACCCAACTTGCAGCAACCGTATTGGCAAGTGATTTAGCCATCCTCGTTTATTGAGCAAGTCGTCGATCGAGAACCCATGATGAATCCTATTCGCGAACACGATTTGATGATGACGCGACGGCAGTTATTTGGTCGGTCGGCGCTCGGGCTTGGAACGGCTGCGATGGCCGGAATGATTGGCGGTGAATGTCAAACGGTAGCGGCTTCGCAGCCCAACCACTCTGGCTTGCATCATGCCGCCAAAGCGAAGCATGTCATCTATTTATTCATGTCAGGCGGGCCAAGCCATTTGGACCTTTGGGACTACAAACCCAAAATGGTTGACATGTTTAACCAGCAGCTACCCGATCACATTCGCGATGGTCAGCGAATTACGGGGATGACGGCGAGCCAGAAAAACGGTTTGCCGGTTTGTCCCAGCAAATACAAATTTGCTCAGCAAAAGAACAACGACCGGGGCGTCTACGTTAGCGAGTTGCTACCACACACTGCCACGGTCGCTGATGAGCTATGCGTTGTCCACAGCACGTTCACTGAAGCGATTAATCACGACCCGGCGATCACTTACATACAAACCGGAAGTCAGATACCGGGGCGGCCAAGTCTTGGCGCGTGGTTGAGCTACGGCTTGGGCAGCATGAACGAAAATTTGCCGCACTACGTGGTCATGCACGCGCGCACGAAGTTTCCTGAACAAAGTCTGTTCAATCGATTGTGGGGCACCGGTTTCATGCCTTCGGATCATCAAGGAATGCTGATGCGGAGCGAGGGTGATCCGGTTTTGTATTTAAGCAACCCTCCAGGAGTCAGCCGCTCTGATCGTCGTCATCAACTTGACGCGCTCGCGGTCCTGAATGAGGGCCAGTACCAGCGTTTTGCGGATCCCGAAATTTTGGCCCGAATCAAGCAACACGAAATGGCCTATCGGATGCAAACATCAGTGCCGGAGCTGATGGACCTTTCGCAAGAAACCGCCGAAACGATGCAACTTTACGGAGAGGATGCAAGCACACCCGGCTCCTTCGCAGCATGCTGTTTGAACGCGCGAAGACTCGTCGAACGTGGTGTGCGAAACATACAGATTTTCCATCGGGGCTGGGATGCGCATGGGCGGTTGCCGGCTGAGCATGAATCGCAGTGCAAGGACATTGACCAAGGGTGCGCGGCATTGATCAAAGACCTTAAGCGACGCGGCTTACTGGAAGACACATTGGTCGTTTGGGGCGGCGAGTTTGGCCGTACCGCGTACTGTCAGGGTGGCCTGACTCGTGAAAACTACGGTCGTGATCATCATCCCCGGTGCTTTACGACGTGGATGGCAGGTGGCGGCGTCAAATCGGGGATCACCTACGGCCAAACAGATGACTTTGGTTACAACATTGCGGACGCCCAAGGCAATCCGCTGGCCCCTCAGCCAACCAAAGAGTCTTGGACTCCTGACACCATGCACATCCATGATCTCAATGCGACGATCCTGCACTTGCTTGGGATCGATCACAAACGACTGACGTACCGTTATCAAGGTCGCGATTTTCGTCTCACCGATGTACACGGTCACGTGATGCATGACTTAATCGCGTGAGTCGTGTATCTACGAAAAAAACCTCCGATCGGATGATCGGAGGTTCTGCGCATTTGCTCAGTAGGGGAGGCCGATGACTAGGCGGCGTCCTTTTTCTTCTTGCCTTTGCCCTTTCCTTTCGCATTGCCCGCTTTCAACAAGCGTTGCATCTTTTCAGGCACTTTGGCTTTTTGCTCATCAGTCAGCAAAGCCATCGCGGACTTTTGGAACTTGGTTCGAGCGGCGTTAAGCTTGGTGAAGACTGCTACTTGGGCTTCTGTCAGTCCCGCTTTTTCTGCGATTGCTGCCTGCATCTCTTTGCCTTTGACACCACTCTCTTTGACAGCCTTTTGCGCTTCGGCTCTTTTCTTCATCAACTCATTGGTGATGCCACCCTCTTCCCGCAGCTTCTTCGTCATCTCACCTACTTCCTTGCCCATCTCTTGGATCTTGGTTTTCTGCTCGTCGGTCAGACCGACGACCTCCAACGCTTTGACTAGCTGCACCGCTGGCGATGCACCACGATTTCCTTTCCCTTTCTTTCCTTTTTCTTTCGCCTCATCGGCTGCCATGGCGGGAGAAATCAATAGAGCGGCTAGCGTTAGCGAAGCAATGGTCTTCAGATTCATTCGGTGTTCTCTTGAAATGTACTGGTAACGAAAGGACTTGTGGACTTCTGCGTGTGTAGACGCGGCGACCTCGACGCATTTGACGCGAGAGAACCCACTTCTTCTAAGCGACCAAAATTGTAGCCCCGCTGGGTCGATCAGGGTTGTGCAAAAACAAAAAAAGCCCGCTTGGTCAAACCAAAGCGGGCACGGGGCGGAGGGAAACCCCTGGAATAGTTGGATTCGCAGGTCGTCTATCCGACTTAGCGAAATTGCTTGATGCTCGATGAACAAGCGTCCGCCCAACTGTCTTGTGCCTGCACTGCTGCTTACCAGCACTCACTGCTGCTGAGCACAAGACAGTCTGGCCCTAGTATGTCGCGAGGGGCGAAGCATCCGGACTGTGCGTCGTCGCACCATGCGATGTCGGCGGGGGCGACGACGAGTGATCAACAGCGTTTGCCGCTGGAGTTCGGTCAAATTCGTTGTGGCTCGAATCGACACGACCGTGCAAGCCGTCTTCGCCATTTGCGTTGACCAGATGTTCTTGCATGACATCCTCGATCGTAGAATTAGCCAGCGTGCGTTCTACCGATGCAATGGCTTGGTTCAGTCTCCGATGCATCGGACACATCTGACCTTCTGCACCGTCTTTCAGGTGCGCGCAAAAAGTAATTCGCTTCAGCGGATCCACTGCGTTGACGACATCCAACATCGTCAGTTCTCGCGGATGGGCAATCAGCTGAAATCCGCCGCCCACGCCGCGACGTGATGTAAGGAAACCAGCTGACGCTAAGTCATGAAGTATCTTGGAGAGATAGCTTGCGGGTACTTGTGTGTCAGAGGCAATGCGTTTGTTGCCAACCGGTC
This sequence comes from uncultured Pirellulaceae bacterium, assembly GCA_964444105.1. Lineage (GTDB taxonomy): Bacteria > Planctomycetota > Planctomycetia > Pirellulales > Pirellulaceae > K23-9. Next base: position 11,339 of record CAYUGI010000166.1, read on the forward strand.
CTTCATTGCGATGCTCGGCAAGCCAGACAACAGCGCGCAATGCGTATTCGGAAGTTTGAGAAAACAAGAGAGACCCCTTCGGTGAAGAGTAGAAAAGAGAAGAGAAGCCACACCTTTGCGATGTGCCAGTCCGGTCAAGCCTAGCGATTCGGCAACACGCGTTGGTTGAAAGAAGAGAACTTTGCGTGAAAATGTTGTTAACCACAAAAAAGGAGATCACGCTGTCGTCTATGCGCAGACCCCGCAATTCGCGATGCTTTTAGCCGCAAAGCAATGTTAAACACCCAACCGAGGGGCGAAACATTTGTTCAATACTCTCGCTCTGTATTTCTGTGGGCTTTTCAACTTCAACTGGCGAACTTCTCGTGACTGTTCTTCTTACGCAAACGCAACGTCAGGTGCTTTCACGCATCGCAACTACCTTGGTCGACCAAAAGTCGGCGCGCGTTGTGGTTCCGCCGCAGCGACCTGGAACGGGTCATTGGTTTGGAGGTGGCAACATGGTCCAAGCTTCCGACGGCACGCTTTGGTTGGTCGGCCGTTATCGAAACCAAGGTGATTCACGAACGGGGTTGGGCCAGGGGGAACGCGGCTTGGAACTCGCCATTTTTCGATCCGATGACGCAGGCAAAACCTTTTCCAAAGCGATCTCGCTGGGGAAGTCTGATTTGAATGTTGGTGACCGCGAAGTGCTATCGATCGAGGGGACGGCTTTGCGATTGGTAGATAATGGCGTCCAGCTATTTCTATCGACCGAAAAAACTGGCATTGACTATCCGGTTGGATTGGAAAGTTACCTGAAACCAGGAACGGGCGTTTGGACCGTCGATCGAATCGTTGGCGATGACATCGATTCGCTCGCTAACGCGACGGTCGAAACGATCTTGTCGCAAGATGACCCTCGCTTCAATCAAGTGAAGGATCCGTTCTTGTTTCAGCACGCCGACAATGCTCATTTGCTGTTCTGTTCGCATCCTTTTTGTTGGAGCAGTTCCAATACAGGCAAAGCAGCGCTTACCGAAGATGGTAGTGTCGCTGGAGCAGCGGACTTTGAGTTCTTTCCTCGTGGATTTACTTGGGACGTGGCGATGACTCGCGGCACATCGATCCTGCCGCTCCCCAGTGTCGGTATTCTCGCTGAACAATCAATCGGCTTGTTCTTCTACGACGGCGGCGAATGTGTGCGGAATTTGGATGAGCATTCAGCCGCAGTGAAACGTCCCCGTGGTTACTCTTGCGAAGAGCTCGGAGGTGCGGCGGTTGTGGACATCCATGACCTCGATTGCATTGAGCGACTCAGCATCAACGAGCCACTATTGGTAAGTCCGCATGGAACAGGCTGCAGTCGATACGTCGATGTCTTGGAAACCGAAGCGGGCTATTACACGACGTGGCAGCAGTCCCAGCCCGATTACTCTCAGCCGTTGGTAATGAATTTCGTACCGCGCGAAACGATTATTTCACTGCTAGAAGAAACGCGATAGAATCTATGCAGTCGTTTGGCCACTTGATTTGAAAGTTAGTTCAATGAGTACTGTTGTCACAGAAGAATCTTGGTTCAGTCGTATCGGAGGCGCGTTCAAAGGCATTTTGGTCGGGCTACTGCTGTCGGTGATTTCCGTGCCATTGTTGTTTTGGAACGAAGGCCGCGCGGTGAAGACGGCCAAAGGCCTGAAGGAAGGTGCTGGGGCAGTCGTCGCTTTGGATTCCGATGAGGTGTCGCAGGCGAACGATGGGAAGTTCGTGCACATAACGGGAGCAGCCAACACGGATGAGACGCTGACGGACGATCAGTTTGGCGTTCAGTACAACGGCATTCGCTTGAAACGCGATTCGGAAATGTACCAATGGGTCGAGAAGAAGAAATCGAAGACCAAGAAGAAGCTTGGAGGCGGAACAAGGACAGAGACGACTTACAGCTACGAAAAGGATTGGGCCAGTTCGCTTGTCGATTCAAGTGACTTCCACAATAAAGGTGGTCACACAAATCCCGACTCGATGCGTTTTCCAACGACAACCTCTCAAGCATCACTCGTTCGTTTGGGCGGCTTTCAGTTACCAGACTCGCTGATTAGTCAAATCAGTGGTGCGGAGCCATTGGAGATCGACGCAGATTCGATTGCTGAGGAGATTCGCGAATTTACGACGGTCAAGCAGGAGGATGGTGCAGCGGTTGCCTATTTTCGACCCGGCGGACAGTACGATGGCGAGCCACGCATCGGTGACATTCGTTTGCGTTTTACTGCGACTCCCAACTCGACTGTCAGCGTGATGAGTCAACAAAAGGGCGATTCGTTTGAACCTTATGTGACCCAGTACGACACCCGGCTGAACATGCTATCGATGGGCGACGTGGCTCCAGAAGAAATGATTGCGGCGGCGGAGGCCGCCAATGCACAGATGACTTGGATCCTTCGCGCGGTCGGCAGCGGAATGATGTTCTTTGGCTTCATGATGATCCTGAAACCACTCTCCGTATTTGCGGACGTGATTCCGCTGCTGGGCAGCGTCGTCGGAGCGGGTGCGGGCGTGATCGCGTTTTTATTGGCCGCGGCTGGGTCATTGATCACGATTAGCATCGCTTGGATTTTTTATCGCCCGCTGCTTGGAATCGGGCTCCTTGCACTCGCGGGAGTCGCGCTGTTCTTTCTGTTCAAGCGATCGCGTGCTGCCAGTAAGAACACGAGCGGATATGCTGCCGAAGAGATGCAGCCGTTTCCTAAATAACCAACCTGTTTCAATTGATGGCGAAGCGATAAACGCTTAGCGGACCAAAGGAAAATTCAAATATGCGAAATTGGCACTCCCACGCAGTATGGATTGCAGCAATTGCCTTAGTTGCCATCCCGTCTGCATCGATTGATGCACAAGAAGCTGAAGTAAGCGACGTAGAAACCAAACAGGAAAGCGAAATGGAAGTCATATCCCCAATGCTCGATGAATGGGCAGGACCCTTTGGTGGCGTGCCACCTTGGAATTTGGTTCGTACCGAAGAGTTCCAAAGCGCGTTTGCAGCGGCAATCGCCCAGGCCAGCGTAGATATCGATGCCATCGCGAACAATCCGCAGCCGCCGACCTTTGATAATACTATCGTCGCGATGGAAAACGCCGGAAGAATGTTGGATCGTGTCGAGACGCTATTTTGGGTTCATGCGTCAAACTTAAATCTAGGGCCTATTCCCGACATCGAGCGTGCCGTCGCTCCGAACTTGTCCGAGCACGAAGACAGTGTGTATCAAAACACCAAGCTCTTCAGCCGAATTGAAACACTCTATCAAGGCGACGAAATGAAGTCGCTCGATGTGGCTCAGAAGCGCCTCGTCGAAGATCGATACAAAACATTTGTGCGACGCGGAGCCAAGCTAAGCGATGGCGACAAGGCGAAGCTGTCACAAATCAATACACGGCTTGCCAGGCTGTTCACTGACTTCAATCAGAACGTACTCGCCGACGAAAAAGGCTACGTCACTTGGATCGAAAACGAGTCCGACCTTGCTGGCTTGCCGGAAACCACACGAGCGGCAATGGCTGCAACGGCTGCGGACAAAGGGAAGCCCGGTCAGTGGGCTGTCACCAATACACGTTCGTCGATGGATCCCTTCCTGACCTACGCCGACAACCGATCATTGCGCGAACAAGTTTGGCGAAAGTACTACAACCGTGGCGACAACGGGGATAAACACGACAACAACAAAATCATCGCAGAAATTTTGCGACTACGGACTGCGAGAGCCAAGTTATTGGGTTATCCCACGCACGCTCATTGGAAGCTGGAGCCTACGATGGCCAAGGTTCCCGAGGCGACCATGGACTTGATGATGAAGGTTTGGCCCAAAGCGGTTGCCCGCGTGAAAGAGGA
>CAYUGI010000167.1:0-4326 GCA_964444105.1 uncultured Pirellulaceae bacterium
GCACCGGCTACTGAATAAAGCGGTCCACCTAAGATTTCCATTCGTGTTCTCTTGAGAGCCAGGAGCTTCCTGGCGATTCATCTGGTCTTTAAGATTGAATAAACGTGTGCGGCCGCTTCTATGTTCGCGATTTTCGACGTCCTTGTCGACGGGCCAGCATTCTGGGGCAGGGCGAATCACTTTCTAAATTGGAGTCTTTCCGAGAATGGTAATCCGACGCGTGAGTTTTGAAGTTGCGCTTTTTATTGAGCCATTGTGGTTTCATCCAGCAATCTGTCGTGCATCAGCAGATATGTCTAACGTTTCAAGATTGATATTGCATGACGTTGAACACAGCCACGAAGTGGCGACAGACGATAGCCCCAGGCGTCAGCCTGGGGTTGACGATGTCCCCCCAATACGCCTTGTTTTCTCCCGCCCAAATCGCCGCCTGTGGCGGCGATTCGGGCGGGAGAAAACGATATGCGCGCGTTGTCGATTGGATCCCCGGGCTGACGCCCGGGGCTACAATCTGTCGCTGCTCCGCAGCTGGTTTTCCCGTTGTGTCTATCTCACTTCTTTAAAAAGCGCAACTTCAAAACTCACGCGTCGGATTACCAAACCTCAAGAAGTGACTAGCACTCCCTTCTGGGTCGAAACATATTGGCGGCTAGTATCTCGAAGAGCATTGATGCTCACGCAAACAGATCGCTGACAACACGACCGTGTACGTCGGTCAAGCGGTAGTCTCGTCCGGAATAACGAAACGTTAGCTTGGTGTGGTCGATACCCATCAGGTGCAGCACCGTGGCGTGCAGGTCATGAACGTGGACTCTCCGGTCGACAGCATGCATTCCGAATTCATCGGTCGCACCATAGGTGAGCCCGCCGCGGACTCCCCCGCCGGTCAGCAACATCGAAAAACCTGTATTGTGATGGTCTCGACCCGCGTTCTTCAGCTCTTTCGACTTGTCTACCTGCGCGTACGGCGTGCGACCAAACTCACCGCCCCAGATCACAAGCGTGTCGTCCAGCATGCCGCGGCTCTTTAGATCGTCTAGCAAAGCAGCCGTAGCGCGGTCGCTGTCAGCACACAGTGTTTTATGACCGGAATTGTTTTTCTTGTGCGTGTCCCATGGCTGCTTGCTGCCCTTTTTGACATAGAAACATTGAACGACCCGTACCCCACGTTCCAACAATCGTCTCGCCAACAAGCAGCTGCGACCGTACTCACTATCTCCGTATGCCTCGCGTGTGGTTTTTGATTCTCGGTTCAAGTCGAACGCTTCGGATGCTTCAGACTGCATTTGAAATGCCATTTCCATGGCTCGGATGTGCGTCTCCAAAGCCCCTTCGCCGGGGCGTTTGGCGAGGTGTTGTGCGTTCAGCTTCGCCACCAAGTCAAGCTGTTTTCGCTGCGTCGGGCGGTCCATCTTGGGATGGCGGATGTTCGCGATCAGCTTCTCGACTTCACGGTGGTTTGTATCTACTTCAACGCCTTGGTGTTGCCCGGGTAAGAACGCGTTGGACCAGAGTTGTGGCCCGACCACTGGCAATCCGGGGGCCAGAGCGACGAAAGCTGGTAGGTTTTCGTTTTCGCTACCTAGTCCATACGACAACCACGAACCCATGCTTGGACGAATCGGTTGCTGGTTGCCGGATTGCATCAGAAGCAACCCCGGTTCGTGGTTGGGTACGTCCGTGTGCATGGAGCGAACAACACACAAATCGTCGGCATGTTTGGAGAGTTCTGGAAACAGCTCGCTCATGACTAGGCCGCTGTCGCCATGGGCAGCGAACTTGAATGGCGAAGGCATGTAGCCAGCAGCGCGATTGGCGTTGAAGAGTTTTTCGCTAGGCTTTTCACCTTCATGTTTTGCAAGGGCTGGCTTCGGGTCAAACGTATCGACGTGTGACGGGGCACCGTTCATGAACAGAAAAAGCACCCTCTTCGCGCGTGCTGCGTGGTGCAAGCCACTACTGACCGGAAAGCTGCTGTCGGCATGCAACGATTGTTGTGCCGACATGGCACCGAGCATGCCCACGGTTCCGAAACCAGCGCCTGCGGTGCGAAAGAAGTCGCGTCGGTTGTTGGGAGAAAAGTTCATGGTGATGTTTCAATTGTCGATGGATGCTCAATCGATGATGAACATTTCGTTGCCGATCATGAGTGCATGCAGATACTGGGGCCACGCCGCGTCGCCGCCTTCGTCTAGGTAGGTTTCGCCCAATCGCATGTCGTCGGCAGTCGGTTTCCTGCCATACAGAGTCACGTAGGCAGTTTCGATCGCGGATTGCCGGGACTGATGACGAAGCGAAAGGCGATCGGCCAACGCTTCGGCTTGTGCAATCAGAAAAGGGCTGTTGAGCAGGAAGAGTTTTTGCAAAGGCGTCGTGGTCTCGTGTCGTTTGGCGCTGTGAGCGTTCGGATCCGGGAAATCGAATCGGGCCAGCATGGGATTTAGATCAAGCCGGCTGACCTTGCTGTATAGCGTGCGGCGATGTGAATCCGGTTGATCCGGCTGAATGGACTCGCCGCCCAAGCTTGTCTCAATGTTGCCGGCCACGTTTAGCAACGCATCACGATAAGCTTCGGCACTCAAACGTCGTCTGGGCATTCGCCATCGCAAACGATTCTCAGGATCGACTTTCAACTTCGGTGATTCGATTTGGCTGGATTGCTGATAGGTGGCCGACAAAACGATCTCGCGTTGTAGCCATTTAAGCGACCAACCGTTTTCCATGAAGCGAACTGACAAATCGTCCAGCAGTTCAGGATGGGTGGGAGGCGATCCCAGATGCCCAAAATTACTGGGCGACGCGACCAGTGGCGTTCCCATCAGCTGCATCCAAATGCGATTGACGATCACACGAGCCGTTAGTGGGTTACTACGATCTGCGATTGCATTGGCAAGGTCACCGCGGCCGCTGCCGTTGGTGAGCGGAATGGGCTGATCGCTCAGCACGGTCAGGAAACGACGCTTGACAATGGGGCCTTTGCTGAGAGCGTCTCCGCGAATTTGTACTGCGATGTCCGTCGGTGTTCCCTCACGGACAATGTGATCGGCATCTTTAGGTTTCTTGGCGGCTCCGTTCTTTTGCTCGACATCTGCATTGTTCGGTCGATTGAACATTTCTGTTCCTGCAAAAACACCTGCCAATGCGTAATAGTCGGACGTGGGAACCGGATCGAACTTGTGGTCGTGGCAACGGGCACAAGCAACGGTTAAGCCCATCAGGCCACGAGAGACCGTATCGATTCGATCTTCCCATTCGTCAGCCATCACGGCAGGATCGTTGCGGCGATAGTATTTCGGACCCAAGCCCAAAAAGCCGAGCGCAAGATGAGATTCGAGGTCATCTGGACGAATCAAGTCGGCCGCCAGTTGTAATTTCACAAATTCGTCAAACGGCATGTCGTTCGATAACGAACTGATCACCCAATCGCGATAGCGGTAGGCGTTGGGGTAGGTCAGCGAATCGTTGCCGCCGACAATGTGAGCTTGATCTTCCGCATAGCGAACCACGTCCAGCCACATTCGTGTCCAGCGTTCAGCATGCTGCGGGCTGCTTAGCAAGCGATCCACCAGCGACTTATAGGCAGTTGGAGCTTCGTCCCCTACAAAATGCTGAATCTCGTCAACTGACGGAGGCAAGCCCGTTAAGTCAAATGACAATCGGCGAATCAACGTGCGTCTGTCCGCGCGAGCGTTCGGTCTAATTGCAGCAGATTCAAGTCGTTGCAAAATGAAGGAATCGATCTTCCCTTGAAGCCAAGTTGCATCATTCGTCGACGGTGTTGCCTGGGCTAAGGGAGGTTGAAAAGACCAAAAAGAACGAGCCTCGTCCCAATCGATTGCTTGAGCAGTTTCCGCGTTCGTAAGTGGTTGGCTATCGCGAGGGTCGGCAGCCCCCAATTCAATCCAACGCTCAAAATCGTTGACAACACGCGGGGGCAATGGCCCTTCAGGGGGCATTTCCATGTCGTCATATTTGATAGCCGCCAATAGCAAACTCTTATCCGGTTCGCCCGGCATTACCGCAACTCCTGAGTCACCGCCCTGCAACATCGCGTCGGGGTGGTCCACGCGCAGGCCACCTTGAACAACATCAGAGTCCGCTGAATGACACTCGTAGCAGTGCTGAATCAAGACCGGGCGGATCTTGCGTTCAAAGAAATCGATTTGGCGTTCATTCGATTCCTCCGACTTCGCTAACGAAGCGAGACCTACAACGCAGAAATAGCCAGCGAAGAGGCAAAGGAATCGCGGTTGAATCAAACGCGTCGATCGCACGGTGAATTCAAGAAAATAGGGCGGGAGTTGAACGACGATTTCAATCGTCAGG
>CAYUGI010000167.1:4426-15138 GCA_964444105.1 uncultured Pirellulaceae bacterium
GCTGGTGCTGGGCGGTTTGAGGAAGCATCTGCTGATCGGCGATAAGCGACTCTCCGGCTTCGGCAATGCGTCGGACTCGTTCGTCGGTCGGAGGATGAGTGCGAAGCATGGCGGGTACCGTTTGCTTCTTTTTTCCCGCAAAGATCCACGGAAATCCACCGCTAGAAGTCGCGCGTTCTAGCTTCAAGAGAGCCGAAGCCAATCCGCCCGCGTCGCCCGTCAGCGCAACAGCGCCCAGGTCTGCATTGAACTCACGAGCTCGTGAAAGTGCCAACTGCATGAGGTTGCTAAGCATCGGCGCGCTTATCAACAGCAGCGCGCCGAGCAACAGCATGTAGCCGCCGTTCATCAACGCGGTGGGAACCGCCAGGAAGAGCATCAGTTGTCCTATCTGAGCGAGCGAACCGGTGATTCGTGAAACGGTGTCCGCGATGCCAAGCACTCGCATGTCCTTGTGGCGAATGTGACTGACTTCGTGCGCCAAGACACCGGCGATTTCGCGCGGGTTCAACAGTCGAAGCAGCCCATCCGTAATTGCCACGGCACTGTCGCGTTGGTTGCCAACGGCGAAGGCGTTCAGTGTTCGTGAGGGGATGTAATACAGCCTCGGCGAAACCGGTAGTTCCGCTCGGTCAACCAGTTCGGCGAACAGTCGATGCAAATCAGGCGATGATGCCTGCGGAATCTCTTGGGCTTTGTACATCTTCAGCACTAATTGCGGCGATACACGCGGTGCAAAGAATGCCATTGCGATGCAGGCGGCGATGGCAAGCCCCAGACCAAGCTGGCCGCCAAGAACAAAGCCAATCAATGCGGTGACGCACGCCATTCCGAAAATCAGAAAGCCGGACTGAATGCGATTACCGCGAATATTCGAGACGATGTGTTCGTTTAGCAAGTTGCCTCCGTTAAGCATGCGGGGTGCATGTGGAATAGAATGTAGCCTTGGTGATGCGATGCCATTCTACCAAATTGGTTTTGCGGCAGCGTGATGCAAAAATTGTTGTTGAAATACTACTGAGGATCCCATGCTGCAATCGAGCCGCATTTACTTTCAGCAAGCTGCTGACGTTCTTGGTCTAACGCCGAAGCAACACGGTACTTTGTTCGCTTCGTTGCGAGTCGTACGTGTTGAGATGCTTGTCGAAGCAGCGATGTCCAGAAACGGTTATTCTGAGCCAAGTGACTTTGTCGCGTGATGGATGACGAACAGCGCCGTCGTCACTTTGAAAAGCGGATCCTGTTCGCAGTCATCGCAGGACCGTTGATGCTCTGGTTTTTTCGCAGTGGATTTCATTGGGTCGCCCTCCAATGGACCAGAAGCGTGATCGGGACAATGTCATTCTGTGCCATCGCGATTCTCTCGCATTGCATCGCAGCGATGGCGATGTTGATAGTCTGGCGTAGCCCAATGAACCTTCAGTGCGTTGGAAAAGTTCTCTTGGCGATCCTGTTTCTTGTCATCGGTATTCCTGCCGCGTACGAGATTTTGACAGCGGTTCTTTATCCGTCTCACGCGCGGTGGCCATGGTGGATGCGAACCGATTGGCAAGAGTGCGTGTTTTGGATTCACAAAGTCATCTCAATCGTGTTCACGTTGTCCTGTTTTGCATTGCTAAGGCGGATGATGGGGTTTCGCGTCGTTCATGAAGATGCGAGGGCCCTGCCGTCGCAGTCTCCCTTGTCGATCGCCGAGTTGCTTTACTGGACGGCAGGGATTGCAGTTTTCTTGTCGCTGGTGCCGAGATTAAATCAGTACATCGAAGATAGCGGAACAACTTGGCCTAACTGGATGATCGCAGTCGCGTTTGCGGTGGAAAGTCTGATTCACGTCACGCCGGTTTTGATCATGGCTGCAGCACCTTGGCGTTTAGCGATTCGTATTGTTGTGGCACTCATTGGCGTCATTGCGTTCAATGCCGGCCAGCTCTATTTAACCTACGGATACGCGGGCTATCCCGTCGTCATCGAGTACAGCCAGTTATTGCAAAGTGCTGTTGTTTCAATCGCCGGAGCGAGCTGCGTTTTGCTTTGGCTTTGGTGGCATGGCGAACGCGTCATGCGTTTCACCCGAAAAACACCGGCTAGCGAAATTCAGGCGCGTTCGACGTCAAGTGAGCATTCTTCAAACTAAGTCGCCTGCTATTCTGCAGCCAACGTCTCAAGTGCTTTGGTCATTGGTAAGACGCTTGCGACTAGGTTTTCCAAAAGTGGCTTGAGTGAATCCACTGATTCGTCGTCACTTAACATTGCCATGCTTTCCAGTTCGAGCTTCAGGGCATTGTTTTTGACTTTGGATGCACCAAAAATACCGGCGGAACCCTTCAGCGTATGCGCACACCGGTGCAATGACTTCAAATCGTTCTCGGCGAGCGCTGTTTGCATTTCGCAAATCAAGGAAAACGATTCGTCCAGCAGAGATTTCGCCAAGCGTCGAACACGAACTTCATCGTTTTGGCAGATTTGCCGAACAGCCTCAACGTCGATCGCTTCGTTGCTTTGGGACGGAGAGCTCGATTCACTTTGAGGCGACTCTGTTTCACGCGATGCGCGAGGTCGTTCACAGGCAAACCGCTCGATGGTTTCGTAGAGTATTTCCGGGCTGATTGGTTTGGACAGATAAGCGTCCATGCCGACCTCTAAGCATCGTTGCTCATCGCCCTTCATCGCGCCCGCTGTCATCGCGATGATCGGAATTCTGGTCGCCGAATTTTGTTCGGATGCTCGAATGGTCTCGGTCGCCTCCAAGCCATCCATGTTAGGCATTTGCACATCCATCAATATCAAGTCGAAATCGCCTTGGTTGATCGCATCGACCGCTTCGAGACCGTCGTTGGCGACGGTGATTTCGTGTCCGTTGCGCTGCAGCAATCCGACGGCAACTTGCTGATTGACCTTGCCATCTTCGGCCAACAAGATTTTCAAGCCGGCGAGATAGTTACGGTTTTTGTCCTCGTTGGATCCGTGCGGCGACGTGGCTCCCGTGACTTCAGCAATGGTCTCCAGCAGTTCTGATTGCACGACGGGTTTTTGCATGTACCGCGAAATGTCAAGTTCGCGGCAGCGTTGTATGTCACCCGCTTGGACAGCGGGCGAAAGCATCAGGATTTTGCAGTTGGCTAAGTGTTTGTCCGCACGGATTCTTCTCGCTAGCTCGAAACCGTGCATTTCCGGCAAGACACTGTCGATTATGACAATCTCGCACGGTCGATTGGCATCAGTCGCTGCGCGCAATTGCCTCAGCGCTTCTTCGCCTCCATCGACCGCCTGAGGCTTCAACTGCCAGCGATCAAGCATCTGCGTAAGTATGGTTCGACTGCGTGCGTTGTCATCAACGATCAGAACGCCTTTGCCGCGGACCTGCTCCAGAGGAGGCGTTGACGTGCATTGCGAAGCGACTGTGAAATTCGCCACGAAATGAAAGGTGGATCCTTCTGCGTCCACGCTTTGGACCGTGATGCGTCCACCCATCATTTCGACCAGCTGCGATGAGATCGCCAATCCCAATCCCGTGCCACCGTATTTGCGTGTGGTAGAAGCATCGGCCTGCCGAAATGACTCGAATATTTTTTCTTGTTGTGTCTGCGGAATTCCGATGCCGGTATCACGAACAGAAAATCGCAGGCGAATGAAATCACCGTCACGAGACTGCTCTGACACGTTAAGTTCAACTTCGCCAACTTCAGTGAACTTCACAGCATTACCGACCAGATTGACAATGACTTGTGAAAGCCTTCCTGGATCACCTGACAAGACATCTGGCAAGTTAGGGTCGATTGAGCAAAGCAGGTCCAGGCGCTTTTCGCCGGCGGGCCCACTGAGTGTTTGTACGGCATGCCCTACGCAGTCGCGAATGTCGAAGTCGCTTTTCTCCAGGTCGAGTTTGCCGGCTTCGATTTTGGAGAAGTCCAAAATGTCGTTCAATAATCGAAGCAGGGAGTGCGCGGATTGCTTGACAATGCTCAAGTAACCGCGTTGATCAGGTGAGGGCGAAGTGCTGAAGAGCAGTTCGGTCATGCCAATGATGCCGTTCATTGGGGTCCGGATTTCGTGGCTCATATTGGCCAAGAATTCGCTCTTCGCTTGGGAAGCTTGCTCCGCGATGTCCCGGGCAATTCGCACCTCTTCTTCAGCTAGTTTACGTTGGGTGACATCCCAGAACATGATTTGGACGCCATTGATTTCACCTTGCGAATTTCGTGTTGGGCCTTTGAAAATCTCGACGTAAGCACGTTCCCCGTCCGAGTTTTGATGGTTCTCGATATCATTAAAAACTTGACCGGTTTCGATCACACGGCGGTCGTCTTCTACATATTTTTGAGCCAAATCAGCGGGGAATAGGTCGAAGTCTGTCTTGCCGATCACTTCGTCCAGCGTAATGCCCATCGATTCGCAGTAGCGTTGGTTTCCAAATTCAACCTGCAAGTCTATGTTCTTGCGAATGATGTGCAGTGGCAAATTTTCAACCAACGACAAGTACATCGCTTCGGACTCGCGAATCGCGGTGATGTCCGTGCCGATGCCACCGACATAGATTGGTTGGCCTTCATCGTCATGAACAACGCTGATGCGATCGTGTAACCAGACGACTGATCCATCGGGGCGAACGATGCGATATTCTTGCTCAATTTGCTGACGCTGCATCAGGTCATTCAGATTGTTAAGCACCATGGAGCGATCATCGGAATGAATCGCTTCAATCCAGTAGTCAGGATTGGAAGTGAGCACATCGAACGGCCGGCCATAGATGCGTTCGGCGACCGGATTGGCATACAGAAGTTGACGACCACAAAGTGACGTGCACCAGACTAGATGGTCGGCCGAATTAATCAGTGTGGTGAGTAGTTGGCCAGTTGACGGGTGATTGGCGGATGGACCACGGGCGTTAGATGCCTTGCCAGTAGTGCCTCCCGAATCGAGTCCTTTCGTTTCAAGGTCGTTTTTCGGGCCAGCGAATTCCTTTCGCTCAGGCTGATTGCGTTCGGATTCAGGAGTGACCATGAATGACCCCGTAAGCGTCGAATGTTTGCAAAGCCGCAGCGTCAATCTTGCAGCGTAAACCTATCTGCCCGAAACGGTTGAGCCCGAAACTGACGAACCCGTCGCCCAGTCTAACGTATTCAGACGGTTGAGCTTTTTAGCTGGTAAGCTTTGTAGGTTTCATCAAGCGGAGAGTGCAAATCGCTGCGCGGCCTCATCGCATGGTGCAGCCTCATCGCAATGGTGCAGCGTCATCGCATGGTGCTGCCTCATCGCAATGGTCTAGACGTCGATTCGACGTCCCAATTGTGAACTCTGCCGCGCAGCGGCCAAGATGGAGGCCGCTCGGTAAGCATCGTTCAAGTCGCCGATATTGCGGACCAAGCTTGTCACAGCGCGGTGAAACGCTGTCAGCAACTGTTCACCTACGGGCGATTCGGTATCCAGAGACTCCATGTGCCGCCCGGCGTCGTCAAACCATGTGATGCTGGATGGCAAGTCGATAAAGGCAACGCCTCGCTGACAACAGATTTGCATTGCTGCGGGCGGACGAAAATTCACCGCTTCGGGCCAGTTTTGCGGAATGTAGCTTCCGCAGCTGATCTGAGCCGTCACAGAAGAGCCGTTTTCGATCGTGGGAAACTGCAACGACAGGCATTGATAATCCGAACCAACTTCGCTGCGAGGCGAACAAGCACCCGCGACATCTGTTTTGTTTCCCCCAGTAGTGGAATCAATGCCCGATTTGTCAACTTTTTCATCGCTTGCGGATTGCGTGGTGCTGGCATGCGAAACGCAACTGACTTCACTTGGTTCACGACCGACGACATAACGGCACCAATCGACAAGCTCGACTAATTCTTGCTCCACCAAATTGAATTCGGTGTCTGTTCGCGTTGTGTCCGTTTCGGTACCGAGAAGACGACGGTGGCAGAAAATCAGTTTGGGCGCGCCCAGTCGCGTCGCAATCAGCTCTTTCAAACGCAGAGTGGCTGGGGCGAACCGCCTGGGGAACTCGGTCATGAACGCCACGCCGGACGCTTCGATTTGTTTTCGGACGCCCTCGTCGCGGTGCGGATCAAAATCCAGATCGCCTGCCCAGTAGACGGCTTTTCCTGATTCGCACGCCGCCAACACAGGTAGCCATCCCAGCCATGAACGCTCCAAAATCAAAACAGCGTCGATGTCGGCGCGAGACATCAGTGCTCGATACCCATCAACGGCGTCGGCTTGAAATTCTGCGGCGGAATTCTCGGCCAGTTTTGAAACCGTGCTGAAAATGGCGCGAACGTCAAAACGATCCTGAAGTACGCGAAGGGCAGGTCGATGTCGTGTTTGCCACGCGTCGCCTAAGCCGATCAGTCCGATGCGAAGTTTCATGCTGAGGATTGGATATCGGCAAGGAACATTGTGGAGAACTCGGGGAGAAAACGCTGCTGACGGAATCCATTCGCCCATGAAAACTTATCGGAAAGTCGCCAAACAGAAGCTACCGAGAACGGATGCCTTTGAAAATAAGCCAAGTAATCGCGGGGTGTACGCAGGCAGGGCACGAATCGGGCTTGGGAACCGTTGTGGCGAATGCGGTACAGTGCCCGACACACACTTCCCGACACACTTGCTGGCACCTCGCAACACACCTGACGGCATCAAGCGAGTTTCATTTGCTTGCTTCAAATTGGGACCTCCGTATCCCTTGAAAACCAATAAAAACTTTGAGGTTGCCTATCTCCCCAACCTGGGCGGGTGGTTCAATTTGCCGCACCGCTTTGGCATGTCCCAAGATGTTGCGGAGAAACGGTTTAGGGCCGTCCATTGCGTGGTGAAATATCGCACGAGGCAGATTGCGGGATTTCTGGGTTAGTCAATCTGGGGAAATCTTGTTGGTGACCCTTGATGGGTTCAAGACCAGCCATATACTCCCCGCAACTTGCACGTAACGCATGATCGGAAAGCCTTTGCTAGCTAACCGTAACGGGACGTTTCAAGTTTGGGCTCTTATCTGAACAATCGTTGCCGATTCTTTCAAACAAGGCCCGCACGTTACCTAGCCTCGCCACGGTTTTGGCGATGGAAAGACGTAGAAGGACCGATAGCTGGGTAACGAGGAAGTTAGACGCCTACGTAGTTCTTATCCCGGTTTTCGGATCACCACTTATCGATTCCTGTGGTCCTCACTGCCCGCCGACATGGTGTCGGTAACTACTAAGGAAGGTCCATCCTCGATACAAGGAGTAAGGAATGGTTTCGTTGCTTTTGGCTGCCGTTCTCGCGAGTGTGACAAGCGAGCCCACCAATACCCATGATTACAAGACGGCTTACAAAGAGTCCGTCGCCCAACAGAAGCCACTGATGGTAGTTGTTGGAGCCGAATGGTGTACTGCTTGCAATGTTTTGAAAGATACGACGATTCGCCCCATGGTTCAAACCGGTGAATTAGACGCCGTCAGCGTTGCTGTGATCGATCGTGATGCCGAGCCAGAGTTGTGTGAGCAAATCTGCAAAGGCGAGAAGATGCTTCCGCAGATCATCATGTTCACCAAGAACGATGAAGGCAAATGGGAACGTCAAAAGCTGATGGGTTACCAGCCCAAACAGCCCGTTCGCAAGCTCGTCAAGCGAGCGATCGACAAGCGTCGCGGCTAGGCAGCCAACAACCCAGCTAAATTCCAAAGCGTCGGCGGTGAAATTCAATCCCGCCCGACGCTTTTTTTTGCGCGATGGGTTATCCTTGAGGCTCGATTCTGACACTGCACAATTGACCTGTACAATTGATCTGACGATGAGCTTTCCTGACGAACTGCAACACTTGATTCGAGCCGACGAACCTCTTGGCCCACATGTATGGTTGGGAATTGGCGGTCCAGCTCGCTATTTTGCCGAACCGATTGACCAAGACGAACTTGCAAAGATCGTGCAAGCGGCTGACAAAGCCAACATCGCGACGAGAATCCTGGGTGGTGGAAGCAATGTTTTGGTCAGAGAAGCGGGATTTGACGGGATCGTAATTTCGCTTGCCGCGGCACCCACCAGCCAGCTTTCGATTAGCGATGGCAAAATGACGGCCGGGTCAGGGGCCAAACTTTCACATGCCGTCATCAAAGCCGTTGGAGCTGGGTTGGCCGGTCTAGAGCATCTCGTCGGCATCCCAGGAAGCGTTGGTGCTGCGGTGGTTGGTAATGTTTCCAGCGAAGGCCGTGACATTGGCTCAGTCGTTCACAGTGTTGTTGTCCTCGAAAAAGACGGCACTAAACGAACGATTCCGCAATCAGACGTCGGATTTTCGCATCGCAAGACGTCGCTGAGCGGCCAAACCGTTTTGGAAGTCGTCTTCGATCTGGAAACACGCGATGCTCCTGCTTTGACCAAGCGTCTTCAAAAGCTTTGGATCACGCGCAACGCCTCCAGGCCAGCCGAAGAACGTCGAATCGCGATGCCGTTCATTGATCCCGATGGAATGCCAGCAAAAGACTTGATCCAAAACGTCGGGCTGGCCGGCGTGAGAGAGGGTGATGTGTCTCTCGATTCCAAGGAACCGCATTATCTGATTGCACATGAGGGTGCCACCAGCGAACAGTGTGTCAGGCTGATCCAGCGGGTGCGTGAGCAAGTGTTGATGCAAAGCGGTATCGACTTGCAACTGAATCTGCAGATTTGGTAAGTGAGAGCTTGGGATGACGCATCGACACGGAAGATCGATCTGTCAGAACGGAAACCCAATGTTTTTAGGCCAGCACCCAGCTGTCTAATTTCGGTGGCCAAATTCAATGGATTGGCGAGGCACACGTGGGAATGAGATACGACGAGCCTGACAATCGGCCAATACGTGGTTTGATGCGTCGGTTGATTCGTGCCCCGGCAGTGCTTTCTTTCGTCTGGCCAGCGATGCTGATTATTGGTGGCTACTTCGCTTGGCATCAGTGGGGTGCCGAGTACATGAACAGCAAGTACTACGGTGTCGATGCAACGCAGTTCGAAGTGACAACGCCGCCGGCTTATGTTCGCAGCGACATTGTCCAAACGGTCTATCAAGCGACCGCAATGGAAAACCTGTCGTTGCTCGATACGCAGGCGACTGCCAAGATCGCGTCCGCGTTTTCGACCCATCCGTGGGTCCGCCAAGTAAATAGCGTTCGCAAAATGCCAGGCGGGCATATCGACGTCCGATTGGATTACCGCAAGCCCGTCGCGATGGTCAGCGTCATCAGTCAGCACAGCGATGTCGTTGGCCGAGCGTTCTTTGCCATCGATGGTGAAGGCGTCGTTCTGCCTCCGGATGATTTCTCCGGCGAAGAAACACAGCGATACATCCACATCTCGGTGCCCAACACCTACCCGCGCGGATCGATGGGTACCAAGTTCGGCGATGTCCGTGTGGAAGCGGCTGCAAGAGTCGCAGCGATCATCGCGCCTTACAACGAGCATGCAGCGTCAAATCGTAGGGTCGTGATTAAAAAAATTGGTGTCCATGGCGACCCAAGGCAGACGACCGTTCCTCAGTTGGAACTGGAAACGACTGCGGGCAAAAAGAAATTCTGGGGTAGTTCGCCGGGAATGGAATTACCAGGCGAACCCAACGCCGAGATGAAGCTGCAAGTCTTAATGGCAAGCGGCGACGAGAACATCGATCTACGAATCGCTCGGTTGCCAACATCGCAAACGCACTAACGCGTCAATCGCTCGCTCCCGGCTATCCGCTCGATTGGCCCAGTCGGCATCAGCAACTCCCTCAAGCCAGCATCGTTTAGATGGCGGTTGGCAAGTTGGATTTGATCGTCACTCAGTTCGCTGGCGATTGATTGCCAGTGGTCTTGGTCGTTGCGGAGCATCGTTGCCAATGACGAAGGCGTATCGTTGTCCACCCTTCTGAGCTGGTTCATTGTCTTGGTCAGCCGATTGCGTTGCTCGCACGTCAATGTGTTTGCATCGATGGAGCGGAGGACTGGAAGGACGGGGGTGCCCCACCGCAGTATTTGCTTGGAGGCAGAGACGCGAACCGAACGTTTTTTCGCACCCAGCCGTTCAACGCATTCCAGAACATCGGCGCGATTCATTGATTCAAAGTCACCGTCGTCTATCTGCTGAAGCATGGCTTGCTTGGTTGCTTTTTCGATGTCTCCAAGAGACTTTCCGCGTAACAGTCGCTTGGACAATGCACCACAATGCAATGAAAAACCAACTGGATCGGCCCGATGAATGTGTAGCAACGTGTCGCCTTGAAATGCGTTTTTCAGCGTTCCGCGAGACGTGCTCCAGACGATTTCACCAACATTGGGTTGTTGCAGCAAGGCTCTTTCACCCGTCAAGGGAAGGAACGATTCGACACGAAGGTCAGTGGCATTCGCCACGCTGAGGGTCAAGTGTTGATGAGCGGTTTGGCAGACGTAGTGAACCGAAGGGATACCGCGTTGGGCGGTCACGGTGATGCTCTCGTAAACACCGTCTTGGTCAAACGATTGGGATCCTTTGCGATGCCGCGGAGCATCTAGTTGGAGTCGTCCTTGGATTAGGAGAAAGCGAACGACGCCGGACTTGGCAAAGTAACCCGCATCAGAGTGCTCAGAATATTCTGAGCGTGAACGTTGCCCAGCGAGACGTTCAGCCTCGCCTTGTCTCGGAGGCCCGTGTTGTTGGGCATGAGACACTGCGTCCGTGACGGACAAGCCGAGTATGACGGCAAAAATTAAACACCACCTCATCCTGAGAACCCTCCCGGTTAGCACGAATCATTC